>NZ_CP091138.1:601948-902923 GCF_021582875.1 Microbacterium sp. KUDC0406 | reverse complement strand
ACGACGTCGAGCACGACCTCGCCGGACATGTCGCTGCGGGTCTGTGTGCCGAGCAGCTCGAAGCGGCCCCACTTCTGTGCGGCGTCGTCGGCGGGCAGGTACTCGTCGTTGAAGATCTTCCAGATCTGCTCACTGGTGACCTCGCCGCCCTCGGCGTCGGTCTTCGCCTGCACGACGCCGGAGAACTCGATCTGCAGCTTGCGCGGCAGGTCGATGGCGTGGTCGGTCTTCAGCAGATAGGCGACGCCGCCCTTGCCGGACTGCGAGTTGACCCGGATGACCGCCTCGTACGAGCGGCCCAGGTCCTTCGGGTCGACGGGCAGGTAGGGCACGCCCCACTCGATCTCGTCGATCGAGACTCCCTGCTCCTCGGCCTTCGCGGCCATCGCCTCGAAGCCCTTCTTGATCGCATCCTGGTGCGACCCGCTGAAGGCGGTGAAGACGAGGTCGCCCGCCCACGGGCTGCGCTCAGGCACCGGCAGCTGGTTGCAGTACTCGACGGTGCGCTTGACCTGGTCGATGTCGCTGAAGTCGATCTGCGGGTCGATTCCCTGCGTGAACAGGTTGACGCCAAGGGCCACCAGGTCGACGTTCCCCGTGCGCTCGCCGTTGCCGAACAGGCAGCCCTCGATGCGGTCGGCCCCGGCCATGTAGCCCAGTTCGGCGGCCGCGATCGCGGTGCCGCGGTCGTTGTGCGGATGCAGCGACAGGATGACGTTCTCGCGCTGCGCCAGGTGCCGGTGCATCCACTCGATCGAGTCGGCGTAGACGTTCGGCGTCGCCATCTCGACGGTCGCCGGCAGGTTGATGATCACCTTGCGGTCGGGGGTGGGCTGGAGCACCTCGATGACGGCGTTGCAGACCTCGACGGCGTACTCCAGCTCGGTGCCGGTGTAGCTCTCCGGGGAGTATTCGTAGTACACCTCGGTGTCGGGGATGCGCTTCTCGAACTCGCGGCACAGGCGAGCACCCTCCAGCGCGATCTGCTCGACGCCCTCGCGGTCGGAGCGGAACACGACCTCGCGCTGCAGCACGCTGGTGGAGTTGTAGAAGTGCACGATCGCCTGCTTGGCGCCGGCGATCGCCTCATAGGTGCGCTCGATCAGATGCTCGCGGCACTGCGTCAGCACCTGGATGGTGACGTCCTCGGGGATCAGGTCCTCTTCGATCAGCTGGCGCACGAAGTCGAAGTCGGTCTGACTCGCCGAGGGGAAACCGACCTCGATCTCCTTGTAGCCCATGCTCACGAGCAGCTCGAACATGACGCGTTTGCGCTCGGGCGACATCGGGTCGATGAGCGCCTGGTTGCCGTCGCGCAGGTCGACCGCGCACCAGCGCGGCGCCTCGGTGATGCGCTTCGAGGGCCAGGTGCGGTCTGCCAGCTCGACACGGATCTGCTCGTGGAAGGGCCGGTACTTGCGAACCGGCATCGCGGAGGGCTTCTGGTTGTTCTTCATGATCGGTGCTGCTTCTTCTCTTCGTCAGGAATGTGCTCAGGCCAACACGAGCGCCGCGACGAGAGAGGCCCGATCGTCAGGACTCGTCGCGGCAGCTAAGAAGAAGCAGTCCGCCCAGAGGCATGCAGAAATACTAACACCCTGCTTGGCAGGATGCTCAGCCTGGACGCCGTCGCCGGCTCAGGGGATGAGCGCGAGCTTTCCGCCGGGGTGGCCGGTCGCGACGATCCGCAGGGCTTCCTTCGCCTCGGCGAGCGGGAAGGTGCGTGCCACGGGCACGGTCAGACCACCGCGCTCCGCGAGGGCGATCAGGCGCGGTCGCGCGGCGTCCCGGAACCGCGTACTGTCCGGCAGCGATCCGGCGATCGCGCGGAACCCGTTCTCCCGCGCACGGCCGGCTGCGACGATGGTGACGATGCGGGAACGATCCGGAACCAGCTCGAGCGACACGTCCACGGCCTCCGTGGTGCCGACGGCATCGAGCGTCGCGTCGATCGCGGCGATGCCGGCATCAGCCATCGCCGCACGGACCCGGCCCGCGAGTCCGTCGCCGTACGTCACCGGGAGGCCGCCGAACCGGCGCACCTCGTCCGCGCGCCGCGCGCCGGCCGTGCCGATCACCCGGATGCCGCGATGCGCGGCCTGCTGCAGGACGCTGACGCCCACCGCACCGGACGCGCCGTGCAGCAGCACGGTCTCCCCTCGGCTGCCGCGGTCACGGCGAGCATCTCCGCCGCCGTGGTGCCGGCCAGCAGCAGGTTCGCCGCCTCAGGATGGCTGAGCGTGGTGGGCTTGCGGAAGACCTTCTCGGCCGGCACCGTGACCTCGGTCGCGTAGCCGCCGTTGATCCGGAACGCGATGACCTCGTCGCCCACCGCGGCCCCACCGGAGCCTATCCGGGTGTCCGGGCCCACCGCCGCGAGCTCGCCGGAGACCTCGTACCCGATCGCCGCGGGCAGCTCCGTGCCGGGACGGGCCGTGGCGACGTGCTTGGCATCGGCGGGGTTCACGCCGGCCGCACGAACGCGGATCGTGACCTCACCGCTTCCCGGGGCGGCAGGCTCGTACTCCTCGAACCTCCAGTTCTCGGGGCTGCCCCACTGCGGGGCGATCCAGTGCCAGGCCATCTCTGCTCCGCTCGTCTCCTCCACGCTACGCCCGCTCCGGATAGCGTGGAGGAATGCGTCTCCGCACCCTCCTCCGCACCGTTCTGGTCGCCGGGTTCCTCACCGTCCTCGCGGCGGCGGGCCTACCGGCGTCCGTCGCTCACGCCGACGTGGACGACTTCGACTACTCGTCCTGGGACTCGCAGTTCGATATCGGCCTGGACGACGAGGGACGGGCACTGATGCATGTCACAGAGACCGTCGTCGCGGAGTTTCCGCAGACCGACCAGAACCGCGGCATCGTGCGCGGCCTCGCCGAGATGTACGGCGATGCGCCGCTGTATCCGACCGTGATCTCGGTCACCGACGGCAAGGGCGAGGACGTGCCCTTCGAGACCGACTCCGACGACGACGTGCTGTTCGTGTCGATCGACGACGACACGTACAAGCACGGCGCCACGACGTACGTGATCGAGTACACGATGCGCGACGTCTTCCACGCACCGGATGACGCGGACATCGACGAGTTCTACTGGGATCTGCTGCCGCTCGACTCCACGCAGGACATCGCACGGTTCACCGGCAGCATCCGATTCGACGGCAGCCTGACTGCAGCGAGTGCGGGCGATCCGAGCTGCTACCAGGGCGGCTACGGCTCGACGCAGAGGTGCGACCTCGTCGAGCAGGACGGCGTCTACACCGTGACGGCCACCGATCTGCCGGCCCGTGAGGGCGTCACGGTGGCCTTCCCCTTCGAGCCCGGCACGGTCACCCCCTCGCCCGCGCTGCGGCCCGACCCGGTCACCGACGTGGTGCCCTACGGCGTCGTCGGCGCCGGCGTGCTGCTCAGTGGCGCGGGCCTGCTGTCCGTCGGCCTCATGAAGCGCCGGCATCGCGAGCAGGGCCGCGGGATCGTGGTCGCGCAGTACGAGGTGCCGTCCGACCTGCCCCCGCTGCTCGCCTCCGAGATCGCGGGCGGCCGCTCGAAGGCGATTCCGGCCCAGATCGTGCACCTGGCCGTGCGCGGCGCGCTGCGCATCGAGGACGGCGAGAAGAAGCCGAGACTCACCCTCGTCACCGGCGAGGGCACCGCGGACCCGCTGGACGCGGCCGCGCTGACAGCCCTCTTCCCAAAGCTCAAGCCCGGTAAGACGATCGACCTCGCGACGCCCAGCAGCAAACTCGCCACCCGCCTGTCGAAGCTGCCCGGGACGGCGAGCACCGCGGCGCGCGAGCGCGGGCTGGCCGCACGGAAGCGCTCCGTCGTCGGACTGGTGTGCGGCCTCCTCGCGATCCTCGCCGCACTCGTCGCGATCGCGCTCACGATCCCCGGTCTCGTCGTGCAGCGGCCGGCCGCGATCATCGCCTTCGTGCTCAGCATCCTCGTCGGCGTGGCGGTGATCGTCAACGCCGTCGTACTGATGCGGAAGAAGACCGTCCTCACGAGGCAGGGCGCGGAGGTTCGAGAGCACCTGCTCGGCGTTAGCGAATACATCCGACTCGCCGAGGCTGATCGCGTGCGGATGCTGCAGTCGTACCAGGGCGCGGAGCGCCGCGACGACGGTGGTGTGGACGTCATCGTGCTGTACGAGCGACTGCTCCCCTACGCGATGCTGTTCGGCCTGGAGAAGGACTGGGCCAGAGTCCTCGAGGTGCAGTACCAGCAGCGCAGCTACGTGCCGGCCTGGTACACCGGGTACGCGTACGGCATGCTCGGCTCTTCGCTGTCGCGGATGGGCTCTTCGCTGAGCGCGACCGCGGTGGCCACGTCGTCGTCGACATCGAGCGGCTCGTTCGGCGGCGGCTTCTCGGGCGGAGGGGGCGGGGGCGGGTTCTCCGGCGGGCGCTGAGTCAGTCGCCGACACCGCTCCCGGATCCGCTTCCCGCCCCGTCCGGAGTGAGAATGCCCAGGAGCACGTAGACGCATGCTCCGGCGACGATCGCCAGCCCGACCACGAGCACGAATCGCGCCCAGGGGCGTTTCGCATCGACGAAGCCGAGCGCCGCGAGGAACAGCCCGACGGCGCCGACGTAGTACGGCCCGAAGATCGATCCGAAGAGCCCGATCGCCAGCCCGAGAAGCGCGCCGACGACGACGGCGGCACGTCGCCACCGCCCCGCAGATTCCCGCCTCACCGTAGCGTCCATGCCCCGATGATCCCACGATGCACCACGCTTCGACAGGCTCAGCGACCCAGAGACGGACCCTGCGACCCAGAGACAGGCTCAGCGACCCAGAGACGGACCCTGCGACCCAGAGACAGGCTCAGCGACCCAGAGACGGACCCAGCGACTCAGCGACCGCCCCGGCGCCCCAGAGGGCGGGACCTCGATCTGATGACGTACCGCTCAGAACCCGAGCTTGCCGAGCTGCTTGGGGTCGCGCTGCCACTCCTTGGCGACCTTCACGTGCAGGCCGAGGAACACGCGGGTGCCGAGCAGCGGCTCGATCTGCGCCCTGGCGCGTGCGCCGACGTCGCGAAGGCGCGAGCCCTTCCGGCCGATGATGATCGCCTTCTGGCTGTCACGCTCGACCACGATCGACGCGTGCACGTCGGTGAGGTCGCTGTCCTCGCGCGGTGCGATGTCGTCGATCACCACGGCGATGGAGTGCGGCAACTCGTCACGCACGCCCTCCAGAGCCGCCTCACGGATGATCTCCGCCACCCGGTCTTCGAGCGACTCGTCGGTGACGACGCCGTCCTCGTACAGCGCGGGGCCGGTGGGCATCAGCGCGAGCACCTCGTCGGCGAGGACATCGAGCTGGTCGTTCGCGACCGACGAGAGCGGGATGACCGCGGACCAGTCCTCGCGCAACGAGTCCACCTCGATGAGACGCTCCGTGATCTCGTCGCGCTCCGCGGCATCCGTCTTGGTGACGATCGCGATCTTCTTCGCGCGGGGGTAGCCGTCCAGCGATGCCGCGATACGACGGTCGCCCGGGCCGACCTTCTCGGTCGCGGGCACGCAGAAGCCGATCACGTCGACGTCACCGAGAACCTGCTCCACAAGGTCGTTCAACCGCTCGCCGAGCAGCGTGCGCGGCTTGTGGATGCCGGGGGTGTCCACGATCACGAGCTGCCCGCCGGGCCGGTTCACGATGCCGCGGATGGCGCGCCTCGTGGTCTGCGGCTTCTCGCTGGTGATGGCGATCTTCTCGCCCACCAGAGCGTTGGTCAGCGTGGACTTGCCCACGTTCGGGCGCCCCACGAACGTGACGAATCCGCTGTGCTTGTCTTCACTCATCTTCCGACTCCTCCTCCGGCGCGCGCTCCACGAACACCGTAGCGATACCTCTGCCGCGTCCGCGCGACGCGCCACCCGTGAGCACCAGGCCGTCGACGACGGCCATGGCCCCCGGCTGCGGCACCTGACCGAGCGCCTTGCCGAGCAGGCCGCCGATCGAGTCGACGTCCTCATCCTCGAGCTCGAGCTCGAACAGGTCGCCGACGTCCTCCAGCGAGAGCCGGGAGTTCACCCGGTACCGGCCGCCGCCGAGCTCGACGATCTCGGCCGGGCCGCGGTCGTACTCGTCGGAGATCTCTCCGACCAGCTCCTCGATGAGGTCCTCCAGCGTGACCAGGCCCGAGATCCCGCCGTGCTCGTCGATCACCAGGCACACGTGCACCGCGTCGCGCTTCATCTGCTGCAGCAGCGTCTCCGCGCGCATCGACTCGGGCACGAACGTCGCCGGGCGGGCGATCGGGCGCACCGGCGCACCGCGCCACGCGCTCTCGTCGCGGTAGGCGAACTGCACCAGGTCTTTCAGGTAGAGCACGCCCACCACGTCGTCGGCGTCATCGTCGACCACCGGCATCCGTGAGACGCCCTTCGACAGGAACAGGTCCATCGCCTCGGTCGTCGTCGCGGTGGCGTCCACCGCGACCATCTCGGTGCGGGGCACCATGACGGCGCGCACGAACTGGTCGGTGAAGTCGAACACCGAGTGGATCAGGTCGCGGTCGTCCTCCTCGATGAGGTCGTTGGACGCCGCCTCGTCGACCATGCTCAACAGCTGCTCCTCAGAGGCGAACGAGCTGCGCCCGCCACCGGGGGTGACCCGGCGGCCGAGCGAGACGAGGCCCTGCGCGAGCGGCCCGAGCACCACCCGCACGCCATGCACGACCGGAGCCCAGAGCCGCAGCAGGCCATCCGCGTGGTGCCGCCCGAACGATCGGGGACTCGCCCCGACCAGCACGAAGGTGATCCCGGTCATCAGCACGGCGGCGGCGAGCATCGCCCACCAGTCGTTCGGCAGCGTCTGCACGAGCGCGACGGTCACGAGCACCGCCGCGGTGGTCTCGGAGAGCACGCGCATGAACGCGACGGAGTTCACGTGCGCGTCCGGATCCTCGGCGATCCTCGCCAGCGCGGACGCGTTGCGCCCCTCCTCGGCCATCTCCTCGAGGTCGCTGCGCGAGCTCACCGAGAAAGCCGCGTCGACTGCTGCCATCAGGCCGCCGAACGCGACCAGGATCACGGCGGCGGCGAGCAGGAATCCCGCGATCATCGTCGGCGTTCGGATGCCGCGAACCCGCGGATCAGCTCCTTCTGCAGCCCGAACATCTCACGCTCCTCGTCGGGCTCGGCGTGATCGAATCCGAGCAGGTGCAGCAGACCGTGCGTGGTGAGCAGGATCAGCTCGTCCATCAGCGTGTGGCCGGCCGTCTGCGCCTGCGATTCCGCGACCTGCGGGCAGAGCACGATGTCACCGAGGAGCCCGGGCGGCGTCGGGTGGTCCTCGCTGCCGGGCCGCAGCTCGTCCATCGGGAAGCTCAGCACGTCCGTCGGGCCGGGCTCATCCATCCACTGCACGTGCAGCGACTCCATCGCCCCCTCGTCCACGAGGACGATCGCGACCTCGGCGTCCGGGCTGACGTGCAGCTGAGCGAGGTTGAACTCGGTGAGCCGCTGCAGCACCGTCTCGTCGATGGAGACGGCGGACTCGTTGTTGATCTCGATCATGCCTGTGCTCGTTTCATCAGGAAAGGCCTCGCTTCGGCATCCGGTCCCTCGGCCCCGGCCGCATCCCCGAGCGCCGGTCGGCGCGGTTCGCGAACTCGTGCGCCTGCTCGCGCTCCGCCCGGGCGGCCGTGCGCTGCTCGTCGTACTCGCTGTAGGCATCGACGATCCGCCCCACCAGCGTGTGCCGTACGACGTCGTCGCTGGTCAGCCGGGAGAAGTGGATGTCGTCGATGTCCTTCAGCACCCGCGTCACCAGGCGCAGTCCCGACGCGCCCTGCGGCAGGTCGACCTGGGTGATGTCTCCGGTGACGACCATCCTCGTGCCGAAGCCGAGACGGGTCAGGAACATCTTCATCTGCTCGGGCGTGGTGTTCTGCGCCTCGTCGAGCACGACGAACGAGTCGTTCAGGGTGCGGCCGCGCATGTACGCCAGCGGAGCGACCTCGATCGTGCCGCTGGCCATCAGCCGGGGCACGATCTCGGGGTCCATCATCTCGTTCAGTGCGTCGTACAGCGGCCGCAGATACGGGTCGATCTTGTCGGTCAGGGTGCCGGGCAGGAAGCCCAGCCGCTCCCCCGCCTCCACTGCCGGACGCGTCAGAATGATGCGCTCGACCTCCTTGCGCTGCAGCGCCTGCACGGCCTTCGCCATCGCCAGGTAGGTCTTGCCGGTTCCGGCCGGACCGATGCCGAAGACGATCGTGTTCTCCTCGATCGCGTCGACGTACTCCTTCTGGCCCAGCGTCTTCGGGCGGATCACCCGGCCGCGGGTGGACAGGATCGCCTCGCCGAGCACCTCGCTCGGCCGCGGCCCGTCGTCGCGGCGAAGCATGCGCGCGGAGCTCTCCACGTCGCTCGGAGCCAGGTCGTGCCCGGCCCGCGTCATCGTGATGAGCTCGTCGGTGAGGCTCTTGGCGGCGGCGACGTCAGCTGCTGACCCGCTGAGCGTGATCTCGTTGCCGCGGACGAGCACCTGCACACCCGGATGCTGTCTCTCGAGCATCCGCAGCAGTCGGTCCTGCGGGCCGAGCAGCTGCACCATCGCGATGCCGTCGACGAGCAGGTGCTCGGTTCGTTCAGGGGTGTCAGAAGCCAATGAGCCGGTCCTCCGGAAGGTTGCCGAGCACGTGGGCGTGCACGTGGAATACGGACTGGGCGGCGCTGGCGCCGTTGTTGAAGATCAGGCGGTACTCGCCGTTCGCGTGCTCATCTGCGATCTGCTTGGCCATCGCAACCATGTCGGCGAGCAGTCCGGGATCACCTGCGGCGAGCTCGGTGACATCACGGAACGCCTCGCTCCGGGGAACCACGAGAGCGTGCAGCGGCGCCTGTGGATTGATGTCCCGGATCGCGAAAACGGTCTCGTTCTCGGCGAGGATCTCTCCAGGGATCTCACCACTGAGGATGCGCGTGAAGATCGAGGTGTCCGTCATGAGTTCAAGTCTCAGTGAGAGACGTCCACGACGGGTCCGGTCACAATGTCGTGTACGCGACACCCAGCGCGTCATAGGTCCGTCGGGCGCGCCTGTCTCGGGTGAGCAGAGTCAGCCCATGTGCGGCCGCTGTCATTCCGACAAGCCCGTCGTAGACCGCTCCCCCGATCACCCCCGCTCGTGCCAACTGCGGGACCAGTGACTCTCGTGCTTTCGGCATGAGGTCGATGATGCCCCACGGCAGTGCCGCAAGGGCATCCGACGCGGTGACGGCGTCAAGCCGCCCGTGCGGCAATCGGGTGAGGACGCTGTACGACTCCAACAGGACGTGCGCGCCGATCGCCGTGACGTCGCGCACGACTTCTCTCGTTCGCTCGTGCTCCGGATGCCAGGGCGCGAGGACCGCGATCAGCACGCTGGTGTCGCACGTCGCGGTCATCGTCGCGTCGAATCCAGCACCGAACGCACGATCTCGTCGTCGATCGACTCGACGTCACCATCGGGGATCAGCCGCGGCAGCTCGGCGCTGGTGTCGATCTTCGCTCTGATCGGCGCGTACTCGATCTCGATGTGGCCGTCCACGAACGTCACGTCGACAGGGATGCCCGGGCGGAGTCCCATTGCGTCTCGAACCGACTTCGGCACGACGAGACGGCCCGCAGCGTCGATGGTGATGCTCATGGTATCAATCTACCATCGGGAATGCCATCTCACCAGCGCCCGAGGATGCCGCTCAGCACCGCGATCGCGGCGGGACCCGCGGTCGACGTGCGCAGCACGGTGTCGCCGAGCCGCACGCGCTCGGCACCGGCGGCGGTCAGGCGGTCCAGCTCCTCCGGCGCGATCCCGCCCTCAGGGCCGACGACGAGTACGAGATCGCGATCATCGGCGCGGATGCTGCTGAGCCCGGCCTCCGGCGGTGGGATCGAGCACCAGCATCCGGGCGTTCGCCGCGCGCTTCGCGAGCTGCCCGGTGGACTCGACCGCCGCGACCTCGGGAACCCACGGCCGGTGCGCCTGCTTGGCCGCCTCCCGCACGATCGCCGCCCAGCGCTCCCTGCCCTTCGCGGCCTTCGGCCCCTCCCAGCGGGAGATGCTGCGCGACGCCTGCCAGGGCACGATCTCGTCGACGCCGAGCTCGCACGCAGCCTGGACGGCCAGTTCGTCGCGATCGCCCTTCGCGAGGGCCTGCGCCAACACGATCCGCACGTCAGGAAGCCCGTGCTCGCCGCGCGCGGTCACCCGCACCGAGACCTCGGCCGCGGAGACGTCCTCGACCACGCCCTCGAGCCACACCCCTGCGCCGTCGCCGATCGTGACGGACTCGCCGACGCGGACCCTGCGCACGACCGCGGCGTGCTTGGCCTCTGCGCCGGTGAGCATCACGATCTCGCCCACGTGCGCCGTGGTGCCGGTCGGCGTCACGAAGTGCAGTGCCACGTCAGTGCCCGCGCAGCCGGTCGCGCAGCTTGGAGAACAGGCCCTGCTGGAACTGCGCGAGCTTCGGCGCGGGCGCCTTCTGCTTCTTCGCGAAGTCCTCGATCAGCCTGCGCTGCGCGGAGTCGAGCCTGGTCGGGGTCACGACCTGCACTCCCACGCGCAGGTCGCCGCGCTGGCTGCCCCGCAGCGGGGTGATCCCGCGTCCCCCGATCGTCAGCACGTCGCCGGACTGCAGCCCGGAGCGGATCTCGAGGTCGACCGTGCCGTCCAGGCCGTCGATCGTCGTCGTGGTGCCGAGGATCGCGTCGGTCATCGACACCTCGAGCGTGGCGAGCAGGTCGTCGCCGTCGCGGCTGAACACCGGATGCGGGGCGACGGTGACCTCGACGTACAGGTCGCCGTTCGGACCGCCGGCGCGTCCCACCTCGCCCGAGCCGGGCAGCTGCAGACGCAGTCCGGTCTCGACGCCGGCCGGGATGTCCAGCGACACGGTGCGGCGCGAGCGCACCCGACCCTGGCCGGCGCAGGCGGCGCACGGGTACGGGATGGTGGTGCCGTAGCCCTCGCAGGTGCCGCACGGCTGAGTCGTGACGACATTGCCGAGCAGGCTGCGCACCTGGCGCTGCACGTGACCGCTGCCGCCGCACACGTCGCAGGTGACCGGCGAGGTGCCCTCCTGGCAGCACGATCCGTTGCACGTCTCGCAGAGCACGGCGGTGTCCACCTCGATGTCGCGGTGCGCACCGAACACGACGTCGCCGAGCTCGAGGTTCACCCGCACCAGGGCGTCCTGTCCGCGCTCGCGGCGCGACCGCGGACGCGCGGAGCGCGCTCCCCCTGCGGCGCCGAAGAACGTCTCGAAGATGTCACCGAAGCCGCCGAAGCCGGCACCGCCGAAGCCGCCGTTCTCGTCACCGCCCATGTCGTAGCGGCGCCGCGAGTCCTCGTCGCTCAGCACGTCGTAGGCGTGCGTCACGAGCTTGAACTTCTCGGCGGCCTCCTCGCCCGGGTTCACGTCCGGGTGCAGCTGGCGCGCCAGCTTGCGGTAGGCCTTCTTGATCTCATCCTGCGTGGCGTCACGGGAGACCCCGAGCACCTCGTAATGGTCTGCCACAGTCACCTTCCTGAGTGTGTGCGTTGGTGGGCGCGCCGCGTCAGCGGCGGGCCTCGTCCTCTTCGAGCATCCGCGACAGGTAACGGGCCACGGCCCGCGCCGCCGCGAGATTGCTCGGATAGTCCATGCGGGTCGGTCCCATCACGCCGAGACGCGCGGTGCCGCCCTGCGCGATGTAGTCGCTCGCGACGATCGAGGCTTCGCCGAGCCCGAACGGCGCGTTCTCGGTGCCGATGCTGGCGGCCAGGCCGTGCTCGTCCGGCACCATCTCGCTCATCAGCCGCAGCAGGGTCACCTGCTCCTCGATCGCCTCGAGCAGCGGATGGATGCTGCCGCGGAAGTCCTGCTCGCGGCGCGCGAGCGTCGCCGCCCCCGCCATCACGAGCTTCTCCTGGCGGAACTCCTCGAGCTCCTCGCCGATCACCACCGCGAGGGCGGTGAGCGCCGGGTCGGGTCGCGTCTCGGAGGGCACTCGCAGCACCGCGATCCGATCCACGGCATCCGCCACCGCTCGTCCGGTGATGAGCGCGGAGAGACGGGCGCGGAGCACCGCGACCTCTCCCTCGTCGACCTCGACGGGCAGCAGGGCGATGCGCTGCGAGACGCCGCCCGCATCGGTCACCAGCACGACGAGGAGCCGGTTCGGCGCCAGGCCCACGAGCTCGAGATGGGTGATGCTGGCGCGGGCGAAGGACGGGTACTGGGCGAGGGCGACCTGCCCGGTGAGCTGCGTGAGCACGCGCACGGTGCGGGCCATCAGGTCGTCGAGATCGGCCGGGTCGGCGAGGAACGTCTCGATCGCCGAGCGCTGCGCCGTGCTGAGCGGACGCACCTGGGCGAGGTGGTTCACGAAGACCCGATACCCCTTGTCGGTGGGCACCCTGCCGGATGAGGTGTGCGGGGCGGCGATGAGCTCCTCGTCCTCGAGCAGCGCCATGTCATTGCGGATCGTCGCCGCCGAGACCCCGAAGGCATGCCGCTCGACGATCGATCTGCTGCCCACGGGCTCCTGCGTCTCGACGTAGTCCTGCACGATCGCCCGGAGCACCTGAAGCCCTCGTTCCGAGACCATGATGCTCCCTCCGCTCTGGCACTCACACGTACTGAGTGCCAATTCTACCCGCACGCTCTCGCTCGTTGAGCGAGCGACGAAGGAGCGAGACGAAACGCGCCACGGTCCGCGAGGCCGGTCACGACGTTTCGTCTCGCTCCGCTCGCTCAACGACCGGACTGGTCAGTCCGTGAGAGCTCTGACGACGGCGTCGGCGAGCAGGCGCCCCTGCAGGGTGAGCCGAAGGCGCTTCTCACGCAGAGCGGATGCCCCGTCCACGAGCCCGTCCGCGATCAGTCCTGCCACGACGTCGCGGTTGTCTATCGGGAGCTCGTCGAGAGGAATGCCCTCGGACAACCTGCTGCGCAGCAGAACGCGCTCCAGCATCCGCGCCTCGTCGTCCGGTCGCTCCCGGCCGGCGGCAGGTGACTCCCCTGCCGCGAGGCGCTGCGCATACGCGGCCGGGTGCTTGACGTTCCACCACCGCAGGCCCGCGACGTGGCTGTGCGCGCCGGGTCCGAAGCCCCACCAGTCCGACCCCAGCCAGTACGCGAGATTGTGCCGGGATCGGTTGTCCGAATGGGTCCCTGAGCCTGTCGAAGGGCGCGCCCAGTTGCTCACCTCGTACCAGCCGAAGCCGGCCGCGCCCAGACGCGCGTCCGCCAGCTCGTACATGTCCGCCTGCAGATCGTCGTCCGGAGCGGGAACCTCGCCGCGGCGGATCTGCCTGGCGAGCTTCGTGCCGTCCTCGATGATCAGGGCGTACGCGGAGATGTGGTCGGGGTCGAGCGCGAGGGCGGCGTCGAGCGATGACTCCCAGTCCCCCAGCGACTCCCCGGGGGCCCCGTAGATCAGGTCGACGCTCACCGCGAGCCCCGCCGCGCGCGCGGCATCCACGGCGGTGCGCACGTTCTCCGGTCGGTGCGTGCGGTCGAGGGCGGCGAGCACATGCGGCACGGCCGACTGCATTCCGACCGACAGGCGGGTCACGCCGGCATCCGCCAGTCGCGTCGCGACCTCACGCGTCACCGTGTCCGGGTTCGCTTCAACGGTCACCTCGGCGCCGTCCTCGATCCCGAACGCCGCGACGGTGGTCTCCAGCATCCGGGCCAGGTCGCCTGCTGGAAGCAGCGTGGGGGTCCCGCCGCCGAAGAAGACACTGTGCAGCGGACGGAGGCCGCCCGCCTGCGCGAGCACGCCGCGGGCGAGCGCCACCTCGGCGTTCAGCGTGTCGGCGTACTCGTCCTGCCTGACGCCGCGCAGCTCCGTCGCCGTGTACGTGTTGAAGTCGCAGTAGCCGCAGCGCACCCGGCAGAACGGCACATGCAGGTACGCAGAGAAGGGGACCGCGGCGTCGACGACGATGTCGTCGGGCAGGCTCCCGTCGGCAGGGGCGGGATCGCCCAGCGGAAGAGGTCCTGCCATCAGCGCGCGATCGTCATCAGATCGGGGTCGCGTACAACGGCGAGATCGCCCGCAGGTAGCGGGCGAACAGCTCACGACGACGACGCTTCACGAGCGCCGGGACCATGCGGTACATCATCCGATTCGGTGCGTCGAAGGCGCGCACCGTGAACCAGACCTCGTCGCTGTCCTCGCGCCAGTCCACGTCGAAGGCCTCTTCGCCGCTGACCACGGAACCGCCCATGGTGCCGAGCACGAAGCCGATCCGGCGCGGCTCCTCGGTGACCGAGATCACGCGCAGCTCGGCGTCGGCCCGCAGACCCTTCACGCGACCACGCACCTTGAGCGTCATGCCCGGGCCGGCGTACGGCGTTCCTTCCGCGTCGTAGCGCTGCTCCTGGTCACGGCGGCTGGGAGCGATCGCGTTGCCCTCGCCGTCGAAGCTCACGCCGGCGTACGTGGGACCCGCGGCAGGCCGGACGTCCTCGAGCGTGAGGCCCGCCGCACGCTGCGCGGTCCAGGACAGCAGGGCGTCTCCGGCGGTGCGGAAACGGTCCTCGCCACTGCCGATCCGCCACGAGTCCTCGGCCGGCAGACTGCGCTCCGGCGGATACTGCATGAGGTCGGGCGCGTGCGACGCCCCGACCGCGGCGTAATCGACCGTGCCTTCTCGGAATGTCCCGCGACGCATGGGATCAAGCCTACGTGACGTGCGGCTGTGCGACTGCTCCATACCCTTCGACAGGCTCAGGGACCCAGGTGGTGGGTCGCTGAGCCCGTCGAAGCGCGCAGAAGCGGGGCCGGCGGATCAACCACCGGCCCCGCTTCACAGGGCACTTCGACGGGCTCAGCGGCCCGAGTGCTTACTTCTCCCAGCCCACGTTCTCCACCGGCTGGATGCCGAAGAGGTCGAGGCCCACGTAGGGCTCCGGGGTCAGGTTGGCGAGACCCTTCTTCGCGGTCACGATGGACGGACCGTTGTAGATCGGGATGAGGCCCCAGCGCTTGTAGATCTCCGGCTCGAGCTTCATCGCCGCAGCGGTCTGCGCCTCCGGGTCGGAGAGCGACTCGACCTCGTCCTTGATCTGCTTGTCGAGGTCGGCGTCACCGACACCCGACAGGTTCAGACCGGAGTCCGAGCAGTACAGCTGGCAGAACCAGGCGGCACCGAACGGGTCCGACGAGGTGAAGCGCAGGCCGACGGCGTCCCAGTTCTTCGAGGTGTAGTCCTCGGAGAACTTGCTGGACGGGCGGACGTCGACCTTGAGGTCGATGCCGATCGCCTTCTCCTGGGCCTGCAGCGACTGCGCGAGCGCCTTCTGGGTCGGGTCGTCGCTGAAGATCGGGTAGGTCGCGGTGAGCTTGACGCCGTCCTTCTCGCGGATGCCGTCGGAGCCCTCCTTCCAACCGGCCTCGTCGAGCAGCTTCTTGGCGCCGTCGACGTCGAACTTCCAGCCTGCGGCCTTCATCGAGTCGGTGTAGCCGGGCTGGAACGAGAACAGCGTCAGCGAACCCGCCGGGTCCTCCTCGTAGTTCAGGCCGTTCCAGGCGATCTGCTTCTGCTGGTCGATGTTGACCGCCTTGAAGAAGGCCTCACGGACCTTGACGTCCTGGAACTGCGGCTTGGTCGAGTCGATCTGCAGGATCGTGTTGGCGGTCTGCTGGGCGCGGTAGGTCACCACGTCCTTCATGCCCTTGACCTGCTCCATGAGGTCCTTGGTGCCGGTGCCGACGGTGTCGATCTGGCCGTTCTTGAAGGCGTTGATCGCGGCCTGCGAGTCCATACCGGTGAAGGTGACCTTGTCGAGGAGCGGCTTGTCGCCCCACCACTCGGTGTTCGGCTTGAAGGAGACGTAGTCCTTGTTCGCGTCGAACTCGTCGATCGTGTACGGACCTGCACCCACTCCGGGTGCGGGTTGTCGATCATGGCCTCGTTGAAGTTCTTCGCGTCAGCGAGGGCGGGGTGGATGACGCCGCCGTTGAACGGCATCTCCGGCCAGGCGAACTCGCCCTTGAAGGTCACGATGGCGGTCTTCGCGGTGTCACCCTGCTCGACCTTCTCGATCTCCTTGTAGCCGTCGGTCGCGTTCGGGTTGAAGCCCTCGTCGTACGAGCGGTTGGCCTTCCAGGTCGCGTCGATGGCCGTCCAGTCCATCTCCGTGCCGTCGTTCCAGTGCGCTTCCTTGGTGAAGGTGAACGTCAGAACGGTCTTGCCGTCCTTGACCTCGTTCTTCCACTCATCGAGGTAGTTGTCGTTCTTGTACTGCGTGCCGTCCGGCTTCATCAGGATGATCTGCGGCATGTACCACGCGGCGATGCGGGCCGTGTCGGCGCTGCCGTCGCTGTTGAACGAGTTCAGCTGGGCGGGCACCTCGTTGATCGGGAAGTTGACCGTGCCGCCCTCCTTGAGGTTCTCGCGCGGCTGCGGGTTGTAGTCAGCGGCCTCGACGCCGGCGGCCTCCCCGTCCTTGTTGTCGTCGCCACCGCCGGTGTTACCGGCAGCGCACCCGCTCAGAGCGAGTGCGAAAGCGCCGGTGAGTGCCAGCGCTCCCATCAGCTTGTACTGCTTCATGGTGCTCCTTTCGCCTTTCGGCGTGTCATAAGGGGAACGATAGTCAGCATCGTCCGTCAACAAGTGCGCCAGAGAGTGAATCTCGGCTAACTGTTATCGGACGGTGATCGACTGTGATCTTTCGGTGATATCGCCGGGGTGTCAGACGGTCGCCGGGCGGGTCGACATCGTCTCCGGGTCGAAGACGACGCGCTGGCGCGTGCGCTCGATGTCCGGGTCGGGGACGGGGATCGCCGACAGCAGCGCCTGGGTGTACGGATGCTGCGGACTGTCGAACACGTCGTCGACGTCGCCGTGCTCCACGAACTCGCCGAGGTACATCACGGCGACTCGGTCCGCGATGTGCCGCACCACGGAGAGGTCGTGCGCCACGAACAGGTACGAGAGCCCGAGCTTGACCTTCAGCTCGTCGAGCAGGTTGATGACGCCGGCCTGGATCGACACGTCCAGCGCAGACACCGGCTCGTCGAGGACGACGATCTTCGGATTCGTCGACAGCGCGCGGGCGATGCCGATGCGCTGGCGCTGACCGCCCGAGAAGGCTCCGGGGAACCGGTCTCGGTGCGCGGGATTCAGCCCGACGAGGTCCATCAGCTCCATGACGCGCACGAGCGCGTCCTTCTTCGACGTGCCGATCGCGTAGAGCGGCTCGGCGATGATGTCGGTGACGGTCATGCGCGGGTCCAGCGCGCCCATCGGGTCCTGGAACACGATCTGGATGTCGCGTCGCAGCGCGCGCTCGTGTGCACCGTGCTTGATGTCGTCGACGTTGGTGCCGGCGATGATCAGGTCGCCGTCCTCCTGCTTGGCGAAGTCCATGATCTGCAGCAGCGTGGTGGTCTTGCCGCTGCCGGACTCGCCCACGATCGCCATCGTCTCGCCCTCGCGGACGTCGAAGCTGATGCCCTTGACCGCGTGGACCTCACCGACCTTGCGCTTGAACAGCGCCCCCTTGAGGAGCGGGAACGTCTTGGTCATGTTGCGGACCTCGAGCGTGACCGGACGCTCCTCGCGCGGCGTGCGGGTCAGATCGCTCTCCGGGACCTCGTGCACGGGGTACACCGGCAGACCGCCGATCAGGCCGTCGTCCGAGATCTCATCGGCACGGATGCAGGCGGCCTGGTGGAACTCACCGCTGCCGGTGTCGATCGAGACCAGATCGGGCTCGCGCTCGACGCACGCCGCGACCGCGATGGGGCAGCGGTTGGCGAACGGGCAGGCATCGGGCAGGTCGATCAGCAGCGGCGGATTGCCCTTGATCGGGACCAGCGGCTCCTTCTCGGCCTTGTCGACGCGCGGGATCGCGCCCAGAAGGCCGATCGAGTACGGCATGCGGGTGCGGTGGAAGAGCTCGCGAGCCTCGGCGTGCTCGACCGGCTTGCCCGCGTACATCACGATGACGTCGTCGGCGGTGCGCGCCACCACGCCCATGTCGTGGGTGATCATGATCACGGCCGCACCGGTCTCGTCCTGGGCCTTCTCGATCAGATCGAGGATCTGCGCCTGGATCGTGACGTCGAGCGCCGTGGTCGGCTCGTCGCAGATGATGAGCTTCGGGTTGTTGGCCATCGCGATCGCGATCACGATGCGCTGGCGCATGCCGCCCGAGAACTCGTGCGGGAAGGACTTCATCCGCTTCTCGGGGCTCGTGATCCCGACCAGCTTCATCAGTTCGAGCGCACGCGCCTCGGCATCGGCCTTGGAGAGGTTGCGGTGCACGGTCAGCGCCTCGATCAGCTGGTCGCCGATCGTGTACACCGGAGTGAGCGAGGTCAGCGGATCCTGGAAGACCATCGCCATGCCGTTGCCGCGGATGACCGACATCTGCTTGTCGGTCTTGCCGAGCAGCTCCTGGCCGTCGAACACGATCGAGCCGGTGACCTTGGCGTTCTCATCGAGGAGACCCATGATCGCGAGCGACGTGACCGACTTGCCGGAGCCCGACTCGCCCACGATGCCGAGCGTCTTGCCCGCCTCGAGGTCGAAGGAGACGCCGCGCACGGCGTCGACGCGCCCGGCCTCGGAGGCGAAGCTGACCTTGAGGTCGCGGACGGAGAGGACGTTGCTGGATGCTGCAGTGCTCATGCGCGGCCTCCTGCCGCCGAGGTGGGATCGAGGGCGTCACGGAGGCCGTCGGCGACGAGCGCCATGGACACGGTCAGCAGCGTCAGAGCGAGAGCCGGGAAGTAGAACAGCCACGGTGCGCTCGTGATCGTGCCGCTGCCCTCACCGATCAGGGAGCCCAGCGAGACGTCGGGGATCTTCACGCCGAAGCCGATGAACGAGAGGCCGGTCTCGGTGGTGACGGCCGCCACGATGCCGAGGGTGAAGTTGATCACCAGCAGCGAGCCGATGTTCGGGATGAGGTGCCGCACGACCGTTCGCATGCCGCGCACGCCCATGTAGCGCGCTGCCTGCACGTACTCGCGCTCGCGCACCGACAGCGTGAGCGTCCAGATGATGCGGGCGGGGAAGAACCAGCTCACGAAGATCATCACGAGCGAGATCACGCGCCAGTCGCCGCCGGAGTCGTTCGAGATGATCGACAGCAGCAGGAAGGTGGGGACGACCATCATGAAGTGGATGATCAGCAGCGAGATGCGCTCGGTCCATCCGCCGAAGTAGGCGGCGGCGGTGCCGACCAGCGCGGAGATCACCGTCGTGCCGATCGATACCACGAGCGCGATCATCAACGAGCGCTGCAGACCGACGGCGGTCTGGGTGTAGGTGTCGTTGCCCGAGGCGTTCGTGCCGAACCAGTGCTCCGCGGACGGCGGGGTGCTGAGGTTCAGGAAGTCCATGTCACTCACCGCGTACGGCGAGAACACCGGCCCGAGGACCGCGAACAGCACCAGCACGATGAACACGATGATGCCGCCGACGGCGGGCTTGTTGCGCATGAAGCGGCGCGTGTAGAGGGTCCACTTCGAGAGCGGCTTGCCCGCGGTGCGCTCCGCGGTGGTGTCCGGGCCGACCGGCGGCTGGACGGCGGGGTCGATCATGTCGGTGGTCATGTCAGCTCACCCTCACTCGCGGGTCGAGGACGACGACGGCGATGTCTGCGAGCAGAGCGCCGATCGCGGTCAGAACGGCACCGAACGCGGCCACGGCGACGACGCCGTTGATGTCGTTGCTGTTGATGGTCTGCAGGAAGTAGCGACCCATGCCCTGCCAGGCGAAGATCGTCTCCGTCAGGATTCCGCCGGTGAAGATCGCCGGGATCGTGAACGCCACCTGGGTGGCGACCGGGATCATCGACGTCCGCAGCGCGTGCTTGCGGATCGCCTGCTCCTTGGTGAGGCCCTTCGCCCGCGCCGTGCGGACGTAGTCTGCCTTGATGTTGTCGAGCAGCAGGGAGCGCTGCAGGAAGTGGTACTGCGCGTAGCCGACGATGACCAGCGCGATCGTCGGCAGCGTCACGTGCTGCAGCGTGTCCACGAGAGTGGGGAAGAACCCGGTGACGCCGGGACTGGACGAGCCCGTGACGTAGAACACGCGAACGCCGAGCCACTCGTTGAAGTTGATGGCCAGCAGCACGACCGCGAGGCCCGCCACGATGATGTTGATGTTCATCGTGACGATCGAGGTCGCCTGACCGATGCGGTCGGCGAGCTTGTACTGCCGGGAAGCCGTGTACACACCGATCCAGATGCCGAGCACCGCCGCGATGATCGTCGCGCCGAGCACGAGCTCTGCGCTGACCCACATCCGGTAGGCCACCTGGGCGTTCACCGACTCCCCCGTGGGGCTCACGCCCCAGTCCCAGTGGAACAGGATCCCGCTGAACCAGTTCCACCAGCGCTGCACGAGCGGGATGGTGTCGCTGAGGTTGCGCGGAATGAGGACGTTGTCGATCTGCTCGGGTGTGAGCGGGGGCCGGCGTCCGACGTAATTGCTGCGAGGGTCGAGGAAGCCCCAGGCGAGGAAGTACGTGACGTTGGCCGCGACCGCGATCATGAGCAGCCAGCCAAGAGAGCGGCGCACGAGATACTTGATCAAGGTTGATGATTCTTTCTCTTTACAGGCGCGCACGGGATCGCCGACGCTGCGCTGAGTCGGATAGCTACAAGCATCACCCGACGAACGCCCGCCGCGCAAACGCGGCGTACGTGACTGTTACGGAGTCGTGCCCCGGATGAGACCCGGTGTCACCGGATCGGGGTGGGCAACTTCGCGAGACTATCACCGACTCACCGGAATCGAGCATCCGCTCCCCGCCCACGTAGAATCGAGCGGACATGTCACCACGCGCCCTCACCCCGCACCAGCCGGCCTCCACGCCGCCTGCGCAGATCCGCAACTTCTGCATCATCGCCCACATCGACCACGGCAAGTCGACCCTCGCCGACCGGATGCTGCAGATCACCGGCGTGGTCGCCGAGCGGGACATGCGCGCCCAGTACCTCGACCGCATGGACATCGAGCGCGAGCGCGGCATCACGATCAAGAGCCAGGCCGTGCGCATGCCGTGGGCCCACGACCCTTCGACAGGCTCAGGGACCCAGACGTACGCGCTCAACATGATCGACACCCCCGGTCACGTGGACTTCACGTACGAGGTGTCGCGTTCGCTCGCGGCGTGCGAGGGTGCGATCCTGCTCGTCGACGCCGCGCAGGGCATCGAGGCGCAGACCCTCGCCAATCTCTATCTCGCGCTCGAGAACGATCTCACGATCATCCCGGTGTTGAACAAGATCGACCTGCCGGCCGCCGAGCCGGAGAAGTACGCCAAGGAGCTCGCCGACCTCATCGGCGGCAGCCCGGACGACGTCCTGCGCGTCTCCGGCAAGACCGGCGCCGGTGTAGAGGATCTGCTCGACCGCATCGTCGAGCAGATCCCCGCTCCTGTCGGCCGGGCCGACGCTCCCGCCCGCGCCATGATCTTCGACTCGGTCTACGACGCCTACCGCGGCGTCGTGACCTACGTGCGCATGGTCGACGGCTCGCTGCAGCCCCGCGAGCGCATCCAGATGATGTCGACCGGCGCGAACCACGAGCTCCTCGAGATCGGCGTCTCCAGCCCCGAGCCGATCCCCACCAAGGGCCTCGGCGTCGGCGAAGTGGGCTACCTGATCACCGGCGTGAAGGACGTGCGTCAGTCGAAGGTCGGCGACACCGTGACCACGGCGCGCAAGCCGGCGTCCGACGCCCTGCCCGGCTACACCGATCCGAAGCCGATGGTGTTCTCGGGCATCTACCCGATCGACGGCAGCGACTACGCCGAGCTCCGCGAGGCGCTCGACAAGCTGAAGCTCTCCGACGCGTCGCTGCAGTACGAGCCGGAGACCTCCGTCGCCCTCGGCTTCGGCTTCCGCTGCGGGTTCCTCGGCCTGCTCCACCTCGAGATCATCACCGAGCGGCTCTCCCGCGAGTTCGGCCTCGACCTGATCACCACGGCCCCCAGCGTGATCTACGAGGTGCTCACCAGCGACACCGGTGAGACCGTCACGGTCACCAACCCGAGCGAGTACCCGGACGGGCGTATCGGCGCCGTCACCGAGCCCATGGTGAAGGCCGCGATCCTGCTGCCGAAGGACTACGTCGGCACGGTGATGGAACTCTGCCAGTCCCGCCGCGGTTCGCTGTTGGGCATGGAGTACTTCTCCGAGGAGCGCGTCGAGCTGCGCTACAACATGCCGCTCGGCGAGATCGTGTTCGACTTCTTCGACCAGCTGAAGTCCCGCACCCAGGGCTATGCCTCACTGGACTACGAGCCGAACGGCTCGCAGGAGGCCGACCTGGTCAAGGTGGACATCCTGCTGCAGGGCGAGAAGGTCGACGCCTTCAGCTCGATCGTGCACCGTGACAAGGCCTACGCATACGGCACGATGATGACCGAGCGGCTGCGCAAGCTCATCCCCCGCCAGCAGTTCGAGGTGCCGATCCAGGCGGCGATCGGCGCGCGCATCATCGCCCGCGAGAACATCCGCGCGATCCGCAAGGACGTGCTGGCCAAGTGCTACGGCGGCGACATCACCCGCAAGCGCAAGCTGCTCGAGAAGCAGAAGGAGGGCAAGAAGCGCATGAAGATGGTCGGCCGCGTCGAGGTCCCCCAGGAGGCGTTCATCGCCGCGCTGTCGGGCGACGTCGAGGGCAAGGACAAGAAGTAGCACCCTTCGACAGGCTCAGGGACCCATCATGACGCCACAGGTCGTTCTCGTGCACGGCATCCGCACGTCGGCGACCATGTGGCGCTCGCAGCTGGCATACCTCGACGACCTCGACATCCCCGCCGTCGCCGTCGATCTGCCCGGTCACGGCACGCGCATGGACGAGGACTTCACGCTGCACGAGGCCCTGTCGACGATCGATCACGCCGTGCGGGATGCCGCGTCCCACGGCCCGGTGCTGCTGGTCGGCCATTCGATGGGCGGGCTGCTCTCGCTCGCCTACACCGGCGGTGAGGAGCCGCCCCGGTCACCGCGCTCATCGCCGCGTCCTGTACGGCGCTCCCCCGCGGCACCGCGCTGCAGGCGTACCGGTTGCTGGCCGGAGCGATGGACAGGCTGCCCGGGCGCGGCCAGTGGCTCTCGGAACGCGTGCTGGAGGCGACGATCCCGATCGACACGCGCGCCGACTTCGGAGCCGGCGGCTTCGCGCTCGATGCCCAGGACGTCGCGCTGCGGAGCCTCGCGGGCCTCGACCTCGCGGCTGCGGTGGCGCGCATCCGCATCCCGCTGTGGCTGGTGAACGGCCAGTTCGATCAGCTGCGGATGCACGAGGGGCTGTTCCGGCGGCTCGCCCCGCAGGCCGAGCTGATCATCGTCCCGCGCACCACCCATCTCGTCACCGCGATGCGCCCGCGGGTGTTCAACGCGGTGCTGGGAGTGGCGCTGGCGACGATCGGACACGGCGCACCATCAGCGTCATGAACGCCCCGGCGAGCGACAGCACCGCGGCCGTGGCGAACAGCAGCCAGAATCCGCCGACCAGGGCGACGAGTCCGGCGCCGATCAGCGGCCCGAGCAGCTGACCGAGGTTCGCCGAGACGTTGACGATGCCGAGATCGCGCGCGTGGTCCTCGGGATCGCGCAGCAGGTCGGTGCTGAACGCCAGGCTCACCGCCATGTACGCACCGTACCCCGCGCCCATGATCGCCGCCGCGACTGCCGTCATCAGGAACGTGGGACTCACCAGGATCACGACGCCCGACGCGGCCTGCACGATCGCGGCGACGACGCTCAGACCGCGGCGCCTTCCGGTGCGATCCGAGATCATGCCCGCGACGATCGAGGCGATCACGACGAACACGGTGTAGATCACGATGAGGATGAGCAGGTCGTCCTCTGCCTCCGGCGGACGGCACGCCGATGCCGTACAGCAGGAAGAACAGCAGCAGCGAGGTGCCCAGCGCGTTGCCGACGTTCACCACGAGTCTGCTGATCAGCAGCCACAGGAAGTCGGGGTCGCGCAGCGAGGAGGGACGCGCCTGCGTGCCGACCGGCAGCGCATGCGCGGGATCCGGATCGGGCAGCAGCAGGGCCGCCCCCGCACCGACCACGGCGATGAACCCGGCGAGCACATAGTAGGACTCGGTGACGCCGAGGCCCAGCAGCACGACGGCCCCGACGCCGACCACGATGCCGACGGCCTGCGCGGAGCTCGCCGCCGCGGATGCCGACCCGCGCTGCTCGGTGAGCTGGTCGGCGATCATCGCGGTGAACGCGGCGGATGCCGCGGCCAGGCCGATCGAGACGACGACCCACGCCGCGCCGACCGACCACGGTTCGCGTGCGTAGCCGGTGGCGACGAGCCCGATCGCGGCGACCAGCGAACCGCCGATCGCCCAGGGGCGGCGGCGGCCCCAGCGCGATCGGGTACGGTCGGACAGTCGCCCTGCTGCGGGCGCGGCGATGATGCCGGCCAGGCCGCCGGCCGACAGCACGATGCCGGACCACACCACTCCTGTCACCCAGTGACCGTCGGCGTTACTGGTGTCCAGCTGCAGCGGCAGCAGCAGCTGCAGCGGCGTCAGCTGGACGGTCCAGATCGCCAGCCAGGCGAGAGTGAACAGTGAGAGCCAGCCGGCCCCCACCCTCGTGGCCGCGTTCCCGCTCACCGCTGTGCTCCTGTCCTGACCGGTGCTTCCGTGCCGACCTGCGCGATGAGGTCCCGGTACCAGCCGTACGAGGCCTTCGGCGTGCGTGCCGAGGTCTCCTGATCCACGTGCACGAGGCCGAACCTCTGGGTGAAGCCGTCCGCCCACTCGAAGTTGTCGAGCAGGCTCCAGACCGTGTACTCCTCGACCGGCACGCCCTGTGCGATCGCACCGGCGACGGCACGGACGTGCCCGTCGAGGTAGGCGATCCGCGCCTCGTCGTCGAGCTCGCCGCCTGTGCGATCCGGCTCACGGAACGATGCGCCGTTCTCACCGATGATCACCGGCGGCAGCGCGTCACCGTAGCGCTGCTTCGCGTCGACGAGGAACGCCGTCAGCGCCTGCGGGACGATCGGCCAGAGTTCGCCGAATCCCGTATGCGATGCTCCCGGCGTCGGCACCTGCTCGAACGGGATCGGGGACTCCGGCGCCGCCGTGCGGATGGTCGTGGGGTTGTAGTAGTTCACGCCGTAGAACTCGCACGGCGTCGCGATCGTGTCGAGATCGCCGTCCAGGATCGGCAGCTCCGCCCCGAGCGGTGCGAGATCGGGGTACGTCCCGAGCAGCACCGGCTCCGCGAACATCCGGTTGTGCAGCAGGTCGTAGAGGTACGCCGCCTCGGCGTCCTGCTCCCCCTCCGGGAGCACCAGGGTGTGATCGTTCACGATGCCGACCTGCTCCGCCCCGTGCTCGTGCAGGATGCGTGCGGCCGTGCCATGCGCGAGCAGCTGGTGGTGCACGGCTGGCGGCGCGTCGAACAGCAGCTGACGCCCCGGCGCGAGCTCGCCGATCGCGTACCCCTGCAGCGCGGAGGAGACCGCCTCGTTGACCGTGTACCAGTTCTTCACGCGGTCACCGAGCGTCGTGGCCACCGTCCTCGCGTAGTCCCCGAAGCGGGCGACCGTGTCGCGGTTCAGCCACCCGTTCTCCGCCTCGAGCTCGCTGGGCAGATCCCAGTGGTACAGCGTGGGGAACGGGGTGATCCCGGCATCCAGCAGGGCGTCGACCAGACGGTCGTAGTACGCCAGACCGGCGGGGTTCGCCGGTCCCTTGCCGCCGGGATGCACGCGCGTCCACGAGATCGAGAAGCGGTACCTGTCGACGCCGAGTCCTGCGAGCAGCGCGACATCCTCCGCCGAACGGTGGTAACTGTCCGGCCCGGGTTCCGCCGTCGACCCGTCGCGCACCCGTCCCGGCGTCTCGACGAAGTCGTCCCAGATGGAGCGGCCCTGGCCGTCCGCGCCACGGGCACCCTCGATCTGGAACGCGGCGGTCGCGGCCGACCAGCGGAAGCCGGCCGGAAACGCGGGCGGAGGGGTGTCGGGTCGCATGGTTCTCCTCGACGTCGATGTCGGCGGTATCCCCGTATTCTGCACCCAGTTCCGCTTTCACTGCGACCGAGTTTCGCGCACGCGTGTCGGAGCCGCCTCGCCGCAGCCGCCCGTTTCGCGCGGAAAGGGACAGTGCTGGTAAGCTTGGTGCTTGGCTTGCGTGTGGGTTCTTCCCTCACGACCGCTGTTCGGAACCCCTCTCCTTCCGGCAGCACATCCAACACTCCTTCGAAAGAAAGCACCCGCACGTGGCAAACATCAAGTCGCAGATCAAGCGCAACAAGACCAATCTGAAGGCGCAGGAGCGCAACAAGGCCGTCAAGAGCGAGCTGAAGACCTGGGTCCGCAAGACCCGCGAGGCCGTCGCCGCCGGCGACAAGGAGGCCGCTGAGGCCGCCCTCGCCACCGCATCCGTCAAGCTCGACAAGGCCGTCAGCAAGGGCGTCGTGCACAAGAACCAGGCGAAGAACCGCAAGTCGGCCATCGCCCAGCAGGTCTCCGCTCTCTGAGCCCTTCGACAAGCTCAGGGACCCAGGTCCCTTGAGAAGGCCCGCCTCCCCTCGGGGATGGCGGGCCTTCTTCGCTTTCCCGGTCGCGATCGACTTCGGTCGTTGAGCGAGCGATGGCGAGACGAAACGTCGAGATCTGTCTGGCGGACGCAACCCGTTTCGTCTCGCTCCTCCGTCGCTCGCTCAACGACCCGGGAAGCTCAACGACCGGGAACTCAACGAACCGGGAAGCTCAACGACCGGCGGGTTCGCCGAAGGGCTCCCGGGTCGCGACCACGGCGACCATGCGCTCCAGGGCGAACACCGGATCGCGCGACGCACCCTTGACCTCGGCATCGGCGCGGGCGGCGGCCTGGATGGCCATGCCGAGCGAGCGCTCGTTCCAGCCCGTGAGGTCGCGGCGGGCACGATCGATCTGCCAGTCCTTCATCCCCAGGCTCGACGCCAGTTCGCGACTGGAGCCACGGAGACCGGCGACCTTGGCCATCGTGCGCAGCTTCATCGCGAAGGCAGCGACCATGGGCACCGGGTCGGCGCCGGATGCGAGCGCATGCCGCAGTGCGATCAGCGCCTCGCCGTAGCGCCCGGCGATCGCGGTGTCGGCGACCACGAAGGCCGAGACCTCGACGCGTCCGCCGTAGTACCGGGTCACGACCTCGTCGGTGACGTCTCCCTCGACGTCGCCGATCAGCTGCTGGCAGGCGGCCGCGAGCTCGGTGAGGTCGTCGGCGAACGCCGAGACCAGGGCGCGCAGCGCCGTCGGGGCGATGCGCTTCCCCGCCGCGCGGAACTCCCGCGCGGCGAAATCCACACGGTCGCCGTCGCGCTTGACCGCGGGGCACGCGATCTCGATGCCGTCGCCGGTGCCAGCGCGGACCGCGTCGAGCAGCTTCTTCCCCGGACGGTGGCGCCGGTGTGCCGCAGCAGCACGGTCGCGCCCTCCTGCGGGTTCCCCAGGTACGAGACGGCCTCCTGGATGAACGCATCGGAGGCCTTCTCGACTCCGGCCACGCGAACCAGGCGGGGCTCGCCGAACAGCGACGGCGAGGTCAGCGAGAGCAGTGTGCCCGGTGCGTAGTCGTCGGCGCGGACGTCACTGACCTCGAGCGCCGGATCCTCGGCACGAAGGTAGTCGCGCACACCCGCGATCGCGCGTTCGGCGCAGATCTCCTCGGGACCGGAGATCAGCACGATCGGAGCGGGCCGCGGCTCGCGCCAGGACACCTGAGGGATCTTCGGGGCCTTCGCCGCTCCCCCGCGCGCGGATGATCGAGGAGCTGCCATGCCGTCCAGCCTACCGGCGGGCGGGGACATGGCCCGGTCGCGCAGCGGGCGAAGCCCTGCCGCCTCGAGCCACTCCACCGCCGGCTCACGGGAAAGCCGGGCATTCGCGCTCCACAGCCGGCGGCATCGAACGAGCTCTCCCGAGTCGCGGGATGCGGCGGGTGCCCGCATCCGCGCGCGTCTTAGCGTTGCGGAGTGCCCTCCCCGGATGCCTCAGATCCCGTCCCGGCGCGCAGACGACTGCGGCTGAGCATCGGGGCGGCCGTCGCGCTGGGGCTGATCGTGCTCTCCGCGGCGGTCGGCTGGGGAATCCTGCGCGGCCAGGCGTCGCCCGCGGCCGTCGTGCCGATCGAGGACGATGCGCAGACGGCGGCACCCACCGGACTGTATGTGCACGTGCTCGGCGAGGTCGGAAGTCCGGGTCTGTACGTGCTGAAGACGGATGCCCGGCTCGTGGACGCCCTCGCGGCGGCCGGAGGCACGACCGACGCCGCCGACCTCAGCGCGGTCAATCTGGCGCGGCCGCTCAGCGACGGCGAGCAGGTGATCGTCCCCGCGCAGGGCGCGCCGGACACCGGTGGCGGTGCACCGGAGGCGTCGGACGGCCTGGTGGATCTGAACAGCGCGGACCAGACCGCTCTGGAGACGCTGCCGCGGATCGGGCCGGCGCTCGCGCAGCGCATCATCTCCTGGCGCGACGACAACGGCCGGTTCCGCTCGGTCGACGATCTGCTCGCCGTGCCGGGGATCGGCGAGAAACTCCTCGCGGGCCTGCGCGACCTGGTACGGGTGTGAGCGGTGAAAGACCTGCGCAGCGCGCTTCTCGCGGCATCCGTCTGGGCGATCGCCCTGATCGCCGTGCTGCTGCCCGGCGCACCCGTCCTCCTCGTCGCAGGCGCCGTGCTGGCCGCTGCCGTCTGGCTGTTCGGCCCGGGGCGGCGCCGCCGCGGTTCCGGCCTCGTCGTGCTGAGCCTGCTCTGCGGCGCCGCCGTGGCGCTGTCCGTGGCGTCGGCGCTTCCCGCGCGCGACCGCGCCGCGGAGCTCGGCGGGCGGGCGGTGGAGGTCACCGCCGAGGTGTCCTCGTCGGCGTCCGTCGGATCGGACGGCCGGCTGTGGCTGGACGCGCGCACGGTCCGGCTCGGCCCGCCGGGGCACGGTGATCAGCTCGCGGTGCCGGTGCGGATCGGGATCGACCCGCAGGAGGGCGTGGATCTCGGCGCCGAGCTCACCGTCACCGGACAGGCCAAGGCGACGGATGCCGGTGAGCGCGCGGCGCTGGTCGTGTTCGCGACAGCCGGGAAGGTGAGCCGGCCGGCATCCGGTGTCTTCGGCGTGGCCGCACAGACCAGGGCGGAGTTCATCACCAGGGCGATCCGGCTGCCCGAACCCGGTGCGGGCCTGCTGCCAGGGCTGGCGGTCGGCGACACCCGCGCCGTGAGCGAGGAGCTGAACGCCGCCATGCTCGCGTCCGGGCTCTCGCACCTCACCGCCGTGAGCGGAGCGAACTGCGCGATCGTCGTGGCCGCGGTGTTCTGGATCGTCGCACTCTGCGGCGGCGGACGGCGCACCCGAGTGCTGGTGTCGCTCGCGGCTCTGGGCGCATTCGTGGTGCTGGTCACCCCGGAGCCGAGCGTCGTGCGCGCCGCGGTGATGGCGGCGCTCGCGATGCTCTCAGTGCTGCTGGGGCGGCCCAGTGCGGGCATGGCGATGCTCTCGGTCGCGATCACCGGCATCCTGCTCACCGATCCCTGGCTCGCGACATCGCCGGGGTTCGCCCTGTCCGCGGCGGCCACCGCAGCCCTGCTGCTGCTGGCCCGTCCGCTCAGCACGGGGCTGGCGCGCTGGATGCCCGAGCAGGTCGCACTCGCTCTCGCCGTGCCGCTGGCCGCACAGCTGGTCTGCGGCCCCATCGTGGCGCTGTTCTCGGAGCAGCAGTCGATCGTCGGCGTCGTCGCCAACCTCATCGCCGAGCCCGCGGCTCCGATCGCCACCGTGATCGGACTGCTCGCCTGCCTGACCGCAGCGGTGCCGCCGCTGGCGGATCTGCTCGCCGCGACGGCCTGGCTCCCGTCGAGCTGGATCGCGACGACGGCGACCGTGACCAGCGATCTGCCCGGAGCCGTGCTCCCCGTCGTCGCCGGTGCCCCGACAGCCGCGGTGATCGCAGGGATCAGTGCCGCGATCGCCGTCGTACTGGCTCGGGTCGGCCCGCCGCGCGTGCGGACGCTCGCCGGCCTCGTACTCGCCGTCGCGCTCGCACTGGGCGGCGCGCGGGTGCTGCTGGGCGGTCCGCTGGCCACACTGACCGCCCCGGAGGACTGGTCCATCGCCGCCTGCGACGTGGGACAGGGCGATGCCCTGCTCGTGCGCTCCGAGGGCCGGGTCGCCCTCATCGACACCGGACCGGACCCGGACGCGCTCTCCGGCTGTCTTCGGCAGCTCGGCATCGCGCACATCGACCTGCTCGTGCTCACGCACTTCGACCAGGACCATGTCGGAGGCCTGGAAGCCGTCCGCGGCCGCACCGACGCCGTCCTGCACGGTCCGCCCTCCGATGCGAAGGACGAGAGGCTGCTGCGCGACGCCGCATCCGCAGGCGCCCGTCTCGTCCCCTCGTCCGCAGGCGGGCACGGCGATCTCGGCGCCGCGCAGTGGCAGGTGCTGTGGCCTCCGCCGGATTCGGCCGCGTTCGCCTCCGGCAACGACGCGAGCGTCGTCGTCGAGTTCGCGGGCGGCGGCGTGCCGCGGTCGCTGTTCCTCGGCGACCTGTCCGCCGTTCCGCAGCGGATCCTGGCCGCGAGCGGTCGTGCACGGGGCGCCTACGCCGTCGTGAAGGTCGCTCATCACGGCAGCCGGGATCAGGATCCGGGTCTGTACGCACAGCTGCAGCCGCGGATCGCGCTGATCAGCGTCGGCGAGGGCAACGACTACGGCCACCCGCGTGACGAGACGCTCGCGTTCCTGAGCGCGCTGAACGCGCACATCCTGCGCACCGACCAGGACGGACGCATCCTGCTGGGCATGCGCGACGGCGGGATCGCGGTGTGGACGGAGCACGACGCGGAACCGGCACCGTCCGATGCCGCGCCCGGACAGCTCTCGCTCGGGCGACCGATCGCGGACGCGGCGTACGGCGCCGGCGACGGAGTGCGGCATGCTGGGTGAATGGTGATCGACGGATTCGACGTGCCCGAGGGCGAAGACGAACCCGTCGACGCCGTCGGCGCCCTCATCCGACGTGTGGCGGAGGGCGACCGCGACGCCTTCACCGACCTCTACGAGACACTCTCGCCGCGGGCCTTCGGTCTCATCCTGCGCGTGCTGGTCGACCGCGCCCAGAGCGAGGAGGTGCTGCAGGACGTCTTCCTCGAGGTGTGGCAATCCGCTGCGCGTTTCGCACCGAACAAGGGGCAGGGACGTTCCTGGCTGCTGACCATCGCGCACCGTCGGGCGATCGACCGGGTGCGATCGTCTCAGGCGAGCACCGACCGCGACGTGCGAGCGGGGCTCAGGGACATCGCCGTCGGCACCGGAGCCGGTGGCCGAGCACGTCGAGCTGCAGCTCGAATCGGACCGCGTCGCCGGCGCGCTGCGGCAGCTCCCCGACGCTCAGCGGGAGGCGATCGTCCTGTCCTACTACGGAGGGTATTCGCAGCGCGAGATCGCCGCACTGACGGGAACACCGATCGGAACGGTGAAGACCCGGATGCGTGATGGCCTGACGCGGCTGCGCACGGAGATGGGGGTGGCACGGTGAACCAGGAGGAGTTCGCTCAGCTCGCAGCAGGGGACGCACTCGGCGCCCTGAGCGACGAGGACCGTGTCGTCTACCACCGCGCGCTCGCGGACCACCCCGAATGGGAGGGTCTCGCTCAGCAGGACGTCGACACGGCGGCGAGCCTCGCCGAGCTCGCTCCGGAGGTGGCGCCGCCGCCGGGACTGCTCGGCACCATCCTCGCCCGCATCGACGAGGCACCCGGTGACACGCCCGAAGACACGCCGGTCGCGCACCCCGGCGAGGGGACGCCGGCGCCGGATCGCCGCAGTCGTCTCCGGCGCCGCTGGTTCGCCCTCGCCGCCTCGCTGGTGCTGCTGATCGCCGTCGGCGCGGGAACGGTGCTCGTCGTGCAGCAGGCCACGCGCCCCGCCGCCACGATCGCACTGGAGCGCATCGAGGCGGCACCCGACGCACAGCAGGCGAGCGCGGAGGTGCAGGGCGGCGACTCCGCCACGCTGCACTGGTCGCCCTCGGTCGGCAAGGCGGTGCTCGTCACAGGCGCACTGCCGGCGCTCGAGGACGATCAGACCTTCGAGCTCTGGTACGTGCGCGGCACGACGCCGATCGCAGCCGGCACCTTCGACGCGACCGGGACGGCGACCTCCGCCGTGCTGGATCCGGGCATGGAACCGGGCGATGTGATCGCGGTCACCGTGGAGCAGAGCGGTGGGTCGGCGGACGGCGTGCCCACCACCGCACCGATCCTCACGATCTCGACCGGCTGAGCCCGGCGGTTCAGTGGCCGGAGTGGATGCCCTGTCCGCCACCCGGCAGCTCACCGACGTGCGCAGGAGCATCCGTGGTGGAGAGCGCAGGCGTCACCACAGCGGCGACCAGCACCGCGCCCGCGACCATCGCCAGTGCGGCCGACCACGGCCGAGGAGGCGGAGTCCCGCGTGTTCTGCGATTCGCACTCAGCGCGATCGCGGACACCGCCAGCACCAGCGACGCCGCCACCGCGACCGGAGAGCAGCCCACCGCGATGGCGACGGGAGCGAGGAGGACCCCCGCCAGAGCACCGACGGCAGCCGTGCGGGGCACCACAGGGCGCCCCGCACGGATGCTCGCCGTCCCCCAGGCGAGCTCCCCCGCTCCCAGAGCCAGAAGGGCGACCATCGTGACGACGGCCGCGTTCCCGGCTCCCCCGAGCCCGGCTCCCGCGCCGAGTGCCAGGTGCACGAGACCGCTTCCCCAGGCGAACAGCGCGGACCACAGACGGGTCAGCGTCCGCATCCGATCATCCCAGGGCGACGCGCGGAGACTCCCGCTCGGCGCCCAGGCCGACCGCCAGCAGCAGGAGTGCGCTGGCGAGGTGCAGGAAGTGGTCGAAGGTGTTCAGCGCGAGGATGTTCGCGGCAGTGCCCACCAGGAAGAACCCGGCGATGCCGAGCAGCAGGTAGGCGGCTCCCACGACGACGTTGGTCGCCTTCGCGGCCTTCGTCGAGACCAGGCCGGCGATCACCAGAGCGGCGCCGATGAGCAGGTGGGCCACGTTGTGCAGCGGGTTCACCATGAAGATGCCCAGCAGCAGGCCGCCCTCGGTGGCGAGGAACGACACACCGCCGGTGACGGCGAAGCCGAGCAGGCCGACGACGACGTAGACGGCGCCGAAGATGACGGCGATGAGGCGATTCGGGGACGTGCGCATGACATTCTCCTTCTCCTGCGACGGTTGCCGCTCACTGAGTGTTCGGAGCCGTCGCAGGATCGGATGCCGCCGATCCGCGGCGCGGAGAATGCCTGGGCGGGTCAGCCCTTGACGGCGAAGTTGACGATCCTGGGAGCGCGCACGATCACGCGCACGATCTCCTTGCCCTCGAGCGCACGCTGCACCTTCTCATCGGCGCGCGCGGAGGCCTCCAGGTCGGCCTCGGAGATGTCGGCGGGCACGTCGAGAGTGGCGCGGACCTTGCCGTTGACCTGCACGGCGGTGGTGACGGTGTCCTCGACCAGCAGCGCGGGGTCGGCGTCGGGCCATGCCACCGCGCTCAGCGACGGTTCGTGGCCCAGACGCGACCACAGCTCCTCCGCGGTGTGCGGGGCGATGGGCTCGAGCAGCAGCGCGACGGTCTCGGCGGCCTCGCGCACGGCGGGATCGCCGGCACCGGCGCCCGCGTCGATCGTCTTGCGGATGCCGTTCACCAGCTCCATCAGACGCGCGACCAGCACGTTGAACTTGGTCTGCTCGAGCAGCCCGGGGGCATCGGCGAGCAGGCGGTGGGTGATGCGACGCAGCGTGATGTCGCCGGCCGCGGCATCCGCACCGACCGGGCTCGAGGTCTCGTCGCCGGTGCGCAGCGCGCGGGCGAGGAACTTGTGCGCGCCCGAGAGCGAGACGCCGTTCCACTCCTTGTCGTCCTCCACCGGGCCCGCGAACGCCAGCGCCAGGCGCAGCGAGTCCGCTCCGTATTGGGCCAGCAGGTCGGAGAGCTCGACGAGGTTGCCCTTGCTCTTCGACATCTTCGAGCCGTCCATCAGCACCATGCCCTGATTGACCAGGTTCGAGAACGGCTCCTCGAAGTCGATCAGCCCCAGGTCGAAGAACACCTTGGTGATGAAGCGCGCGTACAGCAGGTGCAGGATGGCGTGCTCGACGCCGCCGAAATAGCCGTCCACCGGCGCCCACCGCTTCGCCTGCTCGGGGTCGAACGCGAACCGGTCGCTGTTCGGCGACAGGAAGCGCAGGAAGTACCACGAGCTGTCCACGAAGGTGTCCATTGTGTCGGGGTCGCGCAGCGCAGGCTCACCGGATGCCGGGTCGACGGTGCGCACCCACTCGGCCGCGGCGCCCAGCGGCGAGCTGCCCTTGGGCTTGAGGTCGAGGCCCAGGGCGTTCGGCAGCCTCACCGGCAGCCGGTCCTCGGGCACCGGGACGACCGACTCGTCCTGCAGGTGCAGCATCGGGATGGGCGTGCCCCAGAAGCGCTGACGCGAGATCAGCCAGTCGCGCAGGCGGTAGTTCTTGGCGGCGCGGCCGGTGCCGGCCTGCTCCATGTGCGCGATCGTGCGGGCGATCGCCTCAGCCTTGTCCACCCCGTCGAGCTCACCGGAGTTCACCAGCCTGCCGTTGCCGACCAGGGCGACGCCGGTCGCCGACGGGTCGAGCTCGGCCAGGTCGCCGCCCTCGTTCGCACCCCCTCGACGGTGGTGTCGACGACGATCTTCACCGGCAGATCGAAGGCGCGGGCGAAGTCCAGGTCGCGCTGGTCGTGTGCGGGCACCGCCATGACCGCGCCGTGACCGTAGTCGGCCAGCACGTAGTCGGCCGCCCAGATCGGCAGCCTCTCGCCGTTCACCGGATTGATCGCGAACCGCTCCAGGAAGACACCGGTCTTCGGGCGGTCGGTGGACTGCCGCTCGATGTCGGATTCCTTCTGCGTCTTCTCCAGGTAGTCCTGGAAGCGCATCCGCACCTCGGCGGACGCACCCGCCGCCAGCTCGGCCGCCAGATCGGCGTCCGGTGCCACGACGAAGAACGTCGCGCCGTGCAGGGTGTCCGGCCGGGTCGAGAACACCGTGACGGGCTCATCGCGACCCTCGATGCGGAAGTCGACGTCGGCACCGTGCGATCGGCCGATCCAGTTGCGCTGCATCTGCAGCACCTTGTGCGGCCAGTGCCCCTCGAGGGTGTCCAGGTCGTCCAGCAGCCGGTCGGCGTAGTCGGTGATCTTGAAGTACCACTGCGTGAGCTTCTTCTTCACGACCTCGGCGCCGCACCGCTCGCAGCGGCCGTCGACGACCTGCTCGTTGGCCAGCACGGTCTGGTCGTTCGGGCACCAGTTCACCGCGCTCTTCTTGCGGTACGCCAGGCCGCGCTCGTACAGCTTCAGGAACAGCCACTGGTTCCAGCGGTAGTACTCCGGGTCGGAGGTGTGCAGCACGCGCGTCCAGTCGTACGACATGCCGTAGCCGCGGAAGCCGGCCTTGTGCTGCTCGATGTTCTTGTAGGTCCACTCGCGCGGGTCCGCACCGCGCTTGATCGCCGCGTTCTCCGCGGGCAGGCCGAACGAGTCCCAGCCGATCGGGTTCAGCACGTTCTGCCCGCGGTGCCGCCAGTAGCGGGCGACGATGTCGGGGTACAGGTAGTTGATCGCGTGCCCCATGTGCAGGTCGCCCGACGGGTACGGGAACATCCCGAGGATGTACTTCCGCGGCCGCTCGTCCTCGTCGCCGCCGGCCCGGAACGTGTCGTTCTCGGCCCAGTACCGCTGCCACTTGTCCTGGATGGCGTGCGCGGACAGCGGCTCTGCGGTTTCGATGGTGTCGGTCGGGTGCTCGGACAAGGGGACGGCCAATCTGACGGATGCGGGACTCTGCGTACTACAGCGAGTGGCTGGTGAGGACGGAAGTTCCAGGATATCGCGCGTTTCGTCTCTGCGTTTCGACTCGCTCCGCTCGCTCAGCGACCGGCGGTGGCCCACTCCTCCGGGAGCGCGGCGCCGAGGGCCGCGAGCGGCGCGCGCGCCTTGGTCGCGACCTCGGCGGCCTCCTCCCCCGCGTCCGAGAGCCACGTGATGCCGCCGCCGGCGCCCACGTGAGCGGTCTCCCCCTCGATCAGGATGCTGCGGATCACCATCGCCAGATCCACGGATCCGTCCAGGCCGACGTATCCGAAGCATCCGGAGTACACGCCGCGCGGGGCGCGCTCCAGTCTGTGCAGGATCGTCATCGCGGAGAGCTTGGGTGCGCCGGTCATGCTGCCCGCGGGAAAGGCCGCCTCGCTGAGCTCGTCGACCGTGATGCCGCGGCGCAGGCGCGCACTGACCGTGCTCACCAGCTGATGCACGGCCGGATACGACTCCACGTGCCAGAGCCGCTCCACCTCGATGGTGCCCGGAACCCCGACGTGCGAGAGATCGTTGCGCATGAGGTCGACGATCATCACGTTCTCGGCGCGCTCCTTCTCGCTCGCGCGCAGCTCCGCCGCCAGCGCGGCGTCCTGCTCGAGTGTCGCTCCCCGCGGCCTGGTGCCCTTGATGGGACTGGTGCGCACGACGCCGTCGCGCACCTCGAGGAACTGCTCCGGGCTCGCACTGAGAAGGTGCGTGTCCCCGATGCGCAGGTACCCGCCGTGGTGCGCGGGCGTCGCCGCGCGAAGGCGCCGGTACACCCGGAACGGGTCGTCGGGGGCATCCGTGCTGAAGCGCGTCGTGAGGCACAGCAGGTACGCGTCGCCGGCGCGGATGGCGTCGCGGCAGCGCTCCACGAGTGCGACGTACTCGTCCACCGTGTGTCGGCCCACGGCGACGGATGCCGGTGGCGGAGAGACGTCCTCGAGGGGGACGCCGCGGCGAGGAGTCCTCCGGCGGTGCGATGCCAGGCGTCCAGGTCGTCCGCGGGCGCCATCGCCCAGAGCCTGTCTCGGGCGTGGTCGACGGCGATCGCGCGCTCGACGGCGATCCAGGCGGAGCCGTCTCCGGTCTCCGGCGCAGGCGCACCCATCCGGCGCGCGCCGTCCTCGTACGACATCCAGCCGACCCAGCCGCCGCGGAACGGCACCGGGGCCGGTGCTTCGCCATCGAAGCCGATCACTGTGCGGGCGACCGGCTCGGGGTCGGTCTCGGTGTGCCCGAATCCGAGGATGCTCCACCCGACGGGCGCGCCCGGTCCGGCATCCAGCCAGAACGCGGCCTCCGCGCCGTCGTCGAGCCGTGCGAACAGCGATTCCAGGTCGGCGAAGCCCTCGAGTACGCGAGCGGTGAGCGGGTTCGGCGGAGCCACGCTCACAGCGTACGGCTCTTGGCGCGGCGCAAGGTCCAGGCCGTACGCTCGACGGGTGGACCAGTTCCTGACGTGGGTCATCGACGCCGTGCAGTCGATGGATCCCGTGCTGCGGACCTTCATCGCCGGCATCGCGATCATGCTCGAGACGAGCATCCTGATCGGTCTCATCGTGCCCGGCGACACGATCGTCCTGGTCGCCGCCGTCGGCGTGACCGACGTCTGGCAGGGCGTCTTCCTCGTCGTCGCGGTCGTGATCGGCTCCCTGCTCGGCGAGTCGATCGGATTCTGGCTCGGCCACTGGATCGGGCCGCACATCCGGCATTCGCGGCTCGGCCGCTGGATCGGCGAGGATCACTGGATCCGGTCCGAGCGCTACCTGCAGCGCCGAGGGGGCATCGCGATCTTCCTGTCGCGGTTCCTGCCGGTGCTGCACTCGCTGGTGCCGCTGACCGTCGGCATGAGTGAGTACGCCTACCGGCGCTTCATCGCCTGGACGCTGCCCGCGTGCGTGCTCTGGGCGACCGTGTACGTCAGCGTCGGAGCTCTGGTGGCCGGCAGCTACAAGGAGCTCGCGGATCGCGTGCACTACGCGGGCTACCTCTTCGTGGGGGCGATCGTGCTGTTCCTGGTCGTCGTGTTCGTGGTGAAGAAGGTCATCTCGCGCCGTGAGGAGCGTCATATGTCGGATGCGGATGGGCCGAGCGCGTGAGACGTGTCCGGCATCCGTGAAAGACTGGAGGCGATGTCACCCGCCGCCGCGGCCAAGATCCATTGGTTCGCCCGCCTCGAGCACCGCTTCCACGTCTCGCGCGAACGTCGCGCCCGAAGGCGAGGGCGTTCGGCGACCGTCGTCCCGTTCCCCGGATACGGCGGGAAGGGCTGGGTCCGGGTCGTCGGGCGCGTCCTGATCCTTCCTCCGCCCCGCGGAAGGCGGCCGGAGACGGCGCCGGAGTGCGCGGCTGGCGCTCGTTCGTCGGCATCCCGGTGAGCTTCGCCTCGGTGCGGATCGAGATCGGCGGGCGCGCTCACACCGTGGTCGCCGACCGCGGCGGCGTCGTGGACACCGTCGTCGAGGCCGATCTCGAACCGGGCTGGCAGACGCTCACCATGGCCGCCGACGGGCAGGAACCGGTCGAGGCGACGGTGTTCGTCGTCGACGAGGACATCCGCTTCGGCGTCGTCTGCGATGTCGACGACACGGTCATGGTCACCGCGCTCCCCCGCCCGTTCGTCGCGGCGTGGAACTCCTTCGTCGTCGACGAGCACGCCCGCACGCCCGTGCCGGGGATGGCCGTGCTGCTCGAGCAGATCATGCGGGACCACCCCGGCTCTCCGATGATCTACCTCTCCACCGGCGCGTGGAACGTGGCACCGACCCTGCGTCGCTTCCTCTCCCGGCACCTGTTCCCCGAGGGATCCATGCTCCTCACCGACTGGGGACCCACTCACGACCGCTGGTTCCGCAGCGGACGCGAGCACAAGCTCAGCAACCTGCGTCGCCTGGCAGAGGAGTTCCCCGACATCCGCTGGCTGCTGATCGGCGACGACGGCCAGCACGACGAGGCCACCTACGGGCAGTTCCTCGTCGAGCATCCGTCCTCGGTCGCCGGCGTCGCGATCCGTCGCCTGCTGCCGGCCGAGGCGGTGCTGGCCGGCGGCCGCACCGTCGCCGGCGACCACTCCGGCGACGACGTGCCCTGGGTCAGCGCCGTGGACGGCGCCGGCCTGCGGGAGCTGCTCGGCGAGGCGGGCATCGTCGACCCGAGGTCATGAGCAGCCCGCTGTCGCGCGCGGAGTGGATCGATCGCGCCGCCGCGCACGAGTCCCGCGCCGACGCGCTGACCGCCGCGCATCGCGCACGCGCGGCTCGGGGCGAGAAGCATCCCGTCGAGGACTTCCTGTTCACGTACTACTCCTACAAGCCGGCGCAGCTGCGACGGTGGCATCCGGGCGCCGGAGTGGTGCTGGAGGACGCCGTGGAGCGCGTCTCCTGGCGCTGGTACTCCCCGGGCCGCGGGCGGGATCGGCCGTGCCTGATGCCTCTGTGTTCGCCGCCGAGAAGCCGGAGTTCGCCGCGCTGGTCGAACGGATGCTGCGCAGCACCGCGACCCGGCCCGGCCGGTTCGGCTGCTTCGGCCTGCACGAGTGGGCGATGGTCTACCGCGAGCAGGAGCACCGGCATGCTGCGCCGCTGCGTCTCGGCCAGGCCGGCACGGACGCTGTCGTCGAGGTGCACGATCTGCGCTGCACGCACTTCGACGCCTTCCGGTTCTTCACCCCGGATGCCGTGCCGCGCAACGACCTGCCGCTGACGCGTGCCACGCAGCCGGATCTGGAGCAGCCCGGCTGCCTGCACGCGGGCATGGACCTGTACAAGTGGGCGATGAAGCTCGGGCCGCTGCTGCCGGGTGAGCTGGTGCTGGATGCGTTCGAACTGGCGCGCGACATCCGGCGGCTCGACATGGAGGCCGCGCCTTACGACCTGTCGGACTGGGGCGTCGAGCCGGTGCGCATCGAGACTCCTGAGGGCAAGGCGGAGTACGTCCGGCAGCAGCGTGGATTCGCCGACCGCGGCACGCTGCTGCGGCAGCGGATGCTGGAGGCCTGGCTGGGCGGATGAGGCGCGGCGCGGTCGGCGCGGCGCGCGGAGGGCGCGCTCGCACGCGGGACGACCCGTGCGCACCCCACCCGTGCGAGGAGGAAAACGCCGGTGCGCACGAACCCACTCCAACGAAAACCTCCTCGCATCGCACGGCACCCAAAGGTTCGCAGCCAGGTATCCGCGTCTCAACGCGCGGCGATCTGCAGCCGGAGAGCGGCAACGTGCTCTGCGGCATCCCGCAGCCTCGCCGCCGGGAGCCGGCCGTCCTCTACGGCCTGCGCGATGCCCGCGGCGACCCGCGGCGCGGTCTGCGGGTCGGTGCCCGCGACGAGCAGCACCATGTCGTTGCCGGCCGCCAATGCCGTCACGGCGTTCCGCACGGGGTCGCGATAGCCCGGCGCGCCGGAGGACTCCAGCATGCCCAGGTCGTCGGTGATCATCACGCCGTCGAAGCCCAGTTCGTCGCGCGCGATCTCATGCCAGCGCGCCGAGAGGGATGCCGGAGCGGCGTCCACCGCGGTGTACGCGAGGTGGCCGAACATCAGCAGCTCGGCGCCGGCGTCCGCCCCGGCGCGGAAGGGCGGGGCGTCGAGCGTCCGCCACTGCCCCAGGGTCTCGGCCGTGGACGGGATGACGTGGTGCGAGTCGCCCGGTGCCGCGCCGTGCCCGGGGAAGTGCTTCAGCGTGGACAGCACGGCGCCGTGCTCACCCCGGACGGCTGCGGTGACACGCTGTGCGACGGCATCCGGATCGGTGCCGAAGGCGCGCGAGAAGATGAACGACGACGCGTCGCGGGGCACGTCGGCGACGATGCCGAAGTTGACGCCCACGCCGCCGTCGGCGAGCAGCTTCGCGCGAGCGGCGAACGCCTGCTGTGTCTCCTCCGGCGGCCTCGACTTCAACGTCCTCGCGCCGGGCAGATCGTCCCAATGCAGGCGGGTGACGGGGCCACCCTCCTCGTCGACGGCGATCAGCGGTGGAACGGCGGGATCGACGGTCAGCGCGGTCGTCAGCTCCCTCAGCTGCGCAGGGGCGGACGGGACGTTGTCGCCCATCAGGATGAAGCCGCCGAAGCCGCCGGACATGTAGTCGTGCGCTGCCGCCGGATCCGTGCCGGGGATCGTGCCCATGATCACGCTCTGCGCCCGCTGAGTGCTGCTCATCCGGTCGACGAGCGCGGTCGCCGGGTCGATCGGGGTCGGGGTGGGCGACGGCGATGCGGTCCGGGTCTTCGGGGACGCCGTCGGGCTCGGCGTCGGCGCGCTGGGTGCGCAGCCGGCGAGGGCGACCATCGCCAGCACAGCGATGGCGCCGAACAGTGTTCTGCGCATCATTCCAGCGTAATCAGCGAGAGTGGGGATGCGCCGTGAAGCCTCCGATCGATTCGTGCTTCTGTTCCATACTCGGCCCCATCTCTCAGGTTTTTCCGTTCCATTCTTCGTTGTTTTGTTCTACACTGGAGTCATGACAGCGGACGTCTTCCCCGATCTCGAGCAGCGTACGGCGCTGCTGGATGCGTGGGTGCGGACGCGTCGGGGGATCGCCCGGTTGGAGGCGGAGGCGTCGGGTCTGCTGGCGGAGCGGATGCGGGTGTTCGAGGCTGACGGGCGCGCGAACAGTGAGGTCAGTGATGTGGCGTACCGGTCCATGGTGTCCGAGTACGCCGCGGCCGGGCATCTGGCGAAGATGACCACGCAGTCCGCGTTCGCGGATGCCGCGGCGCTGGATGCGGACTTCCCTGCGGTGCGGGAGGCGTTGCGGGAGGGACGGCTCACCCCGGCGCATGTGCGGGAGATCTGCCGGGCCGGCGCGATCGTCCGCGAAGCGGTGATGAACGGGACTGCGGATGCCGACGCGCTGGATGTGTTCGCCGAGGCGGCCGTGAAGATCGCCGAAGCCGACTCCCCCGGCCGGACACGCCCGCAGGTGCAGGCGGTGGCCGCGACGATCGCGCAGGTGACGCTGCGGGAGCGGCATGCGAAAGCCGCAGAGGAGCGCTGCGTGAGCATCCAGCTGCTCGACGACGGACTCGCCCGGCTGGTCGCCGTGCTCCCCGAGTACCTCGCCGTGGCGATCTACGACCGACTCACCCGGATCACCCGCAAGATCGCACAGGAGACCCGCAAAGCCGAGAACGAAGCCACCACGAAGACCGGGGATGCAGAGGCAGACGCCACGGAGGCAGATGCCGGCGCGGGGATTCCAGACGATGTCTGGGCAGACGACGAATCGACCGGTGAAGACGACGAGTGGGCCGGCGGCAATGAAGAGCGGCCCGGCGAAGAGTGGAACGGCGACGAGTGGAACGGTGACGAGGAGTGGGCCGCTGCCGCGTACGCGAAGGCGGATGACCAGGATCTGGCTCCCTGGGACGACGGCTACCACGACGACGTCCCCGATGCGTGGGCCGACCGGGACGCCGAGGACGACCTCGCCGTACAGCTCGACCTCGCCGCATCCGTGCACGCCGGGATCCTCGACCCCGATGTCGCCTGCCCCAACCTCATCCCCGAGTGGATGATCACCGAGGTCCACCACGACCGGGCCCCCTCACCGCCCGGCCCACCACCGACACCACCACACCCCGCACCCAGAGCCGGGAACCGCACCTACGACCAGATCCGCGCCGACATCCTCACCGACCTGCTCCTTTCCGCCGACCCCTCCGACATGCAGGGCACCGGCCTGGACAACATCACCGGACACATCCAGGTCACAATCGCAGCGACCACCCTCACCGGCGCGAACGACCTGCTCGCCGAACTCGACGGACACGGACCCCTGCACCCCGACCTGGCACGGAACATCGCCTCCCGCAACACCGGCTGGACACGCCTGTTCCTGAACCCCACCGGCATGATCACCGAGACCGACACCTACACCCCCACCGAGAGCATGAAGAAGTTCCTCCGCGCCCGCGACGAACACTGCCGATTCCCCGGATGCCGCCTCCCCGCCACCAGCTGCGAAATCGACCACAACCACGACTACGCACTCGGCGGCAGAACCACGATCGACAACCTCACCCACCTCTGCCCCGGACACCACGCCCTCAAACACCCCGACCTGCACGACAAAGACCGCTGGACCGCCCGCCTGCTCGACGACGGAAGCCTGTCCTGGACCAGCCCACTCGGCCGCAACTACACCGACCCACCCACCCGCCGCGTCATGTTCACGTGAACCATTCACGACGGGAGTCGGGCCCGAAGCAGGGTCAGGAACCGGGAACCGCCGCCGGCGTCGCAGCCAGCATGGCCTGCACGCCCAGCGCGGCCCGCCGGCCGGCTCGATTCGCGCCGATCGTGCTCGCGGACGGGCCGTAGCCGACCATCTGCACGCGAGGGTCCACGATGGCCGTCGTTCCCCGCCCTTCCCGGTCGAGCCGGATACCGCCGGCGGCACTGCGCAGATGCAGCGGAGCGAGGTGCGAGACCGCGGGCCGGAATCCTGTCGCCCAGAGGATCGCGTCGACACGCTCGAAGCGCCCGTCGGCCCAGCGCACGCCGTCGGGCTCGATCCGCTCGAACATCGGCAGGCGCCGGTCGTACACCCCGAGACGCTCGGCCTCGCCCTCCTGCTCGCGCAGCATCAGCCCGGTCACGCTCACCACGCTCTGCGGCGCGAGACCCCGCGCGACCCGCTGCTCGACGAGTGCCACGGCCGCGGCGCCCGCCTCAGGCGTGAAGTCGTCCTGCCGCCAGACCGGCTCGCGCCTCGTGGCCCACAGCACCTCGGCGATCGGTGCGAGCGCGCCGAGGAACTGCACCGCGGATGCTCCGCCGCCGACCACGAGGACCCGCTTGCCCGCGAAATGCTCGGGACCCGGATAGTCCACCGTATGCAGCTGTTCGCCCAGGAAGGTCTCCATACCGGGATAGTGCGGCAGGAACGGGTGCGACCACGTGCCCGTCGCGTTCACGAGGGTGCGGGTGCGCCAGCTCCGGTCACCCGCGTGCACGACCAGCGTGCCGTCCTCATCGTCGACGCGATCGACGTGCACCGGACGGACCACCGGCAGGTCGTGCAGCCGCTCGTACTCCGCGAAGTAGGCGGGCACGACCTGATTGGCCCGCGCGGCGCTCAGTGGCGGGGGCGCCGAGCCGGGCAGCTCGGCCACACCGTGCACGTCGTGCATGGAGAGGGCGTCCCAGCGATGCCGCCACGCCCCACCCGGCGCATCGTCGGCGTCGAGCACGAGGTGATCGATGCCGAGACGGCCCAGGTGATACGACGCCGAGAGTCCGGCCTGTCCGGCGCCGATCACGATGCTGTCGAGGGGTTCCACGCCAGGGACAACCGCATTCACGCGCATGATGTTCCCCGAGGGCTCCGATAGAATGGCGGACGGATGGAACACGCCCGCGGGACGACCCACGGGTAGCACTCATGAGCAGGGACGGCCCCGCAGAATCAGGGATCCCACCCGTGATGACTCTCAGAACCGTCCTCACCCGGACCGTCGTCCTCCGCCTCATCCTCGGCTGGGGTGCCTTCATCGCCGCCCTGCTCGCAGGGCCGCTGCTGTCAGAGTCCCTCCCGGGGCCGGTGCTGCTCGCGGTGCTCGCAGCCATCGTGGCGGTGATCATCGTATGCGCCTTCGGCGTGGTGACCGAGGCCGAGCATCTCGCGCACCGCCTGGGCGACCCCTACGGCACCCTGGTGCTGACCCTCTCGATCGTGCTGATCGAGGTGATCCTCATCTCGGCCGTCATGCTCGGCCCCGGCGAGCACGCCACCATCGCTCGGGACTCGGTGATGGCGGTGTCGATGATCATCCTGAACCTCGTCGTCGGCGTCGCGCTGCTCGTCGGCGGCATCCGGCACCACTCACTGCGCGCCAACAGCACCGGCGTCTCCGCCTACCTCTCGCTGCTCGTGGTGCTCCTGATGACGGCGTTCTTCCTCCCCGGCCTGATCGGCGAAGGCGGCGCGTACACCCCGGGGCAGGCGATCCCGATCATCGTGCTCACCCTGCTGCTCTACGGCTTCTTCCTGGCCCGGCAGACCGGTGCGCAGGCGGCGGACTTCATAGAGCCGGGACACGCCGAGGATGTCGCGGCGCCGCGCAGGCCGATCCGCGAGATCCTGCGCGAGCACCGCAGCGAGATCCTCCTCCGCACCGCCGTGCTCGTCGCGACGGTGCTGCCGATCGTGCTGCTCTCGCACGACATGGCGACTCTGCTCGACGACGGCCTCGACCGGCTCGGCGCCCCGGTCGCGCTGTCCGGCATCCTCATCGCCATGATCGTGTTCCTGCCCGAGACGATCACCACCGTCCGCGCCGCGTTCGGCGGCGAGATGCAGCGCGTCACCAACCTCTGCCACGGCGCACTCGTCTCGACCGTCGGCCTGACCATCCCTGCGGTGCTCATCATCGGGCTGCTCACCGGGCAGACCGTGCTGCTGGCCGAGACGCCCGCGAACCTGGTGCTGCTCGCCGCCACGCTGCTGCTCACCGTGGCGACCTTCGCCGGCCGCAGGGTGTCGGCGATCGGCGGCTCTGCGCACCTGATGCTGTTCGCCGTCTACGGTCTCACGGTGTTCGCGTAGCCCCGCGGGGTCCGGATCAGCGTACCGGCCGGGCATCCGCCCGCAGCACCGCCGGCAGCACGATGTGCGCCTCGGGAATCGACCCGGGGCGCACCCGCGCCCGGAAGATCCAGTAGCTCCAGCCCTGGTAGAGCAGGATCACCGGCAGCGCCACGGCGGCGACCACGGTCATCACACCCAGGGTGTAGGGACTGTTCGAGGCGTTCCAGACGGTCAGGTCGAACGCGGCATCCACCGTCGAGGGCAGCACAAGGGGGAACATCCCGGCGAAGACGGCCCCGGCGCCGAAGAGACCGAACGCGGCGTAGCCGGTGAAGGCGAGGCCCTCACGGCGGCCATGGGCCGACACCCCGCCGAACACGGCGCCGACGACCGCCAGCACGATGAAGGTCCAGGCCAGCGCGCTGCCACCGTGCGAGAACTGCACCCACAGCGCCCATGCCGCGGCGGGCACCAGGCAGAGCGGCGCCCACCGCGCGGCGAACCGGCCGGCGCGCTCACGCACCGGGCCGTCGGCTTTGAGACCGAGGAACGTCGCGGAGTGCGCAAGGGCGAAGCCCACGACGGCGAGCCCGCCGAGCACGGCCGGGACAGTCAGCCAGACGAAGGGACCACCGACACGATCGCCGTTGGCGTCGATCGGAAGTCCGGTCGAGGTCAGAGCCAGCGCGGCGCCGATGCAGAACGCCACGATGAGGGAGCCGAGTCCGATCATCCAGGTCCAGACGTCGCGCCAGCGCTGCGTCGCCACCTTGCCGCGGTACTCGATGCCCACCGCGCGCACGATCAGCCCCACCAGGGTGATGGTGAGCGGCACGTACAGCGCCGAGAACAGCGACGCGTACCAGGCCGGGAATGCCGCGAACAGCGCCGCCCCTGCGGTGATCAGCCACACCTCGTTCCCATCCCACACCGGGCCGATGGTGTTCAGCATCACCCGGCGATCGCGCTCACTGCGCGTGGAGAAGATCATGTGCATCCCCACGCCGAGGTCGAACCCCTCCAGCAGCAGATAGCCGATCCAGAGCACCGCGATCACTGTGAACCAGACGACGGGCAGCGGTTCCATGTCATTCCTCCCAGATCTCAGTACGCGAAGGACAGAACGTCGTCGGGCGCCCGGTCACCGGAGTCGCCGTCGCCGTCTTCTGGGCGGTGGGTGAGCTCGGGCATGGACGCCGCGACACCGCCGCGGATGTACTTCACCATCAGGAACAGCTCGATCACGAGCATCACCCCGTACACCGCGGTGAGGGTGATGACCGAGAACAGCAGCTCCCCCGCGGTGACTCCCGGCGACACCGCGGCCGCGGTGAACATGAACACGCCGTCGACGCCGGTGGCATCCGGGTTCGGGGCGACGACGAACGGCTGCCGGCCCAGCTCGGTGAAGATCCATCCGGCGATGTTGGCGGCGAACGGTGCGACGATGCCGAGCAGCGCGAGCCGCATGATCCACTTCGATCGCAGCACGGTGCCCTTCCTGGTCAGCCACAGGGCGATCACGCCGCCGGCCGCGACGATGCCGCCCAGGCCGATCATCAGCCGGAAGCCCCAGTAGGTCACCCACATCACCGGTACGTAGTGCACCTCGCTGCCGGCACGGTCGCCGTAGAGCGCGTCGTCCGGGATGGTGGCGCCGTACTGGTCGACGTACGTGGGTTCCAGATCGCGGATGCCGGGCATGTCGGCGCCCCACTCACCGGTGCCGAGGAATCCGAGCGCTCCGGGCACTTCGATGAGCGTGATGACGTCGGAGCAGTCGCTCGAGCCGGGATCGCCCAGCGAGAGCACCGAGAACGAGGAGCCGGTGTGGCAGGCCGCCTCCGGCGGCGGCCATCTTCATCGGCTGCTGCTCGTACATGAGCTTGCCCTGTACGTCACCGGAGACGACCGTGCCCAGGAATCCGGCGATCGCGATCACGGCGCCGAGCCGCAGCGACCAGAGCCAGACGCCGTGGTCGACCCTGTCGCGTCCGGGCGCGGCATCCGTCTCGCCGACGACGACGTGGCCGGTCTCGTCGACGGTGTCGATGCCGTCGTGCCGGCGGCGCCACAGGTGGTACCACGAGATGCCGAGCAGGAACATCCCGGCGACGACCAGCGCACCGAGGATCGTGTGCGTGTACGCCGCCAGCGCGGTGCTGTTGGTGAGCACCGCCCAGATGTCGGTCATCATCGGACGTCCGTCCTCGCCCAGCGTCACGCCGACCGGGTGCTGCATCCACGAGTTCGCCACGATGATGAAGTAGGCCGAGATCCAGGATCCGATCACCGCGCACCACAGCGCGGCGAGGTGCAGACCCTTGCGCAGCCGGCCCCACCCGAAGATCCAGATGCCGAGGAAGGTCGACTCGACGAAGAACGCCAGCAGGCCCTCCATCGCCAGGGGCGCGCCGAAGACATCGCCCACGAAGCGGGAGTACTCGCTCCACGCCATCCCGAACTGGAACTCCTGCACCAGACCCGTCGCGACGCCCACGATGAAGTTGATCAGGTAGACCTTGCCCCAGAACTTCGTCATGCGCAGGAACTTCTCGTCGCCCGTGCGCACCCAGCGCGTCTGCATGATGGCGACCATCATCCCGAGGCCCAGGGTCAGCGGCACCATCAGGAAGTGGTACACGGTCGTGATGCCGAACTGCCATCGGGCGATGTCGAGCACGTCCACGCGGATCTCCTTCTACGTTTTGTAGAACTCTTTCTACTGAGCATAGAACAATTTCGACTCGGGGTAGAATGAAGCACACCCGAAAGACGGAGGATGGCCATGGGAACGCTCGGAGAACTCGAACGCGCCGTCATGGATGCGATCTGGGATTCCGCCGCCGACTCCGTGACGGCCTACGACGTGCAGGACATCCTGCAGACCCAGGGGCGCTCGCTCGCCGCAACCACGCTGCTGACCGTGCTGTCCCGGCTCGAGAAGAAGGGGTTCGTGGTCTCGGACCGCTCGGCCCGCCCGCACCGGTACCGGGCGGTGGCCTCGCGCGCCGAGCACACCGCCGAGCTGATGCACGAGGTGCTCGTCGGAGCCGGCGACCGCTCCGCCGTGCTGGCCCGATTCGTCGGCGGCGTCTCGGACGAGGACGCCGCAGTACTGCGGCGCCTGCTCGACGGCGGCGCCTGAGGCCCGCCCCATGCCGCTGATCGCAGATCCGTCGCTCGCCGGGGCGGTCGTGATCCCGCACGCCGCGATCGTCGGCGCAGCGATCGCCCTCGGCCTGCTCGCGCTCGCCCTCGCCTGGCCGGTTCCGGTCGCGCTGTCACGCTCCTCCTGGCCCACGCGGATGCCGGTGATCGCCCTGCTGCTGTGGCAGGCGATCGGCCTCGCCGGAGGCCTCTCGATGATCGGGGCGCTGGGCCTCGCCGGATTCGCCGTCGCCCCGCAGCACCCCCGGTACGTGCTGCTCCCCGCGATCGCCTTCACGGTCTATCTGCTCACGCACCTGGCGATCACGATCGTGCAGGTCACCCGGCAGCGCCGGCACCACCTCGCGCTGCTCGAACTGCTGGCCTCGCCGCATCCGACCAGGGCGCGCACCCAGGTGATCGACGACGCCGTGCCGGTGGCGTACTGCCTGCCGCGCGGCGCGGGCTCGGTGACGGTGCTCTCGCAGGGGCTGCTCGACCGGCTGGATCCCGATGAGCTGGTCGCGGTCATCGCGCACGAGCGCGCACATGTCGAGCAGCGGCACGACCTGCTGCTGCTCGCCTTCCGCGCCTGGCGCTCCGCGCTGCCCTGGTTCCCCGTCGCCGGCCGCGCGGAGGCCGATGTCGCCGCACTCGTGGAGATGCTCGCCGATGACCACGCTCGCCGGGAGGTGCGCGATGAAGTGCTCGCGCGCGCGATCCTCGCGGTCGGCGCGGACGGCGTGCCGGGCGCCGAGCGGGCGGTGTCAGGCCCGACCCGCGTGAGCGACCGCTTCCGCCGTCTCGCGGCCTGACCCTCCTGCCGCCCCGAGCCGCAGGATCCCGTCCCCGTCACGGCGGTCGTCCGCGCGGTGCGAGACCAGCACCACGATGCGATCCTCGGTCGCGGATCTGACGTCGGCCATCATCGCGGCGGCCGTCGGCGTATCCAGATGGGCGGTGGGTTCGTCGAGCAGGATGACGTCTGCGCGCGTGAGCAGTGCGCGGGCGACCGCGAGACGCTGACGCTCGCCGCCGGACAGTGCGGAGCCGCCGGGGCCCACCCGAGCGTCGAGGCCGAGCCGCTGCACGAGTGACTGCAGCCCCGCCATCCGCAGTGCCGCGACCATGGTCTCGTCGTCCGGCGCGTCGCCGTGCGCCCGAGCGAGCAGCAGATTGCCGCGGATGGTGGAGTCGAACACGTAGGCGTCCTGAGGACACCAGGCGACCAGGTCGCGCCAGGCACGCTCGGACAGGCCGGTGATCGGAACGCGGTTCGCGCGGATCGTGCCGCTCTGCACAGGGAGGGCGCCCATGATCGCCGAGAGCAGTGTGGACTTGCCCGAGCCCGAAGGCCCGTCGATCACCAGCCAGTGGCCGTGGCGGATACGGGCGCTCGCGTCATCGACGGCCGGCTCCGTGGAGCCGGGGTAGCGGATGCCGACGCGATCCAGCTCCAGCTCGGAGACCGGCGCCTCCAGCCGCCCGCCGCCCCAGGCTACCTCCGGCGCCGGCTCCAGCACCGGAGCGAGGCGCGTCAGCAGAGCGCTCAGTGCCGGCATCCGTCCGACCGCACCGACGAAGGCGACCAGCGGCTCTGCCAGCGCGAGCGCCACCAGCGCGATCACCGAAGCGCGCTCGGCGGGCAGGTCCGGCGAGAGCAGCGGCACGAGGACGGCGAGCAGCGTGACACCCGCGGTGACGACCGCGGCGCCGAGACCAGCCGACCACGCCGCACGGCGCTCTGCAGAGGCGAGTTCTCCCGCGCTCCGGTCGAGTATCCGCAGCGCCGTCGGCACGGCACCGTTGCTGCGCAGGTCGTCTGCCGCCGCGGCGAGGGCGGCCGTCGCGCGCACGATCTCGGAGCGCGCCGCGACTCGTGCGGCACCGGCGCGCCGCTCGGAGACCACGGCCAGAAGCGAGGCGACCAGCACGGCGAGCACGAGCACCGCCGCCACCGTGACGGTGAGGCCGGGCGCGACGAGGCCCGTGGTCACCACGGCCGCCAGCAGGACGAGCGCGCCGGTGCCGAGCGGCGGCAGCACGCGCGGCAGCTGATCGCGCAGGTCGCCGGACAGGGTCACGAGGTAGTCCAGCGGCGCGCCGCCGGAGAGCAGCCGGCGCGCTCCCGCACCGCGGGCGGCTATCGCACCCCACATCCTCAGCCGCAGGTCGTCGATCACGCGCAGGGTCGCGCGGTGCGAGACGAGGCGCTCGGCATACCGGCTCACGGCTCGCCCGATGCCGAACGCCCGCACGCCGACGATCGCGACCAGGAGGTACATGATGTACTCCTCGACACTGGCCCTCACGATCAGCCAGCCCGACAGCGCCGTCAGGGCGATCCCGAAGCTCGCCGTCAGCGCGGCGAGCAGGATCGATCCGGCCCACACCCAGCGGTGCGACCGCAGCAGGGAGCGCAGCGTGAGTCCGAGCGGCGCTGACGCGTCCTGTCGAGGCGCCGGCTCCGGAACCGAGACACCGGATGCCGCCGCCGCGACGCCTTCGCCCTCGGGAGCGTTCCCGCGTGCCGGCGCGGGAACCGCACCGTCGAGCACGATCCGCCATTCGGCCAGAGCGAGCGTCTCCGGCTCGTGCGTGGCCAGGACGACTACGCAGCGACGCGCACGGCGCAGCACGGCGGCCCGTACGAGATCGGCGGCGCGACGGTCGAGGTGAGCGGTGGGCTCGTCGAGCAGGAGCAGTCGTGCACCGTCGTCCACCCGGGCCAGGGCGCGCGCCACGGCCAGTCGGCGCTGCTCCCCGGGCTCAGCTCGGCGGTGAACGCATCCGTGAGCGAGGCGAGCCCGACCTCCTCCAGCGCGGCGGAGCCCGCCTCGAGCAGCGCGAGCTCGGCACGGGGCGTGTCCGCGAAGAACTGCGGCGCCTGCGGCGCCCAGGCGACGCCGTCGGCGCGCACTCCGGTGATCGAACCGGCGACCGCGGCATCCGCCGGAAGGGTGCCGGCGAGGGCTGCCAGCAGCGTCGATTTGCCCGCCCCACTGGGCCCGGTCACTGCGGTGATGCCGGCGAGGGTGGCTGAGAGGCTGTGGAGCACGGCGTCCGGACGGCCGGCGTATCGGACGGTGACGTCGCTCAGCTGCACCGGCCCCGGCTCCGCGCACCGCAGATCGTGCCGCGAGGGGCGGGCGAGCAGCTCTTCCGCCCGCCCCAGTGCGGAGAGGCCGTCCTGCGAGGCGTGGAACGCAGCGCCCATCTCGCGCAGCGCGAGGAAGCACTCCGGGGCGAGGATCAGGGCGATCAGTGCGGGTTCGAGCTCCATCGTGCCGTTCAGCAGGCGGATGCCGAGGAGCACGGCGACCACGGCCACCGACAGCGTGGCGATCAGCTCCAGCGCGAGGGCGGAGAGGAACGCCCAGCGCAGCGTCTCCTCGGTCCTCTGGCGGTACCGGCGCTGCACGACGTCGAGGGCGCGGGTCTGCTCACGCACCCTGCCGAGGCCGACGATCACCGGCAGGCCGCGGGCCAGCTCGGCGAGATGGTCGGCGAGACGGGTGAGCGCGGTGAGCGCGGCATCCGTCCGCTGCTGGGTGTGCTTGCCGATCAGCACCATGAACAGCGGCACCAGCGGCAGCGTCAGCACGACGACCAGCGCGCTCACCCAGTCGGCGCCGAGTATCCGAAGGCCGACGATGATCGGCACCACCGCGGCCGAGATCATCGCGGGGATGGACTGCACGTAGTAGTCATCGACCGCATCCAGCCCGTCGGCGGCGAGCACGGCAGTGCCTCCGCCGGACTCCCCGCCTTCCGCCAGGCGCCGCCACAGACGAGAGCGCAGATCGAGCTTGACGCCGGTTGCGATGCGACGGGCGAGCACGGCGGTCGCCCATTCGCCGCCGACGCGGAGCACGACGCCCAGCGCGCCGAGGAGGACGACGGTGCGACTCGTGCGCTCGTCGAGACCTCCACCGGCGAGGGCGGCGATGCCACGGGCCACGGCCTCGGCGATCAGCACGAGGCCCAGCGCCCGCAGCGCCGCGAGCAGGCCGAGGCCGTACAGGGCGCCGCGCGGGGCGGAATCCAGGTCGGGGCGGGGCGCGGGCGCGGCGGAAGCCGCGCGCCGGGCTTCGCTCACCCAGGGATCGTTCACGGCCGGCAGTCGACTCACCCCATAATTCTACGCTCTGTAGAATTTGCGTCAGCACGGGGCGTGGACGATGGTTCGCCACGGTGCGAGGATCGGACCATGGCCGATGAGCACGCTGCCGAGCCTCCGGTGCGCAGTAGGCTCTCGCGCATGGGCGATGACGAAGTGCTGCTGTGCTGCCTGCTCTGGGCCGTGGACGGGCAGCGCTCGGCGCTGACCGCCTACGAGGATGCGGTGCTCGCCCTCATCCCCGAGCACGGCGGCGAGGTCGTGCAGCGCGCCTCGAGGGACGGCTCGGGAGAGCATCCTGACGAGGTTCAGCTGTGCCGGTTCCCCTCGCAGTCCGCGCTGGACTCGTACCTGGCCGATCCCCGCCGGACCGCGCTCGCCACCCAGCGGGACGTCGCGATCGCGCGCACGGAACTGTTCCCGGTGCGGTTCCGCTGATCCGCTTCCGCGCGTAGCGTGGCCGCCATGGCAATCGTGCGCATGGACAACGTGGGGATCGTCGTGGACTATCGGGGTCTCGTGCGGCTGTGCTACTTCCGCGGCCCCGGAGGCACTGTCATCGGTCTCGCCGAGGACGCCTCTTGACCGCGCGACGCGCCGTGAACGGCGCCGCCGGCTTCTGGGCGGCGTTCGCGGGCGGGGTCTTCGGCGCGAACAGCGTGCCGCACCTGGTGACGGCGGCCAGACGCGGGCGCCTGCTCACGCCGTACGGCGGCCAGGATTCCGGCCCGGTGGCGAACCTCGCATGGGGAGCGACCAACCTCACCGCCGCCGCGCTGCTGACGGCCCGAGCCCTGAGGGCAGGCGGCGCGAGGCGAGCTGCGCTTCCCCTCCTCCTCGGCGCCGCCGCTTTCGGAGGCTGGGCGCTGCTCTACGAGAAGGTGCTCTCGAAGCGGGACAGCTGAGCGATCAGCCCTCGCGGTGACGCAGCACACCGTCATGAAGCTCGAGCACGCGATCCGCGCGGGCGATCATCGCCGGGTCGTGGGTCGCGACGATCGCCGCCGTGCCGCGGCGGTGCACAAGGCCGGCGATGAGGTCCATGATCTGCGCGCCCGTCTCGCTGTCCAGCTGCGCGGTCGGCTCGTCCGCGAGCAGGATGCCTGGTGCCATCACCAGCGCCCTGGCGATGCCGACGCGCTGCTGCTGCCCGCCGGACAGCTCCCCCGGCCGCTGGCGCGCGTGGTCCTCGAGGCCGACGTCGCGCAGTGCCTCCGCCACTCGCCGGTCCCGCTCGGCGGGATCCGTGCGACGGACGCGCAGCGGCACCTCCACGTTCTCCGCGGCGGAGAGCACCGGTATCAGGCCCGAGGTCTGGAAGATCGATGCGATGCGCGCACCGCGCAGCGCGGCGACGTCGGTGCCGGGATCGGCGAGATCGGCGCCGTCCACGAGCACCCGCCCCGAGGTCGGCGTGTCCAGGCCGCCGAGCATCGTCAGCAGAGTGGTCTTGCCGGCCCCCGAGCGCCCGGCGACGACCACAAGCTCCCCCGCCGCGATGGACAGATCGGCCTCGCGCACCGCCGTCACATCGCCGCCCGGGCTCGGGAACACCCGAGACAGCGATTCGGCCTGCAGCACGGTGCTCATCACGCGTCCTCCCCCTGGTCGTCAGGCACCGGATCGTCCTGACCTGGTGCCACTCGAACATGATCGGGTTCGAGGGTGAGCTTCACCCGCTCGCGCAGATCCAGCGCCGCGACGAAGTCCACCGGCAGCTGCATCCGTCCGGCGCGGTCCAGCACCGCGTACTCCTGCGCGGTGCGCACCGAGCGCCCAGCCTCGTCGGTCCCGCTGCGGCGCAGCGTCTCGGTCGACGTGCGGCCGTCACGGATCCGCACCGTGCGCTCCACGTGCTCGGTCACCGCGACGTCGTGCGTCACGATGAGGGTGGTCACGCCGCGCTCCCGGTTCACCGCCTCCATCGCGCCGAGCACCTCGGCACTGGTCACCTCGTCGAGCTCGCCGGTGGGCTCATCCGCCAGCAGCACGCGCGGCCTGTTCGCCAGCGCGACGGCGATCGCCACCCGCTGCCGCTGCCCGCCGGACATGTCCGCCGGGCGCTTGTCGGCGACCTCGGCGGCTCCGAGCTGTTCGAGCAGCTCGTCGCCGGTCCCCGCGCGCTCCGCGCGCGGCACCACACCGGCGACCTCGTGCACCATCGCGATGTTCTCGCGCGCCGACAGGTAGGGCAGCAGGTTGCGGGCGGACTGCTGCCAGACGAACCCGACGCTGCGCCTGCGGTACTCCAGCCGTTCCGCACCCCTCATCGTCACCAGGTCGTGCCCGGCGACGCGGGCCGCCCCGGCGGTCGGCCGGTCGAGCCCGGCGAGGATTCCCAGCAGTGTGCTCTTGCCGGAGCCGGAGGCGCCGACGAGAGCGACCATCTCCCCCGCCGACATCCGCAGCTCCAGACCCTGCAGCGCCTGCACCTCGACGCCCTGCGCGGTGAAGATCCGCACGAGGCCCTCGCACACGATCGCTCCGTCGGCCATGTCCCGCTTCCTCTCCTGCTCTCCGTCGATCATCAGTCCTGCTCGTCGTCCGCGCGGATCACGGCCGCTGCGCCGATCCGAGAGGCCAGCGCCGTCGCGACGACGACGGCGACCGCGGCGAGCACGACGTAGCCGGCCACCGCGAGCACCAGCCATGCTCCGCCCAGCTGCACCGGAGGCTGCACCGAACCGCCGACGAAGCCACGCAGATCCAGCTGAGGGATCACCAGCCACGCCATCGCCACTCCGGCGCCCACTCCGAACGGCACGGCCAGCAGCAGCGCTGGAGCCACCTCCCATGCCACCAGCCCACCGGCACCTCGTCGGCGCGTTCCGAGCGTGCGCAGTATCGCCAGCATCCGCGCCCTGGTCGGCGCCCCCAGCAGCAGCATCGCGATGACGGCCACCGCCAGGAGCACCGCGACCACGGCGCTCGCCGCCAGCAGCGATCCCTGCACGACGACATACCCGGGGTCCGCCGCTCTGGCGGCGCCCACCTGCGCCGGCGTCTCGAAGGCCGCCTGTTCGCCGATCGTCCCGACGGCGGCTGCACCGACCTGTTCCGGGTCGGCGCCCGGGTCCGTGGCCAGATAGAGCTGCGTGACGCCGCTGGTCCGCTGATCGAGGTCGGCCGCGTTCGCGTCGTCGACGATCACCCACTGCTCCGCTGTTCCGAACGGGACCTCGGAAGCAGCAACCCCGACCACTCTGACGCGAGTGCCCGAGACCTCGAACTCCGCGCCTGCCGGATCGTCCAGGGCGAGCAGTCCCTGCAGCTTCTCGGAGATCACCACGGGCACGGCGTCACCGGCGGGCTCGGTGAGAGCGGCTGGGAGCGGAATGGCGGCTTCCCGATCCCGCTGCACGGCCACGAACGCGTCCCTGTCCAGCGCGTACACGCGAGTCTGCGCCGTCCTGCTCTTCGTGGATGCCTCCACACTCGACCCGCCGTTCACGCCGGCCGTCGCGGCCACGCCATCGAGTGCGTCGACTCGGCTGGCGCCGTCCGCGGTGATGTACGTGCCCGCGATGCGGACGTCGGCTCCCACCTCGCTCTCCGCGGAGCGCACGATCCCGCTCGAGACCGTCGCGGCGAAGGCGACGGCGAACACGGCCACCCCCAGCCCGACGACGACGGCGAACACCGGCGCGGCGCGCACCACCGTGTCGCGCCTGGCCCGAGCGGGGCCGAGGAGGCCGGTCAACGACGGCCTTCGGCGCCCGTCGTTCTCGGCGATCGTCAGCAGCACCGGCAGCAGGCGCAGCGCCAGGATGCTGCCGCAGGCGCCGAGCAGCACGAGAAGCGCGAGCAGCAGCGGGTCGGCGCCTTCGGCACTGCCACGCGCGAGGATGAGACCGGCCAGCACGGCCGTCAGCACGAGGATCAGGAGCTCTCCGCCGAGACGCACGATTCCGCTCCGATCTGCGGCGCCGAGATCGCGACGTCCGCTGCGCCCGATGTCGGCGAGGGTGCTCCGCGGCAGAGCGATCACCGGTACCGCGGCGAGGACCATGGGCACCAGCACCGTCCATGCCCCGGTCCAGCCTGGTCGCAGGGCTGCCGCGCCGGCGCCGATCACCGCGCCGAGCAGCCCGAGGACGGCGCCCTCAACGCCGAGCAGGGCGATGAGGCGCCCGGTGGATGCCCCGCGAGCCCGCAGCACTCTGACCGGACCGACCCTGCGGACCGAGATCAGGCGGCTGACGAGGCCGAGCACGACCAGGGCGACCACGATGGGACCGACGACGGCGACCGCGACGACCGGCGTCATGGCGTCGGCGCGCACCATCCCGGCGTCGAGAGCCTGCGGCAGCGCGGAACGGAACGGCAGACCCCGGCTGTAGAACGTGTCGTCGTACATCGGGATGGCCACCGGATCGGCGGCGAGCAGGCGCAGCTGCGCGGCGGTCTGCTCGGCCGTCGCGGCATCGACCGAGTCCGTGGCGAACGGCATCCACGACGTGATCTTGATGTCGCGCACGCGATCGGTGAGCTTCGCGGCCTCATCCACGTGCATGAACGCCGAGACGACGAGGATGCGGTCGCCGTCCGCGGTCCGCTCGATGAGCGGGTCGACTGATCCTCCGATGAAGACCCAGTCACCGTCGTCGCGTCCGGAGGGCGTCACGATGCCGGTGAGAGTGACCTCGAGATCATCCCAGCGCCGTACAGCGCCGACCTTCCATTCGAGCTGCTCGGCGACGGTGTCCGTCAGGGCGATCTCTATTCCACCGAGCGGGTCCGTGAGGTCGGGCAGCCTCCCCTCGACGAGCTCGGATCGCGCCACGAGTCCCGGGTCGGAGACGAGCGCGACCTTGTTCTTCGGCACCGGCGCCGTACGGCGCTTGTCCGTGTCGACGGTGGCGACCGCGTCGACGGCGACGGTGAGACGCGGCGTGGCCAGCATCCCCCGGAGCGGCTCCGGCTGCTCGCGGCGGCTGCTCTCGAGGGCGGTCAGCGCCGCACCCCAGACTCCGCCGCCGGCATCGGCGGATCCTCCGAACGCGGGCAGCCCCGGCATCGTCGCGGATGGCCACCGCACCAGCGCGGGGGTGGAATCCACGGCGCGCTGCACCGTGGCGGTCCGACCGTCCGCGAGGAGGGCCGGGGCGGCGACGCCGAGGTAGGACAGCACCGCGATCACCACGACGATGAAGATCGACAGCGTCGGCGTCGTGAGCGCACCCCGGACCGAGACCGGGAGCCGGGCGCTCATGCGCTCACCCCCAGCAGCACGGGCAGCACCGCCGAGGCCACCGCGACGCCCAGCGCGGCGCCGGCGATGAGGGCGTAGGCAGCCACGCCGGACGTCTCACCGACGCGCAGGACGCGCTGCTGCGATCGGCGGAGCCCGAGCGCCCGGAGCACGAGAGGTTCCTCGCGTCGCGTGCGGGCCAGCGCGGACGACGCTGCGAAGAAGCCGGAGACGCCGAGCACCGCGGCGATCAGAGCGCCCGCGGTGAGAACGGTGACGGCGACCGACGTGACCGGCGCCGCGCTCACCTGGGCATCGGTGACGATGCGCACCGGATGCGTCGCCTGGGTGCGCAGCTGCGCCGCCGTCGCGGCAGGGTCGGCGCTGTTGAGCCAGAGCTCGTCCGGGGCGAGCACGATGCCGGCGGCACGCAGCCTCTGCGGGTCGGCGGCGACGCCCCACTCCGTCCCCACGCCGGGCAGTGCATCCACGATGCGGGCGACCTCGAGCGGGATCGGCCGTGCCGCGAAGCGCACCTGTGCGGTGAACACCGTGCCCACCTGGGCCCCGAGGCGGTCCGCAAGGCTCCGAGTGATCTCGGCGCCGACGACATTCGCGGATCCGCTCTCGATGGGTGCGGTGAGCCCCAGCGCCTCCGGCGGACCGGCGATCAGGTCGACGGTGTCTGCGCCGATGGCCAGCGGTGTGCGCAGGATCTCGGCGGCAGAGGTCACGCCGACCACCTTCGCGGCATCGGCCGCGCTCACGTCCAGCCCCTCATCGGCGATCATCCGGACATCGCCGCCGAGCGCGGCGAGGCGGGTGCGCTGCGCAGCCGCATCGGCTGCCACCGGCGCGGCGATCGCGAGGGCGACCGAGGCGGCCGCGAGGGCGAGGCACAGGACGGCGACGGCCGTGCCACCGATCCGGCGTGCGATCTGGCGCAGGGGCAGGATCGGCGCTATCCCCCGGGTACGGCGCAGCAGTCGTTCCGCGAGTGCGGCGAGCGGTACCGCGAGCACCGGGACCAGCGTGGATGCGGCGATGATCATCAGCGCGGGTGCCGCCGCCGCGAGAGCGTCCGGCGTGCCGTCGGCGCGGATGATGGATCCGGTGGCGAGCAGCTGCCAGCCGGACAATGCCGCAAGAGCCAGTGCGATCAGCGCCGGCACGAGCAGAGCAGGCAGCGTGCGCATCCCCGCGTCGCTGCGTGCGGCCCCCGGCCGCGACTGCGCCCGGCTGCGCGCGACCCGCGACGTCAGGAACGCGGCGACGACGGCGGGGAAGACGACCGCGCCGCCGGCGACCAGCAGCGCGTTCGCCCCGATCCCCACCGACGGAGCGAGTCCCGCCAGCGCGAGCAGCGCGCCGATCAGGGCGCAGAGCGCCGCCTCGGACGCTGCGCCGAGGAACAGCCTGCGCGTGGATGCCCCTCGCGCGCTCAGCAGCAGCTGCTCCTCCCCGCGGGCGGTGGAGAGTGTGGCCAGCACGATGGCGAGCACGAGCATGCCGAGCAGCGCGATGGAGAGCTGCGGAGCGACCAGCAGCCCACGGGTGCCTGCGATGGCGACCGCCTGCCGCTGCAGGGTGGCGCCGAGGCTCCCCCGACGTCCATGGCGTGATCGTGCTCCGGGTCGACGGCGTCCGGCACGCCACGCAGCGCTCTGACGCCGGACTGCAGGGCGGCGAGATCGGCGAGCCCGACGCCGGCGGGTGCGACCTCCCATGTGACGACCGGCGGGTCCGGCAGATCGTCCAGCGCTCCCGCGGCGATGACTGCAGGGCCTGTCGCTCCGTCGCTCTCACCCGAGACGACGGACGGATCGCCCTGCCAGGCTGCGTCGGCCGGGTCGTCGGGCGTCCAGATGCCCACGACGGTGAGCGCGATCCCGTCCTCGTCGGGTGTCAGCGGATCGAACATCGTGACCTTGGAGCCGATCGCGAGTCCCTGGCGGTCGGCAGCGGCGCCGGCGAGGGCGATCTGCGTGTCGGAAGCCGGCCACGTCCCCTCCTCGAGGGTCGCGAGGTCCGGGGCCCGCTCATCATCCAGCAGCCCGAGGCGGAAGGTCTGTCCCGCGTCCGTGGTCACCGGCATCGTGGCCGCGACCCGACGGGAGACCACGACATCCGCGCCGGAGAACGCCGAGGAGATGGCGTCGCGCACCGCGGCATCCTGCGCCTCCGCGTCCTCTGCCTGATCGGCGACGACGCGGACGCTGCGGGCGTCGGGCTCGGCGTCCGCGAGCATCTGTGCCGCGCCCTCCGAGATCATCCGGTCGGCGAGGGCGTCCAGACCACCGAGAGCGGCGACGAGCAGCGCCACGAGAAGGGCGATCAGGGCCAGTCGGCCGACGTGTTCACCGGCCCGCCTCACTGCAAACGCCATCGCTCCTCATTCGTGCACGCAACGCAGAACATCCTGGCCCGGACAGCGCGGGCGCGCAACGGGCCGGTGATCAGGCCGAGCCGTCCAGCGAACCGCTCAGTCTTCCGTGGAAGGCCCGGCTGTGCGGATTGAGCCCGACGAGCTCGACCGTCGCCCCGTGGGCGGCGTACTTCGTCTCGACCGCGTCGAGCACGGCGACGCTGGACGCATCCCACACGTGCGAGCCGCTCAGGTCGATCACGATGCGCGCGGGATCGTCGACGTACGAGAATCTGTCGACGAGGTCGTTGCTCGACGCGAAGAAGAGCGGGCCGAGAACGCGGTAGTGCGCCACGGCGCCGCCCTCGACGATCTCCCGCTCGACGGAGGTCACGTGGGCGATCCGGCGGGCGAACAGCACCAGCGCCAGCAGCACGCCGGCCCCGACGCCGATCGCGAGGTTGCCCGTTGCCACGACCACTGCGACGGTGACGAGCATCACGACGGTCTCCGAGAGCGGCATCCGCTTCAGCGTGGCCGGTCGGATGCTGTGCCAGTCGATCGTGCGGAGTGCGACGACCATCATCACGGCGGCCAGCGCGGCCATCGGGATCGCCGCCATCACCGGAGAGAGCACCGCCACGAGCAGCAGCAGGAACAGCCCGGCGATCACCGTCGAGACGCGGCTTCGCGCCCGGCCGAGCTGCACGTTCACGACGGTCTGGCCGATCATCGCGCAGCCGGCCACCCCGCCCCAGAGTCCCGCCAGGATGTTCGCGACGCCCAGTCCCCACGACTCGCGCGACTTCGACGAGCGGCTGTCGGTGAGGTCGTCGACGAGCTTCGCGGTCAGCAGGCTCTCGAGAAGGCCGACCAGCGCGGCGCCGACGGCGGTGGGCAGGATGATCTGCAGTGTGGTCAGGTCGAACGGCACCGTCCACGGCGTCAGGCCCGGCAGTCCCCCGCTCACGGAACCCTCGTCGCCCACCGTGGGCACGCCCAGCCCGAAGACCATCGCCGCGGCCGTGACGACCACGATCGCGACCAGCGGTGCGGGCACGGCGGTGGTGATCCTCGGCAGCAGCACGACGATGAGGATCGTCGCGATGAACAGCGGGTAGACCATCCACGGCACGTCGATCACGTGCGACACCTGTGCCACGAAGATGAGCACGCCGAGCGCGTTCACGAAGCCGATCATGACCGAGCGCGGGATGTAGCGGACCAGCCGCGCCAGGCCGAACACCCCGAACAGCACCTGCAGGACGCCGGTGAGCAGCACCGTCGGCAGGACGTACCCCGTGCCGTGCGCAGCCACCATCGGAGCGATCACGAGCGCGACGGATCCGGCCGCGGCCGAGACCATCGCCGGCCGGCCGCCGAGGAACGACATCGCGATGGCCAGCGTCACAGAGGAGATCAGCGCCACGTCGGGGCCCACGCCCGAGATCAGCGAGAACGAGATGACCTCGGGGATGAGCGCGAGCGTGGTGACCATGCCCGCGAGCACCTCGGTGCTCAGCAGTCGCGGATGCCGCAGCACGGCGAGTGCGGGAACCTGCCCGTTGGGCAGCCGGTACGCGGTGGATGCGGGAGCGGAGGGTGCGAGGGGCATGGTGGTGCTCAGTTCCGGGTCAGGGGGTGAGGCTCTTCCGGCAGCGCGACCTTGAGCCTCGCCCAGGAGCGACCCTGGGTGTCCTTGAGGATGTCGTACTCCACGTCGACGTGCGGCTCGATCGCACTGTACTTGTCGTTCGGCGCACCGATCACGAGCTGGAAGCCGAGGCCCCGCCAGGCGCCGATCGCGCGCTTCGTGAAGTGGGCATCCGCCTTGATCAGCGCCTCGTCCATGAACACCGGGGCGTACCGGGGACGCTCGGCACCGGCATCCCCGAGCTGATAGCGAAGAGCTGCGCCGACGATGAACGCGATGAGCTCCTGCGACTCGCCGCCGGACTTCTCGCCGATGTGGTCGTAGAGCGCGACGTGCTGCTTCGTGTCGACCGTGACCCGCTCGGCGCTGACCCGCACGTGGTTGCGCACGTCGATGAGGTCGGCGAAGTCCGGCGCGGAGCGCCGCAGGTGCCCGATCAGACGCGACATCCGCTTGTAGGCGTGTTCACGCTCCTGGTCGGTCGAGGCGTTCTCGATGAGCCCTCGCACCTCGCGCAGGTCGCGGCGGAAGCGCTTACGCGCCTCGGACTGGCTCTCCCGCGTGGTGATCTGCAGACGGTGGTGGTCGTCGTAGAACGGCAGGTCCTGCATGATGCGGTTGATCGGCTCGATGCGCTCGCGGATCTCGCGCAGCGCGCGGCCCAGCGTGGAGTCGAGACTCGTGAGGTCATTGCCGGAGAGGTGCACCAGGCTGTCGCGCCACTCGCTCTCGAGCCTGTGCAGTCCGCTCGTCTCGAGCGCCGTGAGGATGTTCTCGAAGTCGTCGACGTAGAGGTCGGGGTCGGCGAGCAGGTTCGGGTTCTCCCAGCGCTCCAGGAAGCCGCTCATCAGACGGCGCATGGCCTCGCGCTGCTCGTGATGCGCGTCGAACGCCGCGGCGCGGTCCTCGGTCAGCCTGATGCCCGCCGTGCCCAGAGCGCCGTCGAAGCGCTCCAGCAGCACCGAGGGCGCAGCCTTGGCGGATGCCGGAGTCGCGAAGCGCTCATCGAGGTAGTGCGCCTGCTCGGCGTCGACCGAGCGGCCGGATCCGGCGGCCTCGTCGATCAGCGCCTGCCCGGCGTCGACGTCGTCGGTGACCCGGCCCCAGCTCTCCTCGACCAGCTGACGCTCCGCCGTGGCGGCGCCGATCTCCTCGCGCAGCCGCACGATCAGGCGCTTGGACTTCTCTATCTGCGCGGCGATGCCGGCGATGTCGGGGTTCTCCTCGCCGATCTCGGCCTCGAGACGACGCCAGCGCTGCTGCTCGGCGGTCAGCGTGTCGACATCGACGTTCTCCCAGGCGACGTCGACGATCCGCGCGAATGCCGCGCGTTCGGCATCGAAGCGGTCCAGCGCCGTCTCCGCGGCGGAGACCTCGGCAGCGGCCCGCTCCAGCGCGGGCTCCAGCTCGCGCACGGCGGCCTCGAGCTCGCGCAGCCGGGCACGGTTCGAGAAGCCGAGCACGTTCGCCCGACCGTGGCCGCCGTGCGCGCCCTGGTCGCCGCGGGACATCTGCCCGGTGATCGTGAGCGCAGCCTCATGCCGGGCGAGATCCGCCGCCGTGTTCACGCACACGAAGTCGAAACGCTCGCCGAGGCGCAACTGCAGCCAGCCGGTGAACGGTGTGTCGGGGTAGTCGAGCCGGCCCGGCAGGCGGTCCGCCGCTCCCCCGCCGCTGGCCCGCAGCCCGGTGTGCACGCCCTGGTAGGTGAGCCGGCGCGGCGTGCGCACGCCGTCGATGGCGGTGCGGAAGCGGTCGAGGTCGGCCTTGTCGATCAGCACGGTGGTGGCTAAGCCGCCGAGAGCCAGGTTGAACGCCTCGCGCCACGGCTCGTACTCGGTGCGCACCTCGATCAGCTCGCCGACGAACGGCAGCTGGTGCGGCTCGAGGCCGGCCGCCTCGGCGAGCAGCTCGCGCGAGCGGTACAGATCGGCCGGGATGTTGCCGGAGAACGCAGCTGCCTCGTCGAGCGCCCGCTCGCGTCGGGCGAGCTCGCTGCGCAGCCCGTCGCGGGTGCGCCGTGCCTCGGCCCACGTCTCCCGTGCGCTGCCCTTGGCATCCGCGTCGGCCAGCACTGCACGACCGCGGCTGACGATCTTCTCGAATTCGGCGCGGCTGCCCGCCTCGGCGCCGAGCACACGAAGGTCGTCCTCGAGCCGCGCGCGCTGGGCACGGGCCTCGTCGAGTCGTCGCTCCACTCCGCGCAGCTCGCGCTGGGCGGTCTCCAGCCGGTCGCCGCCGCGTTCGCGCAGCAGGTCGCGCAGGCCGTCGTGCTCGGACTCCGCCGGCATCCGCCTGCACGCGCTTCTCGCGCACCTGGGCGTCGAGCTCGCGCCGCCGGTCGCGCAGCTCGTCCTCGACCTCGCGGAGCAGATCCATCCGCCGCTCCGCCTTCCACAGCGAGGCGATCGAGGACGGATCGCCGAAGACGCCGACGGCGTCGATCAGCGTCATGCGCTCGGCGGCGTCCTCGATGCGTCGGCGCAGGTCGCGGATGGGCTCGAGTGCGGCGACCTGCTGGCGGGCCATCAGCATCCGCTGCTTGGTGCTCTCCAGCTCGTCGAAGTGCTGCACCACGGCATCCGCCGTGCGCATGGTCTCGGGCTCCTCGAGCACGAGTCGCTTGTACAGGTCGTCGACGGTGGTGATCTGCTGGCCGGCCTGGATGCGGGCGAGCAGGCTCATCGCGTTCGCCCCCGCTCCGGCGGCGCCGATGCCCAGCACCGAGTGCAGTCGCGCCGAGAACTCGCGGTCGGTACCCACCGGCTCGAGTCCCGCGGCGCGCACGGATGCGTCGGTGAGCCGCTGCGCGGCGGCCTTCTCGAGTTCGGCGAGGTCGAAGGCGGCGTTCGCCGTCGCGCGCACGCGCACGGTGTCCTCGAGCACGCGGGCGCCGGCCGGGATGTACCAGGCGCGCACCGCCGTGAACCGGGAGTCGTCGTGATCACGCCAGGTCATCGCGATCGCTGTCCAGGTGTCCTCCCCGTCGCCGCGGAGCACCTGCACCTTGGTGCCCTCCTCGGTGCGGGTCTCGTCGAGCTTCCCGCGGCCGTAGGAGAGCACGTTGCGCTGCTCATCGCCGCGCGGCCGGCCGGTCACGCCGCCGTTGGACGCGCCGTTGAAGGGCGTGGTGTGCGGCATCATCAGCGCGATGTACGCGTCCATCAGGGTCGACTTGCCGGATCCGGATCCACCGCAGAGCAGGGTCGCGGCGGGCGAGAACCGCACGCGGTGCGGGCCGCCGTCGTAGCCGCCCCAGTTCACCAGCTGCAGATCCTCGGCGACCCACTGCTGTCCGCGCGAGGCCTCGGGGATGAGACCGAAGAGGGTGTCGATCATCGTCATGAAAGGGCGTCCTCCAGGGCTTCCTCGGTCGCGTCGTCCGCGTGCAAGTCGTCGACTGCCTCGGCATCCGGGCCCGCGAGCCGCTCGGCGGCGGTCTCGCGCAGCCAGTCCCGCAGCTCGGTGAGCTTCTCAGCGCTGAGCACGACCTCGACGAGCGGGCCGATCCGGTAGCGACCGGTGGTCTCCTCGCTGACGATGCCGTCGTTCGACAGCTTGCGCATCGCGTCGCGCACGGCCTTCTGACGCCGCGAGATGTCGCCGTCGGCGTCGGTGAAGTAGCTGAGCACGGTCTGCTCGACGTCTTCGATGTCGATGCGCGGTGCGGCCTCACCTGCGACGTTCTCCCTCTCGTAGACGGTGCGCAGGTGCACCAGCACGAGGGTCTCGGAGCGCGTGTAGGGCGTGTCGCGCAGCAGGATCGGGATGTCGAGCTCCTCGATGCGGATCTGCTGCTTGTAGGCCAGACCGTGCTCGTGGTCGACGACGAGGCGGATGTAGAGGTCGTTGAGCCGGGACTCGATCACCGTCTGGTTGTCGAGCAGCGTGCGCCACTCCTGGCGGTTGCGCTCCGCGAGCAGGAACCGGCGGTGCAGGACGAGGGCGAGTGTGCGACGCACCTCGGGGTCGAGCACGCCGCGGTCGCCCGGGAACAGCTCCGCGAGGTCGTCCTCCATGGCGACGGGAGCGATGAAGCCCGCTTCCTCTGTGCTGTCACTGGTCATTCCGAGTCCTTCCTCGCGTGCGCGGTCACGGCCTCGAAGGCGAACCGTCGTGCGGAGCCGTCGGGGCGCACGGTCTCGACGATCGAGACTCCGTCGCCGCTCTCGAGGGCGCCCCGGTGCGCGATCTCGAGCAGGCCGAGCAGGTCGACCGGCCGGCGGGTGATGTCGGCGGCGCCCTCGAACGCCTCACCGAGGTCGAAGGTGTCGCCGAGTCCCGCGACGTACGCCTCGAGCTCCGCGTAGTGCGGGCCGCCCCAGGCACGGGTGTCGTCGCCCTGGAACTCGACGTCCTGCCCCTGCGAGGACAGTGCCGCGGGCGAGCCCGGAGGGCGGATGTCGCCGAGCGACTGCCGAAGGTGCCCGATGTGCGCGACCGGAAGGCGGCGCAGCGGATCGACCGGAGTCTCCGGCGTGCGGGTCTGGGTCCACGCCTGGAGACCCGCGATCGCGTCGCGCAGCAGCTCGTCCACCTGGCGGTCGCGCGCGGGGTCGTGCGTGCGCACCTGCCCGGCGATCACGTGCGAGGCGCGGCGCTGTGCGGTGAGCACCTCCTGTACGCCGAGTTCCATGCGGCGGCCGATCATGTCCAGCTCGGTGCGCTGCGTGGCATCCAGCAGCTCGGCGAAGGGGCGCGAGAGCAGACCGTGCAGCTGCTCGGTGAGGGCGTCGATGCGCTCCGGGTCACCGATCAGGCGCAGGGCGCCGGCGAACGCCTGGCCCTCCCGGGTGGACTGCAGGACCTGCTGGCCGCGCAGCAGGTACTCGCGCAGCACCTCTCCGGTGGGCCGTTCGTCGCGACGCAGGTCTCGGATGACGTCGCGCTGCATCGCCTTGATCGATTCCGCGACGCGGGTGAAGTCCGCCGGGAGACCCCGGGAGAGAAGCAGGACGTTCTCGGCCTCTTCGAGCAGCTCGTCGTCGGGCACGGGGTCGGCGGGGCCGTTCTCGAGGGCGGCGATCCGGGCGTCGAGCGCGTCGCGCTCGGCCTTCAGGCGCTTCAGTCGCCTGGCCGGGTCGTCGTCGGCATCGCCTGCCAGGCGCTCGACCGCCTCGAGCAGGGTGCGCACCCGCGAGTTCGAGACGCGCGAGCCGCCGCCGGTGAGGTCGGCGATCTCGAGCGCGCGCACAGCGTGCGCGGTCAGGCGGTACACCTCGGTCTCGCCGTCGATCTGCTGACCGAGCCAGCCGACCCTCACCCAGTACCGGCACACCTCACGACCGGATGCCGCAGGCAGCCGCCTGCGGTCGTCCTCGTAGCCGTCGGCCCGGAGCCGGTCGAGCATCTCCCCGACCTCGACGTGCGCATCGGCCACCGCCACGGTCGGCCGGTCGGCGGAGAACATCACGCTCAGGGCCGAGACGACGAACGGCGCGTAGCGTCCGTGCAGCAGGTCGAGGGTCGGCGTCTTGAACGCGGCGAGTGCGCGCAGATAGGCGGCCTCGACCCGAGTACCCGTCACGCTGCTCCCGAAGATCCCTGAAAACCATGCCGATCCCGCGTGGTCCCGCGCAGAGCAGCGTGCTCCAGCCTAGTGCGACGACTCAGCCGCCGAGACTACGGGTGTCGAACCGATCGCCGTCCGTTCGTGGACGTGACAGCCGGAGCACAGCAGATCCGAGCGCTCGCACGCACGCCGTTCCGACGTGTCTTCCGGAAGAATGTCGGAACCCGCGAAGCCCACTCGTAGAACAGGTGAAGCGACGCACCACACTGTCGAGAAGCGAAGGAAGATGATGACCCCACGCCGGGACAGCACACCAGACGTGGCAGCGGCGATCACGCGAACGCATCGCGAGGAGTGGGCGCGGATCGTCGCCGGCCTCACGCGACGGTTCGGCGACCTCGACCTGGCCGAGGAGATGACCGCGGACGCGTTCGCGACCGCCGTCGAGAACTGGTCCGTCCACGGCGTGCCGCCGAACCCGGCCGGGTGGGTGACGACGACCGCGAACCGCAGGGCGATCGACCTGCTGCGACGCGAGGCGCGCCGCGCGGACAAGCACCGGGAGGCGCTCATGCTGCAGGATCCGGAACCGGCTGACCCGATCGGAGTGGTCGAGGACGACCGGCTGCGACTGCTGTTCGTCTGCTGCCACCCGGCGCTCTCGCTGGACGCTCGCGTCGCGCTGACTCTGAGGATCATCGGCGGGCTCACCGTCGCCGAGATCGCCCATGCCTTCCTCGTGCAGGACACCACCATGGGCCAGCGGATCACCCGGGCGAAGGCGAAGATCAAGGCCGCCGGCATCCCCTTCACGATTCCCAGGGCGGAGGATCTCCCGGCTCGCGTCGACAGCGTCCTCACGGTGCTGTACCTGGTGTTCAACGAGGGATACCTCGCTTCCGGCCCCGACGCGCCCCCGATCCGGCGCGAACTGACCTCGGAGGCGATCCGCCTCACCCGGCTCACGCGCGAACTCCTGCCTCACGACGCCGAGGTGCTCGGGCTGCTCGCGCTGATGCTGCTCACCGAAGCCCGCGCCCAGGCGCGCATCTCGGCCGACGGCGAGCTGGTGCGCCTGGATGAACAGGATCGCAGCGCCTGGGACAGGACGCTCATCACTGAGGGCCTGCAGCTGCTCGACTCACAGGTCGACGACGCGCGCACTCGCCCTGGCCGGTATCAGCTGCTCGCCGCGATCAACGCCGTTCACCTCGCCGCCCCGCACGCTCGAGACACCGACTGGGCGCGCATCGTGACCCTCTACTCCCGGCTCGAGGAGGTCGACCCGAGCCCGATCGTCACGCTCAACAAGGCCATCGCCGTCTCCGAGCACGACTCACCCGACGTCGCCCTCGCGATCGTCGACCGGCTCGCCGACACGCTCGGCGGCTACCACGCGTTCCACGTCACGCGGGCGGAGCTGCTGCGTGCCACCGGCCGCTCCGCCGACGCGCGTACCGCCTACGACCGCGCGATCGACCTGGCCGGGAACACGGCCGAGACCGCGCACCTCATCCGCCGACGCAATCAACTCGCAACATCGAATGGAGAACGCACATGAGCAGCAGGTACCTCGTCATCCACATGTCCGACCCCACCGGCACCGCACTCCCGCAGTCCGAGGACCGGGCGATCCTCGAGCGCTGGGAGGCCGAAGGCAATGCCGCCGGCCGACTCGGCGAGGGCGATCCCGTCGCCGGCCCCGAGATGGCGAAGTCCGTCACCGTCCGCGACGGCCAGACCCTTATCACCGACGGCCCTTTCCCGGAGTTCAAGGAGTGGTTCGCGGGTTACGACCTCATCACCGCCGACTCGATCGAGGAGGCCGCAGAGTTCATGGCGAAGCATCCGACCGCCATCCTCGGCCGCATGTACATCCTGCCGCTGGTCAAGCTGCCGTGGGATCAGGACTGAGCTGAAATGGGAGAAGCCCGATCTCCTTCATGATCTCGGTCGCCCCGCCGTAGATGCGCGAGACGCGCGAATCAGCCCAGACCCGCATCTGAGATCACACGGCCGGCAGGAAGCGGAGCCCGAGATACGCGCCCGCATCGACCGGGCGGAAGGCGGCCCAGCCGTCCAGGTCGGGCGTGGTCCATGCCCACACGCCGGGCGTCGTGGAGCCGTGCAGCTCGATGGTCGAGCGCTGCGGTGCGCCCCCTGTCGGGGACGGGTCGATCAGGGTCAGCAGGGCGCCGTCCGCATCGTTCGAGACGATCGCCCCGACATCGTCGAAGCCGTAAGCGCGCGCGGGCGCCGGCGCGCGACCGGTCGCTGTCAGCGGTGCGGGAAGCGCGAGGCCGGGATGCCGTTCCGCGACCTGTGCGAACAGGGCGCGGAACAGGCCGTCCGGGCGCCCTCCCGTCGTCAGCAGGACGGCGGCCAGATGATGGTCGGGGATCATGCGCAGAAACGCGCGCTGGCCGAGCGTGGCGCCATCGTGTCCCCATGCATCAGCGCCGCCCCAGTCCTCGCACATCGCCCCCAGCCCCCAGCCGGTGGTGGTCACCTGCACGTCGTGGAGGTCGACCTGCGTGGTGAACAGGGCCGCGCCCTCACGCAGGCTCCGCCCGCCGAACGACGATGTCTTCGGCAGCAGTGCTGCGGCGAAGGCGAGCAGGTCCTCGGCGTTCGCGGTGATCAGGCCCGCGGGAGCGAGGGACGGCGGGATCCGCCCGGTCGCCGCACGAGGACCGTGCGGGCCGCCGATATGGCCGACGGCGTGCGGGCGCCGTGCCGGCCCCTGCCCATCGGCGCTCGCGTGCGCGAGCCCCAGCGGCTCGATGATGCGCTCGTCGATCGCGTCGCTCCAACGGATGCCGAGCAACCGCTCCACGACCCGCCCGGCGACCACGTATCCGGCGTTGCAGTACGAGAAACGCGCGCCGACCGGATGCAGGAGGCGCGCCGAACGCAGCGCCGCGACATATCCGGTGATCGCATCGTCGCCCGCGCCGGTGTCGGCGAACACGTCGCCCTCGATGCCGGAGGTGTGGGCGAGGAGGGTGCGCATCGTCACGTGCGCCGCCGCATCCGCATCCTGCAGCGCGAACTCCGGCAGCACTTCCCGGATCGGCGCGTCCAGCGGCAGCCGCCCCTCCGCCACCAGCTGCAGCACTACGGCGGCCGTCCACATCTTCGTGATCGAGCCGATCTCGAAGCAGGTCTCCAGGGTGACCGGCGTCGCGTGCTCGGCATCGGCGAGTCCGGCGGACGCCGTCACACGGGTGACGGGCCGGCCGTCGTCGTCCAGTCGGAGCAGCCCGAACTGCGCGCCGACGACGCCGAATCGGGGCAGCAGCTCCTCGAGGCGGCGCTGCCAGCCCGCGTTCTCGGTCTGCCCGGCTGTCATTCCGCCGGCCCCGACGGCGCCACGGCGGCGGCCGGTGCCACGGGATGCGGCTGCCCCACGGCATCCGCGGCCGCGTCGTCTGCCGCCACCGCGCCGTGACCGCGGGTCAGACGTGCCAGCAGCGCGAAGAAGAGCAGGGCCAGGATGCCCGCGCAGCTGCCGGTCGCCGCCATCGCCAGAGCCAGCGAGGCGTCTCCGCCGAGCATCCCCGACACCGCTGCGACGAAGCTCGGGCCGATCGTGGCGCCCGTGCCGACGCTGAACAGGATGAGTGCGCCGCCGGCGAGACCGCGCAGCTCGTTGGGGAGGTACAGCATGAGGAACGCGGGCACCGCCGTGCCGACGAAAGCGCTCGCCGCCACCCCGGCGCCGAACACGATCACCGCGCTGACGCCGTCCGGCATAAGGGCCATCACGCCCGCCGCGCCCAGCAGCGCTGAGCCGATGCCGATCGCGAGAGCCCCGCGGCGGTTGCGCCGCCGCAGCAGCTCGATCAGCCAGGCGGCCACCAGCGCGCCCACGATACCGCCGACGAGGAGGACGGCGCCCATCATATTGCCCACGTCCAGCTCGCTCAGCCCGTATCCCCGCATGAGCGCGGGCGCCGCCCACACCTGCAGCAGCGAGGCGGCCACCTGCGCGAACGCATAGCCCACGAACAGCGGCCACAGCACCCGGGCGTGGCGCCGAGTTCGTGGAACAGCGCCCGCGCGGTGCGGATGTCGCCCTCAGTCTCGGTGCGCGCCGGTTCGCGCATGCGCAGGAAGAACGGAAAGAGCAGCAGCCCGATCGCTGCGAACGCCAGCATCGTGAATCGCCACGGCTCGCTGTCGACCACGGAGGACATCGCCGTGAAGACGATGCCGCCGAGCGCGAACCCCAGCGCCCCTCCGAGGGACTGGCCGATCACCAGCGCGCTGACCGCGGCGCTGCGCCGACGGCGCTCGGAGAGGTCGGCGACCAGACTGAACGGCGCCGTGATCAGCACGGCCTGCACGCAGCCGATCAGCACCTTGGCGACCGCCAGCATCCAGAAGCCCGGCGCCGCCATGATCAGCAGCAGCGCGATCGTCCACACGACCAGGGCGATCAGCACCATCCGCACCCGGTTCATCCGGTCGACGAGCAGGCCGATGGGCAGCGCGCACACGGCGAACGCGAGTGTGGGGAACGCGCCCTGCAGCAGACCGAGCTCGGCATCCGAGAACGCGAGGTCGCGCCGCATCGGCTCGATCAGGAGGCTGATCAGGCTGGTGTCCATCAGCAGCAGGGCGGAGGTCAGCACGAGCAGCACGACGGCTCCCGTGCGTGTCCTGGCGGGTGTGGGCGCACGTCCGCGGGCGCTCCGGTGATTTCCGTCATCTCAGTCGTCTCTCTGCAGACCCGCGAGCGGGCTTCGATCGGATCCCCGCGAAGCCACGGTGCGGCGCACCTACTGGCTGTGGCCGTCATCGGCCACGATCGATTCGTTCTGGGAGAGGCCTCGTGAGCCTTGCCTCCCGTTGTCCGCGGGCCGGACTACGTGGATCCCGACCGCGCCGCTCGCGGGAAGTCTTGTGGATGCCCACGATCATTGCACTACATGTTGTAGCTCAAACTAGATCGATACGGCGAGATACACAAGGAGAATCTTTCCGTGTCTTGCGGCTCTCCGTCGCCCGGCATAATGTGAACAGCTACAAGCTGTAGCGACTGACGAAAGGGCTGAGATGGGGCGCGCGCGAGATGCCGAGCTGGAGCAGCGGCTGCTGCAGGCCGCGTGGGACGAGGTGACCACGGCGGGATACGCCGCGCTGAGCCTCGCCCGGGTCGCCAGCCGGGCAGGCGGGCACCGCAGCGACATCTACCGCCGATGGAGCACCAAGGCGCAGCTGGTCACGGCCGCCATGGCCGCGCATCTGCCCCGGTGCCCGACTTCGACACCGGAACGCTGCGCGGCGACCTCCGCGCCTACCTCGGCGCGCTGTGGCAGTCGTGGTCGTCGGACTGGCTCGAGGTCGCGATCGGCGTCCTGGCCGATCTGGATGCCGACGCCGAGCGCACCTTCCGCACCATGACCGTGCAGCGCGCGCAGCCGCTGCGCGATGCGATCGTGCGGGCCGTACAGCGTGGCGACCTCGTCGAGATGCCCGAACCCGCCATGCTCGGCGACCTGCTCGAAGGCCCGCTGATGCACCGCCGCCTGGTCGGGCGGCAGGTGATGACCCTCGATGAGCTGGATGCCCTCGCCGACATCGTGCACGGCCTGATGAGCACACGAACGGTGGCCTCGTGAGCGCGCTGCACGATCTCACCGCCGCTGCCCAGCTGCGCGCGCTGCGAGACCGGGAGGTGAGTTCGCGGGAGCTCACCGAGCACTACCTCGACCGTATCGACCGGCTCGCCGGACCTCTGGGCGCGTTCGTCACCGTCGTTCCGGAATCGGCACTCGCTGAAGCCGACCGCGCCGACGAACAGCTTGCGGCCGGGGAGGGCGGCACGCTCACCGGCATCCCGTTGGGCATCAAGGATCTGCACGCCACCGCCGGCATCCGCACCACCGCCGGTTCCGCCGCGCTGGCGGACCTCGTGCCGCCGAGGGATGCGTGGACGGTCGGACTGCTGCGTGGCGCCGGCGCCGTCGTTGTCGGCAAGACGAGCACCGCCGAGCTCGGGTCCACCTGCTACACCGAGAACTACGTCACCGACCACGCCGCCGTCACCCCCTTCGACACCACCCGCTACTCCAGTGGCTCGTCGGGCGGGGCGGCGACGGCGGTGGCGGCCGGACTTCTGCCGTTCGCGCACGGCAGCGACAGTGCGGGCTCCATCCGCACGCCCGCTGCGACCTGCAACCTCGTCGGCGTCAAACCCAGTCGCGGGCTGGTGAGCATCGCCCCGGCCTCCACCTTCCTCGCGATGGGAACCGAGGGGCCGCTGGCCCGCACCGTTGAGGACGCCGCCGTGCTGCTGGACGCCATGGCTCAGTCCTGGCCGGGAGACATCTACGGCTGGCGCGCCGAAGCGGGCTTCGCAGCCGGGCTGGAGCATCCGCTCGGGCACCCCCTCACCATCGGGGTGTGGACAGAGACCGGGCTCGACGGCGTCGATGAGGATGCCGAGGTGTCGGCCGCCGTGCGCACCACCGCCGAGCTGCTGCGCGGCGCCGGCCACGACGTGCGCGAGCTTCCCATTCCCGCCCGCCTGGACGCCGATGTCGTCGAGGCGCTGAGGGTCTGGCTGACTTACGCTGTGGCGATGTCGGCGACCACGATGACGCCGCCCGAGCGGTACGGGCTCTTCAGCCCCCTCACCCAGCACCTCATACGAGAGGGACAGGGGATGGCCGCCGCGGAGGTGCTGCTTGCGCAGGCGCGACTGGCCGCGTACGCGAGTGCCTTCCTGGCGGCGTTCGACGGTATCGACGTCGCCCTCACTCCCACCACCGCCCGGCCCCCGGTGCCGATCGGGCATTTCCTGAAGGGTGGGTTGGAGCAGGTGCTCACGTCCATGCTGGACTGGTCGTGCCCGACGCCATGGGTCAACTTCACCGGGCAGCCGGCTCTCGCCCTGCCCGCCGGATTCGCCGACGGCGGCCTGCCCCTGTCGGTGCAGCTCGTCGGCCGGCCCCGCGCTGACGCCGACCTGCTGCGACTGGCGGCGCAGGTCGAATCGGCACAGGAATGGTCACTGGTCCGCCCGGATGTGTGGAACGCATGAGAGGTGACGACAATGAGCGCGACTGACCGGCCTCAGACGCTCGATCCCGGTGAGGGACTGACCGAGAGCAGCGTGCGACTCGCCGACGGGCGCCGCATCCGCACGGTCGTCGCGGGCGGCGGCACCGGCCCGCTGGTGGCCTTCGAGGCGGGGATGACGGCATCTGCCTGGGAATGGCTCGTCGTGCAGCGGGCCGTCAGTGCCCACGCCCGCACGCTGGCGTACGACCGCTCCGGCTACGCCGGCAGCGACGACGACCCGCAGCCGCGCACGCTCGAGCGGATGGCCGACGACCTCGGCGGCGTGCTGGACGCCGTGGGCGAGACCTGCCCCGTGATCCTCGTCGCGCACAGCTGGGGCGCTCCCATCGTGCGCGCGTTCGCGCATCATCACCCCGCCCGCGTCGCCGGGGTCGTGCTCGTCGACGGGTCGCTCGCGGCGATCACCGCCGTGCGCAAGCAGGTCGTGCTGGGCGGCATCTCCTTCCGCATCACCGCCCTGCTGGCGCGGCTGGGCGTGCGCAGGGCCCTCGTCCGCTTGGTGCTGCCGCGCGGCTTCGCTCCCGAGTACCTCCCCGACGACATCGCCGTCACCGTGCGCGACTATGTCTCGCCCCGCGCGATGCGCACCGGCCTGCGCGAGATGGAGGAGGTGCTCGCCGTGCGGCCCGCGCTCGAAGTCTGGGAGCGGGAAGGGCTGCCCGATGTCCCCGTCGTCGCGCTGCAGGGCGGCCGCATCGAGAACGGCGAGGCGCCGCGCGCGTTCCGCGAGGAGTTCAACCGGGAGGCCGAGCGGGTGCTCGCAGGCAACCCCGCGGACGGGTGAAGGTCGTGCCGGACGCCGGGCACCTGATTCCCCAGGAACAGCCCGCCGCCGTCGTCGCAGCGATCCTCGACGTTCTTGCGCAGGTGAAGGCGGTCGGTACGGACTGAGCGTCACGGGAACGGGTCGACGTGCTTCCGGGCTCGCCCGAGGCCGACTTCATCTCGCAGCTCGAGGAGAGGCTTGCCCGCCCGATACGCCCGGCCGCGCTTCTCCCCGGGGCCGGACGGCCTACGCCGCCGATCTGGGGCGCTCAGCGGCCGGCACAAGCGCTCAAGCCGGGTCCGCGCCAGACAGGGTCGAAACCAAGAGAGACCGCCCACACGGACGGTCTCTTGGCGCCAGATCTATCGGAACTTACTGAAGCAGTCCTCACCGGCATCTACGATGACCGTGATTCGAGTAAGACTCTTATGGTGGACCTGAGGGGACTCGAACCCCTGACCCCCTGCATGCCATGCAGGTGCGCTACCAGCTGCGCCACAGGCCCAGAATCGCCGTGGATCTCTCCGCGGCAACCCGTTCAGCTTACAACACGATTCCGGACGCACGCGAATCGGAGGGGCATCCCGGGAGTTTCGCGCTCACCCGCCCGGGCGCACCGTGAGGTCGGTGATCTCGGCGTCGCGCGGAAGATCGAGAGCGGTGAGGATCGCCGACACCACGGACTCCGGATCGATGAACCGCTCCGGTCGGTACTCCTGCCCCTCCTGCTGGTGCACCCGTTCCTGCATGGGTGTGGCCGTGCGGCCGGGGAAGACCGATGTGACGCGCACGCCGTGCGTGCGCTCCTCCTCGCGGAGCGCGTCGGCGAGGGCCTTCAGCCCGTGCTTCGAGGCCGCGTACGCCGACCAGCCGGCGTGCGCGTGCAGGCCGGCGCCCGAGTTGACGAACACGATCTGTCCCCGCGAGACGCGCAGCACCGGCAGCAGCAGCCTGGTGAGCTCAGCCGGTCCTGTGAGGTTCACGGCGAGCTGCTGCTCCCACAGCGCCACGGGCAGATCGCCGACGGGACCCAGGTCGACGACGCCCGCGGCATGCACGACCCCGTCTATCCGCTCCGGGACCGTCTGCTTCGAGAGCGCCCACGAGAGCCTCTCGGGCTGGGCGAGGTCGCCGACGAGCATCGATGCGCCGGGGAACTCCGCGGCGATCTGACGTGCCCTGCCGGCATCCCGCGCCAGCAGCACGAGCTCGTCACCGCGCTGCTGAAGCCGGTGCGCGAGCGTGGCACCGATCCCCGATCCCGCGCCGGTGACGAGGTGGACGGCCATCGTCAGGCGCGTTCGATCGGCTCGGCCGCCGCGATCGGAACCGTCGGGCAGTCCTTCCAGAGGCGCTCCAGGCCGTAGTACGTGCGCTCCTCGGAGTGGAACACGTGCACGATGAGGTCGCCGAAGTCCAGCAGCACCCAGCGCGCCTCGGCGCGGCCCTCCCGGCGCACGCGCCGGTGCCCCGCCTCGAGCAGGCGGTCCTCGACCTCATCGGCGATGGCGGCGACGTTGCGCTCGCTGTTACCGGTGACGAGCAGGAAGATGTCGACCAGCGGCAGCGGTTCGGAGACGTCGAGGGCGACCAGATCCTCTCCGCCCTTGTCGATCGCGGCCTGCGCGGCGACCTGCAGCATCTGCACCGAGTTCTCGAATGCCTGCATCAGCCGAACACGTTCGTGCTGAAGGCGATGATCAGCGCGGCACCCAGCAGGAGCGCGAGACCACCGGCGACGATCGCCAGAGTCATCATGAGGCGGTTGCCCTTCTCGGGAGCCGGAGGACGGATGACCTCGCCGGCGGGCTTGGAGGTGCTCACCGCGGAGCTCGCGGCGATCGGGGTGGGCGACGAGGTTGCCGGCAGCTCGCCGTCGATGAGCACGGCGTCCACCTCTTTGCCGTCAGCGGCACCTACGGCGTGGCCCTGCGATCCGATGCCGCGAGGAAGCTCATAGGAGCCGGTCACGAGCACCTCACCCGTCGAGGCGACCGGACCCGACAGCGAGGCCTCGGTCGGGCCCTGGGTGAAGATCAGCGCGCTCGGCGCGGAGTGCTGGGAACCGGCGGAGTCGCCGACGATGTCGTCGAACGTTCCGGAGAACGCCGGGATGCTGGAGGGCTGCTCCGTGACCGAGCGTCCGAAGTCGGGGTTGACCTGGGTGCGGGAGGTCTCCGCGGGAGCCGCCTGGTGACCGGGCGCCTGCGGCACCTCATCGACAGGAGCGGGCTCCTCCTCGGGAGCGGATTCCTCGGCAGCGGCAGGCTGTGCGGGCGCCGCGGTCTCGAAGATCGCGGCGAGGGCGTCCTGGCCGGTCCGCCGGGGCGTGGCAGGCTCGGGGGCGCTGGTCGTCTCGGCCACCGGGAAGTCGGGCAGTTCGGACACCATCTCGGGGTGCGGCTCCCTGGTCGGGGCCACCGGGGCTGCGGCCGGCGCGCCACCGGCGCCGATCGTCGCCGGCACCTGCGCGGCGATCGGCTCGTTCAGCTGCACAGGGGCGATCACCGGGACGGATGCGGTCCGGATGCGCTCCTGCTCACGAGCCTGACGACGGGTCAGCGGAGTCGTGCCGAGGTCGACCGCTGCATCGGGCACGGGTGCCGGCGGGACCGGCGCCGGCTCCGCAGCGCGCGGGATGACGGGCGCGACAGGGGCCGCCGGTTCGGCGGCCGCCTCTTCGATGACCGGCGTCGAACCGGTCAGCCGGAGCTCCCGCATCTGCTTGCGCGTCAGCGGTGCCCCTCCGTTCTGATCCGATGTACTCATGCCCTGCTCCGATACAGATGATGCTTCGCGATGTATTGGACGACTCCGTCGGGAACGAGGTACCAGACGGGTTCGCCGGAGCGCACCCGTTCCCGGCAGTCCGTCGACGAGATCGACAGCGCCGGAACCTCGAGCTGGCTCACATCGTCACTCGGGAGTCCGTCCGTGCTCAGGACGTGCCCTGGGCGCGAGACGGCGACGAAATGAGCCAAGTCCCACAACTCATCATGGTCTCTCCAACTGAGAATTTGCGCTACGGCATCCGCACCTGTGATGAAGAACAGCTCAGCATCGGGCCTTTCGCGCTGAAGATCCTTCAGGGTGTCGATCGTGTACGTCGGTCCGTCGCGGTCGATGTCGGCGCGGCTGACGGTGAAATCAGGGTTGGAGGCCGTCGCGATCACCGTCATCAGGTACCGGTGCTCGCTCAGCGAGACATCCTTCTTCTGCCACGGCTGCCCTGTCGGCACGAAGACGACCTCGTCCAGATCGAACGAGTGGGCGACCTCGCTGGCCGCGACCAGGTGGCCATGATGAATCGGATCGAAGGTCCCGCCCATCACGCCGATGCGCGGAGCGCGTCGAGTGGATGTCTCCATGTGGAAGGTGGCCTCAGTGGCCGTGCCCCGCCTTGTGACCGTCCTTGCCGTGGCGCTGCGCATAGGCCTCGGCCTTGGCCGAGTGGCGGTTCGCGACGTTCTTGTACGAGAGCGTCACGAGAGCGAGCGCTGCGAACACCGCCGCGGCGATGATGCCGAAGATGACGGTCTCGGCGGCGATGTTGCCGTGGTGCTCCGTCTCTGCTGCTGCCATCGCGACCTGTGCGACGAGATTCATCGTGACTCCGTTTCTGACCGGGTTCCCCGCTTCGCGGAGAAAGACCACCCCAGTCTAGTGCTCAGGCGCGGATCTGACCCGCCCCTCGCGCGAGCCATTTCGTGCTGGTCAGCTCGGAGAGTCCCATCGGGCCCCTGGTGTGCAGTTTCTGAGTGGAGATGCCCACCTCCGCACCGAACCCGAACTCCGCACCGTCGGTGAACCGCGTGGACGCGTTGGCCATGACGACGGCGGAGTCGACCTCGGACAGGAACCGCTCGGCGTTGCGCACGTCGGTGGTGATGATCGACTCGGTGTGCCCGGTGCTGTAGCGCCGGATGTGCTCCAGCGCGTCGTCGAGATCGTCGACGACGCGCATCGACACGTCCAGGCTGAGATACTCGGTCGCCCAGTCCTCGTCCGTCGCCGGCACGATGTCCGCGGCAAGAGCTGCGGTCGCGGCATCGCCGTGCACCGTCACGCCCTGCGCCTGCAGCGCGCCGGCGACCACAGGGACCAGCCGCGCCGCCGCATCCCTCAGCACGAGCACGGTCTCCACCGCGTTGCACACGCTGGGGCGCTGCACCTTCGCATTCACCACGATGTCGCGCGCCCAGTCCTCGGGAGCCGTGCTGTCCAAGACGATGTGCACCACCCCGGCGCCGGTCTCGATCACCGGCACCGTCGATTCGGTGACGACCGTCTGGATGAGGCCGGCGCTGCCGCGCGGCACCAGCACGTCGACGAATCCCCGCCCGTGCATGAGCGCCTTCGCCCCGTCGCGTCCGAAGTCGTCGACGGTCTGGATCGCCTCGGGCGTCACGCCCTGCGCGAGCAGAGCGTCGCGCATGACCTGCACGAGCACCGTGTTCGAGCTGCGGGCCGCGCTGCCGCCGCGCAGCACGACGGCGTTGCCCGCGCGCAGGGCGAGCGCGGCGATGTCGACCGTGACGTTGGGCCGGGCCTCGTAGATCGCGCCGATGACCCCGAACGGGACCCGCACCTGTTCGAGGGCGACGCCGTTCGGCATCCGATGCCCGCCGACGACCCGGCCGATCGGGTCGGGCAGAGCCGCCACGTCGCGGACGGCGGATGCCAGGGAGGCGACACGCCTCTCGTCCAGTCGCAGCCGGTCGATGAGGGCGTCGCCGATGCCGTCGGCCGCGCCCCGGGCGATGTCCTCGCCGTTCGCGGCGATGATCCTCGGCGACTCGTCCTCGATCGCATCGGCGATCGCATGCAGGATGCGCGCCTTGTCGCCACTGGTGAGCCGGGCCACCTCGCGGGACGCGTCCTTCGCGCGCACCAGGCGGTCCTGAGCGGTGTCGGTGAGGGTGTCGGCACTCATGGGGTCAGCCTATCCGCGGGCGGACGCGCCGAAGGCGGTTGTGACGCCCCCGCTGGTCGTTGAGCGAGCGACGAAGGGGCGAGACGAAACGCTCTCACGTCGGCTGAAGGCGTTTCGTCTCGCTTCGCTCGCTCAACGACCGGGAGGAAGACGCTCTCTCAACGATCGGGAAGCGCGGGCTCGAACCAGGTGCCGATCTCGGCACCCTGCAGCGCCTGGGCGACGAGGTCTGCACTGGTCACCAGCACGCCGATGCCGGAAGCCGCCGCCATCCGCGCCGCGGACGCCTTGGTGGCGGCGCCGCCGGTGCCGACGCTGTTCACCACGGTCGCTCCGAATTCGAGGCCGGAGAGATCAGCGCCCGCGGCGATCACGTCGATCGGCTCCGCAGACGGGTCCGTGGGCGGCTTCGTGTAGAGCGACTCGATGTCGCTGAGCAGCACGAGCGCGTCTGCCTGCACCAGCTGGGCGACGAGCGCCGCGAGGCGGTCGTTGTCGCCGAACCGGATCTCCTGGGTCGCGACCGTGTCGTTCTCGTTGACGATCGGCAGCACGCGCAGGCCCAGCATCCGCTCCACGGCTCGCCGGGCGTTGCTGCGCGAGGTCGGATTGTCCAGGTCACCCGTGGTGAGCAGCACCTGCCCCGCGATGATCCCGAACGGACGCAGAGCCTCCTGATAGCGGTAGACCAGGACGTTCTGCCCGACGGCCGCCGCCGCCTGCTGGGTCGCCAGGTCTGTGGGCCGGGCGTCGAGCGAGAGGAACGGGATGCCGCTGGCGATCGCCCCCGACGAGACCAGCACGATCTCGGTGCCACGCGCGTGGGCCGCGGCCAGGGCGTCCACGAGCATCGGAATGCGCCAGGCCGCCTCACCGCTGATCGACGACGAGCCGACCTTCACGACAATGCGCTCGGCCGTGGCCAGTCCGTCGCGGGCGCGGACCGTCATTCGCCGTCGCTGCCGTGCTGAGCGGCGTTGTCCTTCAGCGCGATGCGCTCTGCCTCGAGCTCGGCGCGAGCCGCCGCCTTGGCATCCATCCGCTCGTGGTAGCGCTCGCGACGCTCACTCGTCGTGCGGCGGGTGTTCGGGTCGAGGCGGGCGTCCAGACCGCGCGGCGTGGTGATCAGTTCGGCGGCCGAGGCGATCGAGGGCTCCCAGTCGAACACGACGCCGTCGCCCTCGCCGATGACGACCGTCGCGCCCGCGGTCGCCCCCGCCTTGAGCAGGGCGTCCTCGATGCCGAGGCGCTCCAGGCGGTCGGCGAGATAGCCGACGGCCTCTTCGTTCTGGAAATCGGTCTGCTGCACCCAGCGCCACGGCTTCTCGCCGAGGATCCGGTACAGGTTGCCGTAGGTGCCGCCCTCGACACGCACCTGGAAGGCCGCCTCCGCGCCCTTCGGACGGATGACGATGCGCTCGGCGGGAACCTCGACGGCCAGCTCGGCTCGGTGCTTCTCGACGATGTCCGCGAGAGCGAACGTGAGCTGGCGCAGGCCCTCGTGCGAGACCGAGGAGATCTCGAACACGCGGAAGCCGCGCGCCTCGAGATCGGGGCGCACGAGGTCGGCGAGGTCACGGGCCTCGGGCACGTCGATCTTGTTGAGCGCCACCAGCTGCGGACGCTCCAGCAGCGGGACCTGTCCCTCCGGGACCTCGTAGGCGGCGAGTTCGGCCAGGATCACGTCGAGATCGCTGAGCGGATCGCGGCCCGGCTCCAAAGTCGCGCAGTCGAGCACGTGCAGCAGCGCCGAGCACCGCTCGACGTGCCGCAGGAAGTCCAGCCCGAGCCCGCGGCCCTCGCTGGCGCCCTCGATCAGCCCGGGCACGTCGGCGACCGTGAACCGGCTCTCGCCGGCCTGCACGACGCCGAGATTCGGATGCAGCGTGGTGAACGGGTAGTCGGCGATCTTCGGCCTGGCGGCGGAGATCGCGGCGATCAGGCTGGACTTCCCCGCCGAGGGGAAGCCCACGAGCGCCACGTCGGCCACCGTCTTCAGCTCGAGGACGACGTCGCCCTCGTAGCCGGGCGTGCCGAGCAGGGCGAAGCCGGGCGCCTTGCGCTTCGGCGAGGCGAGGGCCGCGTTGCCGAGGCCTCCGCGTCCGCCTTCGGCGACGACGTAGCGCTCCCCCGGAACGATCATGTCGTGCAGTACGTCGCCGGACGGGTCCTTCACGACCGTTCCGACCGGGACCGGCAGTTCGAGGTGCTCCCCCGCCGCGCCGGAGCGCATGTCGCCCATGCCGAAGCCGCCGTTGCCACCGTGTCGATGCGGCGAGTGGTGGTACGACAGCAGAGTCGTGGTCTGCGGGTCGGCGACCAGCACGACGTCGCCGCCGTCTCCGCCGTTCGCGCCGTCGGGCCCGGCGAGCGGCTTGAACTTTTCGCGGCGCACCGACACGCAGCCGTTGCCGCCCTTGCCGCCGCGCACATGCAGCGTCACGGTGTCGACGAACGTGACCATGTCGGTCCTCCCTCTGAGTTCAGTGGCCCGTCTGCGGGCGGATACGCGGACGGGGCGAGCCGAAGCCCGCCCCGTCCGGAGGCCACCCGATCGGTGGCTGAGCCTGTCGAAGCCTACTCGGCGGCGGCGACGATGTTGACGACCTTGCGGCCGCCCTTCGCACCGAACTCCACCGAACCGGCGGCGAGGGCGAACAGCGTGTCATCCCCGCCACGGCCGACGTTGACGCCGGGGTGGAAGTGCGTGCCGCGCTGGCGGACGATGATCTCGCCGGCGCCTACGGCCTGGCCGCCGAAGCGCTTCACGCCGAGTCGCTGTGCATTGGAGTCACGACCGTTGCGGGTCGAGCTCGCACCCTTCTTGTGTGCCATTTCTCAGCTCCTCTTGGTGCTTACTTGATGCCGGTGATCTTGACGCGCGTGAGCTCCTGACGGTGCCCCTGGCGCTTCTTGTAGCCGGTCTTGTTCTTGTACTTCTGGATGACGATCTTCGGGCCGCGCAGGTTGCCGATGACCTCGGCGGTCACCTTGACCTTCGCCAGCTTGTCGGCGTCGGTGGTCACCGTTGCGCCATCGACGAGCAGCACAGCCGGCAGCTCGATCTTCTCGCCCTGGGCAGCCTGAACACGGTCGAGCTGAACGATCGTGCCGACCTCGACCTTCTCCTGCCGCCCACCGGCGCGCACAACTGCGTAAACCACTTCGTACCTGTTTCGTCAGGGAGCCCTGGGGCTCCGGAATCTCTCACGGGAAGACTGTTGCCTGCGATCGTCGCCCTGGCGACGGATGCGGATGCAGGACTTGTCCCCGTCATCCCGTGGGGACGACCGGGCTCGCGCACCAAGGGACTACTTTACCGGATGCCGCACCCTGTCGCAAAGCGAGCCGGAGGTGTGTCCGCAGGCCGGGCTCAGGAACCGGCCCGCCGAGGCCCCGCCCCGCATCCGCCTTAGGATCGCGTCATGGCTGTACTCGTCGACGATCCGCTCTGGCCCGCGCACGGACGACTGTGGGCGCACCTGGCCAGCGACAGCAGTCTCGACGAACTGCACGCCTTCGCGCTCGCGCAGGGCGTGCCGGCGCGAGCGTTCGACCGCGATCACTACGACGTCCCCGAAGACCTCGTACCGAAGCTCATCGCCGCCGGTGCGGAGCACGTGGGCGGCAAGGAGCTCGTCACGAGGCTGATCGCGTCAGGACTGCGCATCCCCGCCCGCGACCGGCGCTGACGCGTCGGCGACGGGCTCGGGGCGCACGACGGGCGTGCCCGAGAGCGCCGCGGTCGTCACGCGACGACGGTTGCGGCCCTGGCCGGGAGCCTTCGGCTCGGGAAGGGCATCGAGCACCGAGTCGAGCAGCTGCTCGGTCTCGGTCTTCGGCCCCTTGCGCTCTGAGGAGCGCTTCTTGCGCTTCTTGCGCTCCGGAGCCTGCTCGGGCGCCTGCTCCGCCGCCTGCTCGGGCTCGACGTGCACTCCCTCGACGCTGGGGACGATCGTCGATGCGGCGATCTGCGCGAGGGCCGACTTCGCCCCCTCGGTGATGCTGTGCGTGCCGCCGTTGGCGGCAGCGGCGGCCTGAGCAGGCTGGCTGTTGGCACTGCTTCCGCCGCCGTTGCCGCCTCCGCCGCTGCCACCTCGCGAGCGACGCCCCTGACCGCCGGACGAGCCGCCGGTGGAGCGGTGCTTCACGACCGGATCGTGGTGCACGATGACGCCGCGGCCCGCGCAGATCTCGCACGGCTCGCTGAACGTCTCCAGCAGTCCGAGGCCGAGCTTCTTGCGGGTCATCTGAACGAGGCCGAGCGACGTGACCTCGGCGACCTGGTGCTTCGTGCGGTCGCGGCTCAGGCACTCCACCAGGCGGCGCAGCACGAGGTCGCGGTTGGACTCGAGCACCATGTCGATGAAGTCGACGACGATGATGCCGCCGATGTCGCGCAGCCGCAGCTGGCGGACGATCTCCTCGGCCGCCTCGAGGTTGTTCTTGGTGACGGTCTCCTCGAGGTTGCCGCCGGAGCCGACGAACTTGCCGGTGTTGACGTCGACGACCGTCATGGCCTCGGTGCGGTCGATCACCAGCGAACCGCCGGAGGGCAGCCAGACCTTGCGGTCCAGCGCCTTCTCGATCTGCTCGGTGATGCGGAACGCGTCGAACGGGTCGGTCTCGTCCTCGTACGACTCGACGCGCTCGAGCAGGTCCGGGGCGACGCTCTCGAGGTAGGCGCGGATGGTGCGCTGCGCGTCCTCGCCCTGGATGAGCATCTTCGTGAAGTCCTCGTTGAAGACGTCGCGGACGATCTTGACCAGGAGGTCGGGTTCCGCGTGCAGCAGCGACGGGGCCGACTGCGACTCGACGAGCTTCTGGATGTGCTCCCACTGCGACGTCAGGCGCTGCACGTCGCGGGTGAGCTGCTCCTCGGTGGCGCCCTCGGCCGCGGTGCGGACGATCACGCCTGACGACTCCGGCAGCACCTCCTTGAGGATGCGCTTCAGGCGCGCGCGCTCGTTGTCGGGCAGCTTGCGGGAGATGCCGTTCATCGAGCCGTTCGGCACGTACACGAGGTAGCGGCCGGGCAGCGAGATCTGGCTCGTCAGACGGGCGCCCTTGTGGCCCACCGGATCCTTGGTGACCTGCACCAGCACGCGGTCGCCCGGCTTGAGGGCGAGCTCGATGCGACGCGGCTGGTTGCCGGTCTCGACGCCGTCCCAGTCCACCTCGCCGGAGTACAGCACGGCGTTGCGGCCGCGCCCGATGTCGACGAAGGCGGCCTCCATGCTGGGCAGCACGTTCTGCACGCGGCCCAGGTAGACGTTGCCGATCAGCGACGCGTCCTGGTTGCGGGCGACATAGTGCTCGACGAGCACGCCGTCCTCGAGGACGCCGATCTGGGTGCGGCCGTTCTTCGAGCGGACGACCATCTTGCGGTCGACGGACTCGCGGCGGGCCAGGAACTCGGCCTCCGTGACCACCGGACGACGGCGACCGGCGTCACGGCCGTCGCGGCGGCGCTGCTTCTTCGCCTCGAGGCGGGTCGACCCCTTGATCGCCTTCGGCTCGGTGATGTACTCGACGACGCGCTGACGCTGGCGGGGCTCAGAACGCTCCTCGTCGCCCTCACCACGACGGCGGCGCCCGGCGGCGGCCACCGGCCTCGCCGTCCTGCTCGTCGTCGCGACGGGCGGGCAGCGGCACGATCTCGGGTGCGTAGAAGTGCAGCTGCGTCGACACCTTCGACACGAACACCTCGGGCAGGAGCCCCAGGGTCACCGCGGTGACGGGCTGCGGCTCGGACTTCTCCGGCTCGCCGGGCTCGGCGGCAGCACTCGACTCAGCCGCGGCAGCCGGCTCGGCGGCAGCACTCGACTCAGCCGCGGCAGCCGGCTCGGCGGCAACCGGCGCGGCGGCATCCTGTGTCTGCTCTGCCGCGATCTCGCGCTCAGGCTCGGATGCCCCGGCCTCGACAGGCGCGGCCTCCTCGGCCGCCGGCGGGGTCTCCCCTGCCGCGGCATCCGCCTCGACGACGGAGTCGGCCGCTACCGGCTGCTCCGGCAGGGCGTCGAGGATAGGGGTCTGGTTGTCATCGTTCTCATCGGCCATCTCTGGCGTACTCCCTGCGCGGGGCACTGCGTGCTCCGCGAAAACTCGTGCGGCACTGACTGCCGCGAACTCACAGACGGTCGGCGTGTGCGCGGACCGCGTGGGGCTCGGCCCCGAAGTCTCTTCGATGCGAGTGTTGCGCATCTGCATGCCATTATCGCACTTCGGCGCGCCGGCTGCGGCATCGGGCGCTTTCGCGCGTCAGATGATTGATACACACGGGTGCCATAATCCGACCATGGCCTCAGAACCCAGCCCCGCCGTCGTGCCCCGGACGCACCTCGCCCTCGCCCTCACGCTGATCATCGGAGGGGCGCTCGGACTCCTCGCCGCGTTCTCGCTGGAGATGGACCACATCCTGCTGCTGCAGAAGCCCGACTCCGCGCTCACCTGCAACATCAACAGCATCCTGAACTGCGGCAAGAACATCGATTCGCCGCAGGGCAGCACGTTCGGCTTCCCGAACCCGATCCTGGGCCTGATGATGTTCCCCGCCCCGATCGTCGTGGGCTTCGCGCTGCTGGCGAAGGCACGGTTCTCGGCCTGGTTCTGGTGGATCTTCAACGCCGGGATGCTGTTCGCCATCTCCTTCGTGTACTGGCTGGCCTTCCAGAGCATCTTCGTGATCGGCACCCTGTGCCCCTGGTGCGCGCTGGTCTACCTCGTCGTCATCCCGATGTTCCTCGGCACGACCGTGCGCAACCTGCGAGCCGGTCTCGCGGGGAAGGCGCTGCAGCGCTTCGGCGACGCGATCGTGGCATGGGTTCCGCTGATCTCGATCCTCGGCTACGTGATCATCTTCGGCGCGGCTCAGCTGCAGCTGAACATCCTGTCCACGCTGTTCTGACCCGCGGACACGAAGAAGGCGCCTCCCGATCGGGAGGCGCCTTCTGTTCGTCGGGGGTTCAGCCGAACCAGATGCCCAGCTCGCGGGCGGCCGACTCGGGGCTGTCCGAGCCGTGCACGAGGTTCTGCTGCACCGGCAGGCCCCAGTCACGCCCGAAGTCGCCGCGGATGGTGCCGGGTGCGGCGGTGGTCGGATCGGTGGTGCCGGCGAGCGAGCGGAAGCCCTCGATGACGCGGTTGCCGGCCAGGCGGATCGCCACGGACGGACCGGACATCATGAACTCGATCAGCGGCTCGTAGAAGGGCTTGCCCTCGTGCTCGGCGTAGTGCCCGGCGAGCAGGTCGCGGTCGGGCTCGACCAGACGGAGGTCGACGAGCGCGTAGCCCTTCGCCTCGATACGGGCGAGGATCGCACCGGTCAGACCGCGGGCGACGCCGTCGGGCTTGACCAGGACGAGGGTTTCTTCGGTAGCCATGTCATTCGCTCTCTGTCGGAGTTTCGGCTTCGGCTCGCGGCGCACGGGCGTCGATGCGGGCCCCCACGATCGTCGCATACGCCCACATGCCGCCGAAAATCAGCACGACGAACAGGATCGCGGGAACGAGGATCGCCGACAGCGCCACGATCGCCTGCAGTCCCCAGCCGGCGGCGATCGCCCAGGGACGGGTGATCATGCCGGCGAGGGCGAACATCAGCAGCGCGACGATGACGCCGCCGACGATCCCCCACCAGGACGGGATGCCCGCCGGCAGCACGTTCAGGCCGTAGATCGTGAGACCCGCGAGGAAGACCACGATCGCCTCGAAGCCGAGCACGATCGGTGCGAGCTTCTGGACGAGGGTCCGCTGGGGGCGTGCTCCGCGTGCACTCACGCGCTCCACCCCGACTTCCAGTCCTCCTCCTCGGAGAGCGCGATCGCCTCTCCCGCCAGCACGACCGAGCCGGCGATGATCACCGCACGGCGATCCGAGCTCGCGGCCCACTCGCGCGCCGCGTCAGCGGCCTCGGCCAGGGTCGGGTGCACGCTCGCGCGGCGTCCGCGCTCCTCGACGAGATCGGCGATCGCGTCGGCGTCGTTCGCGCGCGCCGAATCCGGCGCGGTCGCGAACACCTCGGCGACCGCGGGCAGCAGCACGTCGACGATGCCCGCCGCATCCTTGTCGGCGAGCACGCCGAGCACCAGGCCCCACTCGTCGAAGTCGAAGCTGTCCGACAGCGCCTGTGCGAGGGAGCGCGCACCGTGCGGATTGTGCGCGGCGTCGACCACCACGGTCGGTGCGATGCCGAGCAGCTGCAGGCGACCCGGCGAGGTCACGTTCTGCAGGGCGTCGGAGAGGATGTCGCCGGCGATGGGCTGCGTGGCATCGCCGATCAGCGACTCCACCGCGGCGATCGCGAGGGACGCGTTGTGCCCCTGGTGCGCGCCGTACAGCGGCAGGTACTCGTCCACGTACTGCCCGGCCAGGCCGCGCACGGTGAGCAGCTGCCCGCCCACGGCGAGCCGCTGGTCGGCCAGGCCGAAGTCCGCTCCGGCGAACGAGATCCGCGCGCCGCGCTCGGCGGCCACGCGGCGCAGCACGGCCTCGGCCTCCTCCGGCTGCTCAGCCGAGACCACCGAGGCACCGTCCTTGATGATCCCGGCCTTGACCTGGGCGATCTCCGCGATCGTGTCGCCGAGCCGGTCGGCATGGTCGATGTCGATCGGGGCGAACACCGCGACATCGCCGTCGGCGTTGTTGGTGGAGTCCCACTCCCCGCCCATGCCCACCTCGAGCACGAGCACGTCGACCGGAGCATCCGATGCGGCGACGAACGCGAGCACGGTGAGCAGCTCGAAGAACGTCAGCGGTGCGTCGTCGGCGGCCTCCAGCTCGGCGTCGACGATGCCGATGAACGGCTCGATCTCGTCCCAGGCGTCGGCGATCGCGGCATCCGCGATCGGCTCCCCGTCGATCATGATCCGCTCGGTGAAGCGCTCCAGGTGCGGGCTGGTGAACAGCCCGGTGCGCAGCCCGTGGGCGCGCAGCAGGCTCTCGATCATCCGCGCCGTCGATGTCTTGCCGTTCGTCCCGGTGATGTGCACGACGCGATAGGTGCGCTGCGGATCGTCCAGCAGCGTGAGGATGCGCGCGACGCGCTCCTTACGCGGCTGCACCCAGCGCTCACCCGCCCGCTCCAGGAGCTGCTCGTAGACCCGGTCGGCCCGCTGCCTGTCGCTCATGCCCCTTCTCCGATCCGGTTGACCGCGACCGTGAAGTCGGCGGTGTTGGCGTAGGTGCCCTTCGGCACGGTCGTCTCGAACTCCGACTCGCCGGGCAGGATCCCGAAGTCGGTGTACACGGCGCCGCCCGCACGGACCTCGAAGGCGAGTGCGAGAGTCTCCCCGCGACGTCCGCGGTCTCGAACGCGGATGCCACCGCCTCGCCCTCCTCGGCGGACGCGAAGTCCAGCACCAGGCTGATCCGGTCGCTGACGTCGAAGCCGGCCTTCTTGCGGGTGTCCTGCACGGCGCGGATCACGTCGCGGGCCAGGCCCTCGGCCTCGAGCTCGGGCGTGGTCGTGGTGTCCAGCAGCACGAAGCCGCCGGTCGGCACGACGGCGAGGGCCTCGCCCTCGGGGCGGCCGGTGGTCTCCAGCGCGAGGTCGTACTCGTGCGGCTCGAGCACGATGCCGTCGGCGGTCACGACGCCGCCGTCCTCGGTCCAGAAGCCGTCCTTGGCCGCGCGGATCACGCGCTGCACCTCCTTGCCGAGACGCGGGCCGGCGGCACGGGCATTGACGCTGAGGCGGTGGCTGATGCCGTACTCCGCCGGGGTGCCGTCGCCCTGCGCGACCAGCTCGACGCTCTTCACGTTCAGCTCCTCGCGCAGGATGTCCTCGAAGGGCGCCAGCGCGGCGGCATCCGGCGTGACGACCGTGAAGCGGGCCAGCGGCAGCCGCACGCGCAGCTTCTCCTTCTTGCGCAGCGCGTTGCCCACGCTGGAGAGCTCGCGGACGGCGTCCATGGCATCGCGGACGTCGTCGGCGTGCGGGAATGCCTCTGCGTCGGGCCAGTCGGTCAGGTGCACGCTGCGCCCGCCGGTGAGCCCCTGCCAGACCCGCTCGCTGATCAGCGGCACGAGCGGTGCCGCGACGCGGCAGAGCGTCTCGAGCACCGTGTAGAGCGTGTCGAAGCAGTCGACCTGGGCCCCTGAGCCTGTCGAAGGGTCCCAGAACCGGTCCCGCGAGCGACGGATGTACCAGTTCGTGAGCACCTCGGCGAAGTCGCGCAGGCGCGCGGCGGCCGTCGTGGAGTCCAGACCCTCGAGATCCTGCTTGACATCGCGGACCAGGTCGCCGGTGCGGGCCAGGATGTAGCGGTCCAGCACGTCGGTGGAGTCGGTGCGCCAGGTGGCCTCATACCCGTCGGCCGCAGCCCCCGCTGAGCTTGTCGAAGCGTTCGCGTAGGTCGCGAAGAAGTACCACGAGTTCCACAGCGGCAGGATGAACTCCCGCACGCCGGCGCGGATGCCCTCCTCGGTGACCGAGAGGTTGCCGCCGCGCAGCACCGAGCTCGACATCAGGAACCAGCGCATCGCGTCGGACCCGTCGCGGTCGAACACCTCGGACACGTCCGGGTAGTTGCGCAGCGACTTCGACATCTTGTAGCCGTCCGAGCCGAGCACGATGCCGTGGCAGCTCACGCCGGTGAACGCGGGGCGGTCGAACAGCGCGGTGGAGAGCACGTGCATCACGTAGAACCAGCCGCGGGTCTGCCCGATGTACTCCACGATGAAGTCCGCCGGCGCGTGCGAGTCGAACCACTCCTGGTTCTCGAACGGGTAGTGCACCTGCGCGTACGGCATCGACCCGGAGTCGAACCACACGTCGAAGACATCCTCGATTCGGCGCATCGTGCTCTTGCCGGTCGGGTCGTCGGGGTTCGGGCGGGTGAGGTCGTCGATGTACGGGCGGTGCAGGTCGATCTCGCCGCTCCCGTTGCGCGGCAGTGTGCCGAAGTCGCGCTCCAGCGCCTCGAGCGAGCCGTAGGAGTCGACGCGCGGGTACTCGGGGTCGTCGCTCTTCCAGATCGGGATCGGCGAGCCCCAGTAGCGATTGCGGCTGATCGACCAGTCGCGCGCGCCCTCGAGCCACTTGCCGAACTGACCGTGCTTCACGTTCTCGGGCACCCAGGTGATCTGCTCGTTGTTCGCGAGCATCCGGTCCTTGAGATCGGTGACCCGGATGAACCAGCTCGAGACGGCCTTGTAGATCAGGGGGTTCCTGCAGCGCCAGCAGTGCGGGTACGAGTGCACGTAGCTCTGCTCGCGCAGCATCCGGCCCTCGGCACGGAGCAGACGGATGAGCGGCGTGTTGGCGTCCATCCACAGCTCGCCGGCGACATCCGTCACCTGCGGCAGGAACCGGCCGCCGTCGTCGAGCGACAGGATGGTCGGGATGCCGGCGGCGCCGGTGACACGCTGGTCGTCCTCACCGTAGGCGGGTGCCTGGTGCACGATTCCGGTGCCGTCGGTGGTGGTCACGTAGTCGTCGACGAGGATGCGCCAGGCGTTCTGCGTGCCCCAGGTCTCGGCGTCGGCGTAGTAGTCGAACAGGCGGTCGTAGTGGACGTCCGCCAGGTCGGCGCCGCGAACGGTCTGCTGCACCGCGGCGAGCGCGTCGTCGGCCGACTCGTACCCGAGGTCCTTGGCGTAGCCGCCGAGCAGATCGCGGGCGAGCAGGTAGCGGTGCGCTGCTGCCTCGACGGGGTCGTCCCCGTTGTGCACGTCGGCGGCGCCTGCAGGGCCCGCGGGAAGCACGACGTACTCGATCTCGGGTCCCACGACGAGGGCGAGGTTGGTGGGCAGCGTCCACGGCGTGGTGGTCCAGGCGAGGGCGCGGACGGCGGTCAGACCGAGCGATTCGGCCTTCACGCCGGTCAGCGGGAAGGTGACGGTGACGGATGGGTCCTGACGGTCCTTGTAGACGTCGTCGTCCATGCGCAGCTCGTGGTTCGACAGCGGGGTCTCGTCGCGCCAGCAGTACGGCAGCACGCGATAGCCCTCATAGGCGAGGCCCTTGTCGTAGAGCTGGTCGAACGCCCAGAGCACGCTCTCCATGTAGCTCAGGTCGAGGGTCTTGTAGCCGCGCTCGAAGTCCACCCAGCGCGCCTGGCGCGTGACGTAGTCCTCCCAGTCGCGCGTGTAGGTGAGCACCGAGTCCTTGGCCTTGGCGTTGAAGACGCCGACGCCCATGTCCTCGATCTCGCTCTTCTCGGTGAGACCGAGCTGCTTCATCGCCTCGAGCTCGGCGGGCAGACCGTGGGTGTCCCAGCCGAACACGCGGTCGACCTTCTTGCCGAGCATGGTCTGGAAGCGCGGGAAGAGGTCCTTCGCGTACCCGGTCAGCAGGTGCCCGTAGTGCGGCAGGCCGTTGGCGAACGGCGGGCCGTCGTAGAACACCCACTCGTCGGCGCCCTCGCGCTGCGCGATGGAGGCGCGGAAGGTGTCGTCGGCCTTCCAGAACTCGAGCACCTCGCGCTCGATCTCGGGGAAGCGCGGGCTCGGGGTCACCGGGCCCTGAGCCTGTCGAAGGGCGGCGGGGCCGAAGGAGGAGGTGCGCGGGTAGGTCATGTCGTCTCGCAGTGATCGTGTCGGATGCTGCTGCGAGGACGACCTGTCCGGATTGTGACCTGACGGGCCGCGGTACCACCTCACTTGCCCGTCTCGCGGCGAGCCTCTTTCACTGCGGCGATGACGGGCCTGCCCCGCTCGGTTCTAGTTGCCTCTTGGCCGCTTGCGCTGAGCCTGTCTGCGCTTGCGCTGAGCCTGTCGAAGCGTTCTTCCGAGAGCTCCCCGGTGATGGCCGGATCACAGCTGATCGAGCCATTCTACGCGGTCGCGCCGGATGTTCGCGCGGGCGCCTCCCGTCGGGCCCTGGCGTGCAGTTCCCGCGGACTTGTGCGCCTCCGCCGACAGATGCCCGCGCAGCATCCGCGCGAAGCGCATAACTCCGCACCGGATGCTCGAATCAGGCTGCGCGATGCAGGCCCTGCGCGACGGCGCGCATGATCAGATCCTGCACTTCCGCCCACTGGAACATGATCTGCCGATAGGAGACGCGGATCACGTGATAGCCGAGCAGACGAAGCTGAGCGTCATGCCGGATGTCCTCATCGCACTGTGGTCCTGTGTGGGTCGCACCGTCGATCTGAACGATGAGCCTGTCCCCGATCAGTGTGTCGCCCTTGTGCCCGGCGATCCAGGTCTGCATGCGAATCGGCAGTCTGAGCCAGCGGAGCCGGAGCCGGAGGTATGTCTCGAGTCCCGCATCCGCGAACGGCGTCGCGACTTCCAGCACTCGGCGGGCCGCCGGGCGAAGTGGCAGCCTTGCCATCGCGCCGATGTCGACGAGTCCCTTGTTGAACGCGGATTCCCACGTCGCCACGGCCTGCTCGAACGGTTCGCACTCGGCGACGTACGCAAGCACGTTCTCGATGGGGTCGACAAGCGCGTCTGGGTCTCTCGGTATCAGCGGCGCTCCCCAGTGGATCTTCGCGCGCACACCCTGGCCGCCCGTGCTGTTCGGCGGAACGGCGACATGCGGATCCCCGGACACGTCGTGCACCCACAAGCCGAGCCGCTGCGCCTGAGTGCGGCAGGTGATGATCACGCCGAACTTCGGCGCGGATCTCAGCTGCGGATCGGCGTCCGGAAGAGCAAGCCATCCGCGTCGCGGCCTGTTGAGTGCTCCACGCGCGACCGCTTCATCGATCGCACGGCGTCCGAAGCCGCGCTCGGTCAGACGCGCGCGCCGCACGACGCCGCCATGCGTCCGCACGTCTCCCACGACATCGAGCCAGGACTTCTTCTTGTTCGGCATCCCGTCAGTGTGCGGCTCATGAGCTCAGCGCAGGCACGACAATCGCAGACCTGTGCAGAACACCCATGGACACCTGAATGTGGAGTACGAGTCCGGTGGTACGTCTCCCGCGGCCATGTGCAGCTCCCGCGGACGGATGTCGGCGCAGCATCCGCGCGAAGCGCACAAGACTGCAGAACGTGCACGCCGGCACCCGTTCGCTCCGCTCGGGGATGAGCAGGATCTGCGGGCAGCATGCGCCACAGACATCCGCGCGAAGCGCACATTCCCGCGCGAAGCGCACGCGAGGGTGCCTGGTTCAGTGCGCCCGGTGATACCCGTAGAGATCGGTCTGCGCGCCGTTGATCCAGACCTCAGGGTCGGCGATGCGGATGGTGCGGCCGTAGGACTCATCGATGACGGATGCATCGAATCCGGCGTCCCTCAGCCCCGCCGGCGAGCCCTTCGAGGTCGCCGACGGCCTCGAAGGAGAAGCCGAAGCCCTGTCCCTCACCCTCCGAACGACCGGACGCCGAGTGCACGCCGACGGATCCCCCGCCCGGCGCTCGCATCTCGGCCCAGCCGCCGCCGCCGGCGAGGATGGATGCCTGCAGGCCGAGGGCCTCCAGGATGCGGCGCGCCTCGTCGACGTCGTCCTGGAACCAGATCGGCTGCACGGCGACCTCACCGGAAGCGGCGTCCCTCGCTCCGGCGAACACCGTCACGGTCAGCCCGGATGCGGCTCGCACCGTGAGCATCTCCCCCACGCCATCCATCACCCCGCGCGTGACGTCGCGCCCTTCCAGGGCGCGTTCCGCGGCATCGAGGTCGGCGACCAGCAGGTTCAGATCCACGCCGCCGGCCGGGTGGGCCCCGGTGGCGTGATGCACGGCGAGCACGCCACCGCCGTCGAACTCGGCCCACTCCGGCGTCGGCGGGTACGGCGCCACGAATCCGAGCGCGGCCGCGAGCGCGCGCCAGCGCTCCGGAGCATCCGTGTAGACGATCTGCTGAACGGTTGTCATGGCTTCTCCTCCACATGGGCGCGCAGTGCCTCTTCGACCAGAGCCGACAAGCTCAGTCCGTCATCGATCGCCCGGTGCTTGACCGCACGCACGAGGTCGGGCGGCAGGTACACGTTGAACTGCACCTTGGCTTCCCTTGCTTGCATGCTAGCAATATAGCGCAGGGCGGATGTCGGCGCCATCCCGTAGTCTCACCTGGTGCCCGCCATCCGCCCCGTGCCTCCTCGCGTCTCCGCTCCGGATCTGCCCGACCGCCTGACGCCGGCGGCCGCTGCGCGGCGAGCCGACCTGATCGCAGCATCCGTCGAGTGCGCCGGCGAGACCGACCTCGCGCACGGAAGCCTGGAGCAGTGCGTGCTCACGGGCTCCGCCGACCGGGTGGACCTCACCGGATCGACACTGCTCGACGTGCGCATCGAGGATCTGCGCGCACCCGTGGTCTCACTGCGCGACGCGAGCATCCGGCGCCTTCGAATCGATCGGGGCCGGATCGGAACACTCGATCTCTCGTCGGCGCGCATCGGCGAGCTCGAGATCCGCGGAGTGCGCATCGACTACCTGTCGCTCGGCGCGGCGCGGGCCGAGGACGTGCTCGTCGCGGACACGACCCTGCACACGCTCGACGTGCCGCAGGCGACGCTCACCCGCGTCCGCTTCGACGACACCCGCGCCGACGAGGTCGACACCCGCGGCCTCACCGCGAAGGACCTCGACCTGCGCGGGCTCGACGCCCTCGCCTACCTCGACGTGCTCGCGCTGCGCGGGGCGACCCTGAGCTCCCGCCAGGTCGAACTGCTCGCCCCCGCCTTCGCCGCTGCGGCAGGCATCGACGTGCAGGACTGACACGCGAGCTCCTTCCTCTCCGCGCGACTGCACGCCCATCGACGGACCGCAGCCGCGACGGTGACGATGATCACCGCGCCGCGAGGAGCTCCCGCGTGAACGGATGGCGCGGAGCGGTGAACACCTCGCGCACCGGCCCCTTCTCGACGATCGCGCCGTCCTGCATCACGAGCACCTCGTCGCAGACGGCTCCGACGACGCCGAGGTCATGCGAGACGAACACCATGGTCAGACCGTGCTCCTGCTGCACCCGGCGCAGCAGGGCGAGCACCCGCTCCCGCACCGTCGGGTCGAGCGCGGAGACCGGCTCGTCGAGCACGAGCACCTGCGGGTCCGCGGCGAGCGCCCTGGCGATCGCGGCCCGCTGACGCTGACCTCCGGAGACCTCCGGCGGCCGTCGCGCGCCCAGCTCGGCAGCCAGGCCCACCTCTTCGAGCAGTTCCGCCGTCCGCGCTCGGCGTCGCACGCGCGGGACACCGGCCGCTTCGAGCGCCTCGCCGAGCGAGCGGGCGATCGTCCAGCGCGGATCGAAAGCCCCGAGAGGGTCCTGATGCACGAGCTGCACGCGTTGCGGCGCCGTCCAGTCCAGCGTGCCGGCATCCGGCCCGGTCACGCCCACGATCATGCGGGCGAGCGTCGTCTTGCCCGAGCCGGATTCCCCGACGATGCCGAGAGTCCGACCGCTCCTCAGCACGAACGAGGCGTCTCGCACCGCGGGGCGGTCGAAGCTCTTCGACACGCTCTCCGCACGAAGCAGCACGGCGGCCGCCTCTCCGGCATCCGTCGGCACCTCATGCCGGGATGCCGCGACGAGCTCCCTCGTGTACTGCTGCTGCGGCCGATCCATCACCTGCGCGGTGGTGCCCTGCTCGACGATCCGCCCGGCGCGCATCACGACCACCCGGTCGGCGACACGACGCACCGCGGCGAAGTCATGGCTGATGAACACGACCGCGGTGCCTCGATCGGCGATCGAGCGCAGCAGCGCGAGCACACGCGCCTGCACCGTGGCGTCCAGCGCCGTCGTCGCCTCATCCGCCACCAGTACCGCGGGCGCGGTCGACAGCGCGGAGGCGATCAGCGCGCGCTGCCGCAGTCCGCCGGAGAGCTCATGCGGATACTGCCGGGCCCGGCGCTCCGGCTCCGGGATCGAGACCTCGCGCAGCAGCGCGAGCACGCGGTCCTCACCCGCCGGCATCCCGTGGATGCGCAGCGGCTCGACCACTTCCGCGCCCACCCGCCGGAGCGGATCGAGCGCGGCGAGCGCGTCCTGCGAGACCAGGGCGATGCGCCGACCGCGCAGCGATCGCCATCCACGGTCGCTCAGGCTCCGGGCATCCGTCCCGTCGATCGACAGCTCCGATGCCGCGACCCGTCCCGGCGCCAGACCCAGCAGGGCACGTGCGGTGAGCGACTTGCCGGCGCCCGACTCCCCGACGATCGCCAGGCACTCCCCCGGTTGGACCGCGAAGGACACCCCGTCGACGACCGACCGCTCGCCGAACGCGATGCGCAGTCCGCGCACGTCGACGGCGCTCATGCGGCGCACCTTCCTCGGAGATGTGCGCGTGCATCCGCGGAACACGCGTTCGTTTTGCGCGGGGATGTGCGCTCCGCGCGGATGCCCCGCCGCCATCCGTCCGCGGCAGGTGCACAAATCCGCGGCTGGGGTGCACGAGCGCGCCCACCGACCTCGTGCGCGCTTCGCGCGGGGATGTGCGCTCCACGCGGAACTTGCGCCCCCATCCGTCCGCGGCGGGCGCACAACTCCGCGCCAGCTGCACAGCCGCGACGCCCGTGCCGGGCCACGAACCGCTCGTCCCAGAGGGCACTCATGCGCGCACTCCGTCCGCCCGAGCACGCAGGGTGCGACCGATCACGGTCGCGCTGATCACCGTGAGAGTGATCGCGAGTCCGGGGAACCCCGAGATCCACCACGCCCGGCCCAGCACGTTGCGTCCTCCCGACAGCATGAGGCCCCACTCCGGCTGGGGCTCGATCGGGCCGAGGCCGAGGAAGCTCAGCCCGGCGGCGGCGAGGATGCTCGACCCGATGCCGATCGTCGCGAGCACGCTCAACGACCCGAGCACGCCGGGCAGCACGTGCCGCCGGAACGCGCGCACCGGCCCGACGCCGAGGATGCGCGCGGCCTCGACGTGCTCGGCGCCGCGCAGCGTCCTGGTCTGGGTGCGCGCAAGGCGGATGTAGACCGGCACCGCGGCGAGCGTGACAGCGACCGCGACGTTGACCGGCCCCGGCCCCAGCACCGCCACCACGATGAGCGCGATGAGGAACTCGGGGAAGGCGAGCAGGATGTCGGTGAGCCGCATCGCCACGGCGTCCACCGGCCGCGGCGCGACACCGGACAGCGCCCCGACGACGAGTCCGACGACCAGCGCGAGCGTCGTGGCGAGCAGGCCGATCCCGGCGGAGCGCGCCGCGCCGTAGATCACCCGCGAATACACGTCCCTGCCGGACTGGTCCGTGCCGAACAGATGCTCTGCTCCCGGCGGCAGCAGGGCCGCGCGTACGTCGGTCTGCAGCGGATCGTGCGTGGCGAGCAGGCCGGGCAGGAAAGCTGCGACCGCGACCAGCGCCAGAAAGGCGACGGCGATCCACATCCCCAGCATCCTGCGTCTCATCGCCGTTCGCCGATCTGCGGTGCGGGGATGGCGGCGGGCGCCTCGCGCAATCGCGGATCCAGCAGCGGATGCAGCAGCTCGACGACCACGTTCACGATCACGAACACGAGGGCGCTGAGCATGATCATGCCCGCGACCACCGGCACGTCCCGGTCGACGATCGCCGCGAGCGTGACCCTGCCGAGTCCCGGACGGGCGAAGACCGTCTCGACCAGCACCGCCCCGCCCAGCAGCGACCCGACGAGATACGCGGCCAGGGTCATCGTGCTCGCCGCGCCGTGCCGCAGCGAGTGATGCAGCGTCAGCCGTGCCGGACCTGCGCCGCGGGCCCGCACGGTCTCGGCGAACGGCTGCCGCTCGGCCTGGTCGATGCCGTCGCGCAGCACCTGACCGATCAGCGCGGCGATCGGCAGGGCGAGCGTCACGGCGGGCAGCACGATCGTCGCCGGACTGCGCGTGCCCGCCACAGGGAACCACCCCAGCCCGAACGCGAACACCCCGAGCAGCACGAGTCCGACCCAGAACACGGGAGACGAGAGCACGATCAGCTCCGCGGTCACGACGATCCCGCGCACGACGCCCCGTCGCGCGAACAGCGCCACCGAGAACGCCAGCACGAGAGCGATGAGCAGCGCGACCGCGGTGAGCTGCACGGTGGGACCGAGCTGCCGGCCGATCACCTCGGCCACCGGAAGCCGCAGCTGGTACGAGGTGCCGAGGTCGCCGCGCAGCAGGCCACCGAGATACGAGAAGTACTGCTCCAGGGGCGGGCGGTCCAGGCCGAGCTCGGCGCGGATGCCGGCCTTGACCTCTTCGCTCACCTGAGCCTGCGGTCCGAGCATGACCGAGACCGCATCGCCCGGGATGATCCGGAAGGCGAGGAACGCCAGCGTCGCGGCGCCCCACAGCACGACCAGGACGGATGCCAGAAGGCCGCCGACCCGGATCAGCACGAGACGGGACACGTCAGAGAGCGTACGTCAGCCGGCGACGCTCACTCCGTAGAACAGCGGACGGCCGTACAGATCGTAGGTGAGGCCCTCGACGTTCTTGTTCTGCGCCGTGATCGCGGAGTTCACATAGAGCGGCACGATCGCCACGTGCTCGGCGTTCCACTCCTGCACACTCCGGTAGATGCCGTTGCGCTCCTCGGCATCCGACGATGCCAGCCCGTCGGCGAGCAGTTCGTCGACGGCCGGGTCGCTCACCTGCGACGCGTTCTGGAAGCCGTCGGTGCCCAGGTGGCTGCGCAGCAGGTCGGGGTCGACACCCGAGAAGTCCCAGTCGGTGATGTCGTAGGTCTTCGGGCCGTACTGCTCGTTGTAGGCGGCCGGCTCGAGCGCTTCGCGCGTGATCTCGAAGCCGACCTTCTTCAGGTCGGACTGCACGGCGTTGGCGAGGGCGGCCTTGTCGTCGGAGATCGGCGTCCACGCGATCCAGCGCGCGGACAGGCGCTTGCCGTCCTTCATCCGGATGCCGTCCGTGTCGCGTGCGGTCCAGCCGGCCTCGTCGAGCAGGGCGTTCGCCTTGTCCGCGTCGAACGGCCAGCTGCCCTCGAGGCTCTTGTCGTAGCCGGGCGTGGTGGGGCCGAGGATGCTCCAGGCCCGCGGGAACTCGCCGAAGAAGATCTTCTCGACCGCAGCATCCACGTCGATCGCCCTCTCGAACGCCTGGCGCACCTTCTGGTCGGCGAACACGCCGTACTTCTCGTTCAGGAACAGCGAGTACGGCAGACCGGGGTACTCCTTCGCCGCGACGGTCACGTCGTCGCCGAGGTCGCCGACGACATTGGGCGGCAGCTGGCCGGCGAGATCCGCCTCACCCGACTTCACGACGCCCGCGCGCACGGATGCCTCGGGAGGATCTCGACGCGCAGCGTCTCGATCTTCGGAGCCTTCGACCCCTCGGGCCGCCAGGCGTAGTCGTCGTTGCGGGTGTAGACGATCTCCTGATCGGCGGTGTACTCGCTGAGCACGAACGGTCCGGTGCCGACGCTCACGTCAGGGCCGCCCGCTGCGAGCTTGTCAGCGGAGCTCTTCAGCACCTTCGGCGACCAGAAGCCCAGCTGCGCGGTGCTCGCGGCCTGCAGGAACGGCGCGTAGGGCTGCGTGAAGCTCACCTCGACCGTGTGCGGATCCACGACCTTCGTGCCTGCGTACAGCTCGCCGCCGAGCATGTTCGCGGCCTGCGCCGACTTGGTGGCCGGGTCGACGATGCGGTCGAAGTTCACCTTCACCGCTTCCGCGTCGAACGGGGTGCCGTCGGTGAAGGTGACGTCGTCGCGCAGCTCGAACGTGTAGGTCTTCCCGTCATCCGAGACCTGCCACTTCTTCGCGAGCCACGGCGAGAACGATCCGTCAGGCTCCTGGAACACCAGCGAGTCGAGCACCTGGCGCTGAACCATGGCGGTGACGTCGAGCTGACTCACCTGCGGGTCCATCTTGCCGGCCGAGAGGTTCGCCCCCTCGATCGCCCAGACGAGTTCGCCGCCCTCGGATCCGGCGTCGCCGCCGGAGGGTGCGGAGCACGCGCTGAGAACCAGAGCGGATGCCGCGGCGATCGCCGCGAGGGGAAGAAGACGGCGCGCAGTGAAGGCGGGCATGCGTGACCTCGGAAGGGTGCGGGAACGGGACGTTCCAGCTTACCGGGGATTACTGGACGGGGTCGATCAATGCTGACCGCGATGCGACCGATAGACTGTCCCGGCATCCCACACTCAGGCACGCTCACACAGTGCCGCATACATCGCTCAAGGAGACCCTCTATGTCCGCGATCCCCGACAAGCCCGCCCTCGAAGGTCTCGAAGCGAAGTGGAACGACGCCTGGTCCGCCCAGGGGACCTACCTCTTCGATCGCACGCGCGCCGCCGAGCTCGGCCGCGACAGCGTCTACTCGATCGACACTCCCCCGCCGACCGCGTCCGGCAGCCTGCACATCGGACACGTCTTCTCGTTCACGCACACCGACGTGAAGGCCCGTTACGAGCGGATGCGCGGCAAGACCGTGTTCTATCCGATGGGCTGGGACGACAACGGCCTGCCCACCGAGCGCCGTGTGCAGAACTACTACGGCGTGCGCTGCGACCCCTCGCTCCCCTACGTCGCCGACTTCACGCCCCCGTTCGAGGGCGGCGACAACAAGTCCAGCCGCGCAGCCGATCAGCAGCCGATCAGCCGCCGCAACTTCATCGAGCTGTGCGAGAAGCTGACCGTCGAGGACGAGAAGCAGTTCGAGGCCCTGTTCCGCCAGCTCGGCCTCAGCGTGGACTGGACGCAGACGTACCGCACCATCTCCGATGAGACCATCCGGCAGAGCCAGCTCGCGTTCCTGCGCAACCTGGAGCGCGGTGAGGCCTACCAGGCCCTCGCACCCACGCTGTGGGACATCGACTTCCGCACCGCGATCGCGCAGGCGGAGCTCGAGGACCGCGAGCAGCAGGCGGCGTACCACCGCATCGAGTTCCCGTTCGCCGACGGCTCGGGCTCGATCCCGATCGAGACCACCCGTCCCGAGCTGCTCCCTGCCTGCGTCGCGATCGTGACCCACCCCGAGGGGCCCTTCAAGCACCTCATCGGCACGAAGGTGCGCACCCCGTTCTTCGGCGCCGACATCGAGATCCACGGCCACCACCTCGCGCTTCCCGACAAGGGCACGGGTGCGGCGATGGTCTGCACCTTCGGCGACGTGACCGACATCGTCTGGTGGCGCGAACTGCGACGCACCGACGGCAGCGACCTGCCCAACATGACGACGATCGGACTCGACGGCCGCTTCCTGCCCGACGCACCCGCGTCCGTGCACGCCGGCGAAGGCGCCGCGTGGTACGTGGAGAACATGGCGGGCAAGACCGTCTTCTCGGCGCGCAAGGCCATCGTGGAGAAGCTGCAGGAGACCGGCGACATGACGGCCGTCGGCAAGCCGTTCAACCACGCGGTGAAGTTCTTCGAGAAGGGCGACCGCCCCCTCGAGATCGTCTCGACCCGCCAGTGGTACATCGGCAACGGCGCGCGAGACGCGGAGCTGCGCGACCAGCTCATCGCGAACGGGCGCGAGCTCTCCTGGCATCCGGACTTCATGCGCGTGCGCTACGAGAACTGGGTCGGCGGCCTGACCGGCGACTGGCTGATCTCGCGGCAGCGCTTCTTCGGCGTGCCGATCCCGGTCTGGTACGCGCTCGACGGGAACGGCGAGCGCGACTACGACCGCGTGCTGGTTCCGTCGGCGGACAGTCTGCCCATCGACCCGACCACCGACGTGCCGGCGGGCTACACCGCGGATCAGCGCGGCGTGCCTGGCGGCTTCGAGGCCGAGCAGGACATCTTCGACACCTGGGCGACCTCGTCGCTGACCCCGCAGCTCGCGGGCGGATGGCAGCGCGACGAGGAGCTCTGGAACCTGGTGGCGCCGTTCGACCTTCGCCCGCAGGGTCAGGACATCATCCGCACCTGGCTGTTCTCCACGATGCTGCGCTCGACCCTCGAGGACGGACGTTCGCCGTGGCGCGACACGGCGATCTCGGGCTTCATCGTCGACCCCGACCGCAAGAAGATGTCGAAGTCGAAGGGCAACGTTGTGACCCCGGCCGACATCCTCGAGAAGCACGGCTCCGACGCGGTGCGGTACTGGTCGGCCTCGAGCCGCCTGGGCATGGACGCGGCGTTCGACCCGCAGAACCCGACGCAGGTGAAGATCGGCCGGCGCCTCGCGATCAAGATCCTCAACGCGGCGAAGTTCGTGCTGTCCTTCCCTGTTCCCGAGGGTGCGCAGATCACGCATGCCCTGGACGCCTCGATGCTGACCGCGCTCGACCAGGTGGTTCAGGGAACCACCGCGGCATACGAGAACTACGACCAGGCGAAGGCGCTCGAGATCACCGAGGCGTTCTTCTGGACCTTCTGCGACGACTACCTCGAGCTGGTCAAGGAGCGCGCCTACGACCAGACGGACGTCGGCCAGGCATCCGCCGCCCTGGCGCTGCGTCTGGCACTGTCCACGCTGCTGCGCCTGCTGGCCCCGATCGTGTCGTTCGCGACCGAGGAGGCATGGTCGTGGTTCGAGGAGGGCTCGATCCACACCGCCGCCTGGCCGGAGCCCCTGGGCACCGAGGGCGACGCGGCCGTGCTCGCCGCCGCGAGCGAGGCACTTATCGGCATCCGCCGCGCCAAGACCGAGGCGAAGGCCTCGCAGAAGACGCCGGTCGCCTCGGCGACGATCGCCGCACCTGCGGCGAAGGTCGCCGCGCTTCAGGCGGCGGCCGACGATCTGCGCGCCGTGGGTCGCATCGCCGAGCTGGCCTTCGCCGAGGCGGACGAGCTCGCCGTGACGGCGATCGAGCTGGCGCCGGCCGAGGAAGCGTGATGCAACTCGGTACGCGCTGGACCACGGGCGCCGAGCCGCCGGCATCCGTCCCCGCCGCCCTGCGCCCCGGCATCGCCGAGGTCGAGGCGAATCTGGCTGGGTCCCTGAGCCTGTCGAAGGGCCACTGGACGCTCACCTGGCTCGAGGGCCGTCCGATCGCCGAGCTGGATGCCGGGTGGGAGGTCCTGCTCACGGCATCCGGCGACGTGATCGCCCGTCCGTTCCAGGACTGACCTTCCCCTCCAAACTGCAAGCCCGCGCCGAGACGTGGTGGTAACGCCACAGTCTCGGCGCGGGCTTGCGGTTTCGGAGTTCTCCGATGTCAGCGCCGGTTCACGCCCTGCAGTGCCAGCGCGTGGTCGACGGCGTGCGGGTCCTGCTTGCGGGCCTGCTGCTCGCGCAGCAGATCCAGCGCGATCTCGCGGCGCTCCGCCCGGCGCTCGCGGCGATGTGCGACGAAGGCGGTGAGCCCGCCTGCGACCCGCAGAAGGGTGCGCTCGGTCGGAGTGGGAGTGGCGATGTGCAGCGTTGCGGCGGTCATGATTCCTCCTCGGGGGTCGTGTGGCGATCCGGCCCATCTGCCAGATCGAAGATCTCGGCGCGCATGGCCACCCGACGGGTGCCCGGCTTGCCCTCCTGGTCTCGGAAGCGCTCCACCGCCCCGTCCAGCACGGCCTTCAGCTGGTCGCGCACCTCGGACATCTGCTCAGGTGTCATGTCCAGGCGGGATGTGAGCACGAGTCCGAGGTCGCGCCACTCCTCAGGCTGATCGGCCGACGGACGGTTCAGGTACTCGAGCAGCGAGTCGTTGCGCAGCCGGAAGAACTCCGACATGACGACCTGCGACGCGGCGCGGGAAGCCGGAGAGTTCACTTCGGAGGGGCCAGGGACGTTGACGCTGCCCCGGTGCATCTCCCACCAGCGCTCGCGGCCGGTGCCCCGGCCGACGACCTCGTGGATCAGATCGTGGCTCGCCAGTGCCCGCAGGTGGTAGCTCGTCGCTCCCGATGTCTCGCCGATGAGCGCAGCCAGCGTGCTGGCGGTCTGCGGGCCGCGCTCGCCGAGCAGGTTGTAGATGCGCACCCGCAGCGGATGCGCGAGCGCCTTGAGCGCACCGGCGTCAAGCGTGCGGTCCGCTTCCGGCCCGAGTGCAGCGGGTTCGTTCGTCATGCATGCAAAGATACCTATGCAAAGACTTCTTTGCAAGACTTTCTTTGCAAAAGTCTCTCGGGATGAGAACTCTCTCATCCTCACCCGGATCGACGCGTCCTCAGACACACTGGAGGGGTGGCACGCCGGACATACCTCGTCGCGCCGGTCGGGATACTGCTGCTGATCGGCACATGGTGGGCATCCGACCGGGCGCTCAGCGCGCCGGCACCCGATCTCGGGCCGTCCGTCGTCGTCACACGTCAGCCCATACCCGCCACGACACCCCCTCCTGCGACGCCCGGACCCGCGCAGACGGTCGCGCCGGCTCCCCGCCGGATGCCGGGGACGACGATGCCGACGACCCGGACGATGACGTGGACGATGACGACGATGACTGAGTCGCGGCGCAGCAGGACCGTACGCACCCGCATACTCACCTCCACTCTGCTCGTCGTGGCGATCGCCCTGTGCGCGATCGTGCTGGTCACGGGCCGAGCCCTGTTCTCGCGCATCGACGCGGCCGCCGCGACAGAACTCGGGCACGAGGCCGAGAAGTTCCGGTCGTTCGCCCAGGGCGACGATCCCGCCACCGGCGCCCCGTTCGCCGATGCGCGGACGCTTCTGACGAGTCATCTCGCGCACAACCTTCCGGAGACGGAGGAGAGCTTCTTCAGCATCGTCGACGGGCATGCCGACCGGCGCAGCAGCGGTGACCCTCCGGCCCGCCTCGACGCGGATCGGGCGTTCGTCGCCGACCTCGCCACCGCGCAGGCTCCGCGCTGGGGCCGCACCGAGACCGACGCAGGAGCCGCGCTCTACGCCGTGCTGCCGGTGCGGTTCGAAGGGCAGGCGCAGCGCGGGGCGCTCGTCGCCGTGGAGTTCCTCGCTCCGGCGCAGGCCGAGGCCTGGTCGACTGTCCTGACCATGAGCGCCGCCGGCGTGGCCGCCCTGCTCCTCGCCGCCGGTGCCGGCTGGCTGGTGGCGGGGCGCGCACTGACTCCAATCCGTGAGGTGCAGCACACGGCCGCACTGATCGGCGGCGGCGACGACCTCGGTCGGCGAATCGACGTGGTGGGCTCCGACGACGTCGCACAGCTCGCGCTCACGTTCAACGGCATGCTCGATCGCGTCCAGGCGGCCTTCGACGGTCAGCGGCGCTTTCTGGACGACGCCGGCCACGAACTGCGCACTCCCATCACCGTCGTGCGGGGCCATCTCGACGTGATGGGCGACGATCCCGGTGAGCGCGAGGAGACGCTGCGCCTCGTCGACGACGAGCTGCGGCGGATGTCCCGTCTGGTGGACGACCTGATCCTGCTCGCCCGCAGTGAGCGTCCGGGTTTCCTCGTGATGGCACGTGTCGAGCTGACGGACCTGGTGGTCGACACGCTGGCGAAGGCCAGCGCGATCGCTGACCGCCGATGGGCGATCGACGCCGTGCCCGAAGGCGTCATCCTCGCCGACGGGCAGCGTCTCGCCCAGGCGCTGCTGCAGCTCGCCCAGAACGCCGTCTCGCACACGACGGCCGGCCAGACGATCGCCGTGGGTGGCGACGTGCGCGACGGCCGGGTGCGACTGTGGGTGCGCGACGCCGGCACCGGCATCGATCCCGAGGAGCAGAGCCTGATCTTCGAGCGGTTCGCGCGCGGTCCGGGCGCTCCGCGCACGCGCGGCAGCGGCCTCGGGCTCGCGATCGTCGCCCGCATCGCGCAGGCGCACGGCGGACGGGTCTCGGTCGATTCCGCTCCCGGGGCCGGTTCGACCTTCACGCTGGACCTGCCGCAGCATGCCGAGGAGACATCATGAACCGCATCCTGCTCGCCGAGGACGAGGAGCGCATCGCGTCGTTCATCGAGAAGGGCCTGCGCGCGAACGGCTTCCGATCAGAGACGGTGAGCGACGGACACACGGCCTTCGAGTTCGCCCGCTCAGGAGAGTTCGATCTCATGGTGCTGGACATCGGACTGCCCGGACTCGACGGCTTCAGTGTGTTGCGCCGGGTGCGCTCGGAGCGCATCGAGCTGCCGATCATCATCCTCACCGCACGCGACGCGACCTCGGACACCGTCGCCGGGCTGACCGGAGGCGCCGACGACTACATGCACAAGCCCTTCTCGTTCGACGAGCTGCTCGCCCGCATCCGGCTGCGACTGGCCACCTCCTCCCCGGTGAGGCGGTCACGCTGAGGTCGGGAGACCTGACGCTCGATCTGCGCACCCGGCGCGCGGTGATCGGCGAACAGGCCGTCGAGCTGACGAGCCGGGAGTACGCGCTGCTCGAGGTCTTCCTGCGGCATCCGGACGAGGTGCTCACGCGACAGCAGCTGCTGAGTCTGGTCTGGGGCTTCGACTTCGACCCCGGATCGAACGTCGTCGACGTCTACATCCGGTACCTCCGGGGAAAGCTCGGGGCCGACCGCTTCGAGACGGTGCGCGGCGCAGGCTATCGGCTGCGCGTGCCACCCGCGTGAGAACTCTCTCATCCGTGCCTCATCCGGCGCTCACGACGAGCGGCGAGCCTGGGAACCAGCACAACCGGAGGAGTCATCATGTCGCTTGCCATCGCCCTCGTCACAGACCTCGTGTCGATCACGCTGCTCGCCTACGCCCTGTACTTCCGCCGGCACCGTCGGCGCGACCTCCTGCTGTCGTACATCGCGCTGAACGTGGGGGTGCTCGCCGTCACGGTCGCGCTCGCCTCGGTCGAGGTGGGCATCGGGCTCGGGATCGGCCTGTTCGGCATCCTCTCGATCATCCGGCTGCGCTCCGACCAGATCACCCAGCAGGAGATCGCCTACTACTTCGTCGCCCTGGCGCTCGGTCTGCTCTCCGGCCTGCGGCCGTCGCCGGAGTGGATCGCGCCGGCGCTGTCGGCCCTCATGCTCGTGGTGATGCTCGTCGTCGACAGTCCTCGGGTCGCTTCACGGACCAGGCATCACCTGCTGATGCTGGACCGGGCGTACCCGGATGAACGCGAGCTCGAGGCCGCCGTCGCGACGCTGCTCAACGCCGATCTGGTGCGTATCGAGGTGCTCGACCTCGATCTCGTCCGGGAGACCACGCAGGTCGATGTGCGCTACCGCGCCCGTGCGCACCGCCGTCGGGAGGCCCCGATCGAGGAATCGCCTCGGATCGCCGAGGACGCGTTCGCATGACCTCCCCGGCAGCGGTCCTGGATGCCCTGCCGTCGATCTCGCTCAGCGAGCTGGAGAGCGCGGCGGCCCTGATGAACCGTGTCGACCGCAAGTACTTCGTTCCGCGCGCACTGCTCGGTCGGCTGCTCCCCGACGCCGGCGAGGGCCTGCGCACGCTCGAGATCGGTGGCCTGCGCTCGTTCCGCTATCGATCGGTGTATCTCGACACACCGCGGTTCGCTCTGTACTGTCAGCACGCGCAGGGTCGCCGGCACCGGTTCAAGGTGCGTACCCGCACCTATCGCGACAGCGGCGGATGTCAGCTCGAGGTGAAGTCCAAGGGCCTCCGCGGGCTGACGGTGAAGCAGAGGATCCCGCACGATCCCGCTCGTGCCGGTCGACTCGGTGCAGACGGGCGGCGCTTCGTCTCTGCGGTCACCGGAACGGATGCCGCCGAGCTGAACCCCGTGCTGCGCACGGACTATCGTCGTTCGACGCTGGTGCAGGGCGATCACCGGATCACGATCGACGAGCAACTGGACTTCAGCACGGCCGGGCGCCGCATCGCAGGGCCCGACGACCTGCTCGTGGAGACGAAGTCCGCCGGCGGCGCCTCCGAGCTGGACCGGCTGTTCGTACAGCACGGCGTCCGCCCGCACCGGGTCAGCAAGTACTGTCTGGCCGCTTCGCTGCTCTACCCGCAACTGCGGGGCAACGACTGGAGCCGTGTCCGCCGCCGTTACTGGCCGGAACAGGCATAGGGCGTCAGCGCTCCCAGGAGAGCCGGAACTCCCACGCGCCGCGGCGGATCACGCGCACACCCTCCGGCGCCGCCTCCCGCACGGCCGAGACCGGAATCGCCTCGCACACAGGCTCTCCGACGTCCTGCCGCCAGGTGCGCAGCCGCTCCGCCATGCGCTGGGCGAGGTCGGCGCCGTCGTCGCCGAAGGCGCGCACGAACACCTCGACCCCGCCGTCGACCCGACGGTTGTCCATCACCGCGAGACCGTCGTCGGCCAGCCAGACCGGCGTGCCCGTCCACGGCGCACCGGGGAACCCGTGCTCTCGGCTCTGCGATTCGCTCCGGATCGTCCCCGCCGACTCGGAACCGGCGAACAGCCGGAGGATGACCGGCGAGTACAGGGATCCCGCAGTGAGGCGCAACCCGGTCTCGACGGACTCGCCCTCACGCGCCAGTACGGACGAGAGCCACCCGTCGTCGGCGTCCTGATCCCGCGCCAGCCAGATGTCTCCCGCCCTGGCGTACCGGGGCTCGGTGCCGGACGCACCCGCTCCCCGCGCCGCCACGAACCCGCCGGTGAACACCCGAGTCCCGCGCAGCCGCCCCTCGTCGAAGGTGAACGCCCATCCGCACTCGAACAGCGACAGCGGCGCGACCACCCTCGCTCCCGGACGCAGCACGTCGAGAAGCCACTCCGGGAAAGTCCACGTGTCGACCGTGAACTCCACCAGATCGAAGGACGCCTCGGTGATCGCCGTGCCCGGAGCCCAGGCATCCACGACATCGGCACGGACCGGCACCGGAGTCGGATGCTGCGTCAGCGAAGCGCGGGCGCGCTCGATCACCCGCTCGTCGATGTCGACCGTCCACACCGAGCCGCCCGGAGCGACCATCTCGGCGAGCAGTGCCGCGTTCGTTCCGCCCGAGCCGATCTCGAGCACGTCCTCGCCAGGTGCCGGATCGACGAGCTCGAGCATCTTGGCCTGCATCGACGGAGCCGAGACCGTGCTCACCTTGACGCCGTCGTCCTCGGCGACCGTGTGCGTGCGGTCTGCGTAGACTTCCTCCAGCGGCGCGTCCGGGATGAACGCCGAGCGTCTCACCCGCTCGAAGGCCCGGAGTACACGATCGGAGCGGATGAGCCCGCCCTCGATCAGCTGGTCGATCAGTCCTCGTCGCGCGGTGAGTTCGGCATCCATGCGTCGATCATGCCCAGAGCCTCCGACATCCTCGTCAGACCGCGGCGACCGCCTCTTGCGCGGCGACGAACGCGGCGACGCAGCGCTCGACCTGCTCCGCGGTGTGCGCAGCGGACAGCTGCACCCGGATGCGCGCCTTCTCGCGCGGTACCACCGGGAAGCTGAACGCGGTCACGTACACGCCCTGGCGCTGCATCTCTGCGGCGATCCGTGCGGTCAGCGCGGCGTCGCCGAACATCACCGGCACGATCGGGTGCTCGCCGGGCAGCAGATCGAAGCCCTCCTCGGTCATCCGGCGGCGGAACAGCTCTGCGTTCTCGCGCAGCTGCGCGCGCAGCGCCGCGGATCCCTCCACCAGGTCGAGAGCGGTCAGGGTGCCTGCCACGATCGACGGCGCGAGCGTGTTCGAGAACAGATAGGGGCGCGAGCGCTGACGCAGCAGGGCGACGATGTCGCGATGCGCGGCGACGTACCCGCCGGATGCCCCGCCCAGCGCCTTGCCGAAGGTGCCGGTGTAGATGTCGACGCGATCCGCGACGCCGCAGAGCTCCGGTGTGCCGCGGCCGTTCTCGCCGATGAAGCCGACCGCGTGCGAGTCGTCGACGAAGACCAGTGCGTCGTACCTCTCGGCCAGGTCGCAGATCTCCGGGAGTTTGGCGATGTAGCCGTCCATCGAGAACACGCCGTCGGTCACGATCACGCGGAAGCGCGCATCGGCGGCCTCCTTCAGCTGCTGCTCGAGATCGGCCATGTCGCTGTTGCGATAGCGAAGCCGACGGGCCTTCGACAGGCGGATGCCGTCGATGATCGACGCGTGGTTCAGCTCGTCCGAGATGATGGCGTCCTCGGCCGAGAACAGCGTCTCGAAGACACCGCCGTTCGCGTCGAAGCACGACGAGAACAGGATCGCGTCGTCGGTGCCGAGGAACGCAGCCAGCCGGCGCTCCAGCTCGAGGTGCTGCTCCTGTGTTCCGCAGATGAATCGCACGCTGGCCATGCCGTAGCCCCACTCGTCCAGCGCACCCTTCGCCGCGGCGAGGATGCGCGGGTCGTCGGCGAGGCCGAGGTAGTTGTTCGCGCAGAAGTTCAGCACCTCGGCGCCGTCGGCGGTGATCTGCGCGCTCTGCGGACCGCGGATGCCGCGCTCGTGCTTGGTGAGCCCCGCCCGCTCGATGCCGTCGAGCTCCGATGCCAGGTGCTGCTGGAATGCGCCGTACATGTGCGCTCTCTCCTGCGGCTCAGAGCCGCGTCCAGTCCAGGATGATCTTGCCGGTGCCGGCGGATGCCGCTGCCGCGAAGCCCTTCTCCCAATCGGATGCCGGGATGACGTCGGCGATGATGCGGCCGATGGCCTCGCGCAGCGCCGGGCTGGTCTGCAGCATGGCGCCCATCGCGTTCCAGGTCTCGAACATCTCGCGCCCGTAGATGCCCTTGATCGTCAGCATGTGCGTGACGATCTTGCCCAGTCCACGCCGAACGGCGCGCTGGGCAGACCCAGCATGGCGATCCGGCCGCCGTGGTTCATGTTCTCGATCATCGTCGGCAGGGCGGTCGGCGCGCCGCTCATCTCGAAGCCCACGTCGAAGCCCTCGCGCATGCCGAGCGCCTTCTGCGCATCGCGCACGTCCTCCTTCGAGACGTCGACGACCCGGTCTGCGCCCATCAGCGCGGCGAGCTCGAGGCGCGGGGCGCTGATGTCGGTGGCGGTGATGAACCGCGCGCCGGCGTGCCGCGCGACGGCGATCGCCATGAGGCCGATCGGGCCGCATCCGGTGACCAGCACGTCCTCGCCGATCACGGGGAAGGCCAGGGCGGTGTGTACGGCGTTCCCGAGCGGGTCGAAGATCGCACCGACCTCGGGCTCTATGTCTGAGTGGTGCACCCAGACGTTCGCGGCGGGCAGCGACAGGTACTCGGCGAATGCGCCGTCGCGGTGCAGGCCGAGGCCGATTGTGCGGATGCACATCTGACGGCGTCCTGCGCGGCAGTTGCGGCACATGCCGCACACGATGTGGCCCTCGCCGGACACCCGGTCGCCGACGGAGATGTCGTGCGCGAGCGGGCCGACCTCGACGACCTCGCCGTAGAACTCGTGTCCGGGGATGAGCGGTGTGCGAACCTCGGAATCGGCCCAGTCGTCCCAGCGCTCGATGTGCAGGTCGGTGCCGCAGATGCCGGTGCGGAGCACCCGGATGACGACTTCGTCGGGTCCGGCGACAGGATCGGGGCGATCCACGAGTGCGAGCCCGGCGTGCGGGCCGTCTTTGAACAGAGCCTTCATACTTCGATCCCACTCCTGCAGACCGTGAAGATCAATGGGCACTTCCTGGAGTGATGATTAAGCACATCTACATGTTTGAATGGGCATATGAACCTCCCGCAACTGCAGATCCTCCGCGAGCTGGGAGCTCTCGGCAGCGTCAGCGCCGTCGCCGAGGCACTGCACGTGTCTCCGTCCGCCGTCTCCCAGCAGCTGGCGGCCCTGCAGCGCGGGGTCGCCACACCGCTCACCCGCAAGCAGGGTCGCGCGCTCGTGCTCACGCCGGCCGGTGAGGTCCTCGCCGAGGCGGGGGCTGCTGCGCTGGACGCCATGGCAGCGGCACGCACCGCGGTGGATCGCTTCGAGGCCGCACCGTCCGGCGTGGTCACCGTGAGCGGCTTCCTCAGCGCAGCGCAGGCGCTGTTCGGTCCGCTCGTGCGCGAGCTCGGTGCCGGGGACGACGTCCCCACGATCCGCTTCACCGACGAGGACGTCGCGCAGAGCGAGTTCCCCGCACTCACCGCGCGCTACGACCTCGTGCTCGCACACCGCATGGAGCACAGCGCGCCCTGGCCGCACAGCGGCATCCGCTCCGTGCCCCTGGCGACGGAACCGCTGGACGTCGCTCTCGCCGCGACGCATCCGCTCGCCTCGCGGACGACCCTGACACCCGAGCAGGTGGTGGGCGAGCGCTGGGTGACCAGCCGCACCGGCTACTCCCCCGACGACGTGCTGCGCACGATCTCGGCGGTGACCAACAGGCCGGTCGACGTCGTGCACCGGATCAACGACTACGGCGTCGCGGCCACGGTGATCGCCGCCGGTGGCGTGGTGGGGATGCTGCCGCCGGTACACCTCCGTCGTCGCCGACGCGACGGGCGTCGTGCGCCGTCCGCTCCGAGGCGTCAGCACGAACCGCATGATCGACGTCCTGGCGCGGCCGGAGAACCTGCATCGGCGCTCGGTGCGCCTGGTCGCCGAGGCACTCGAACGGGTGATGGCGGCCCTGATCGCCTGAGCAAGAGCGAGGGCCGGAACGGAGGATCCCCCCGCCCCGGCCCTCGCCGGATCCGCCGTCAGAGCGTCACTTGCAGGTGACTTCTGTGCGGTAGATCTGCATGTCGCCACCGGCCGCGTGCGGGGTCATGCACTCGGTGTGGGCGATGTACATCACCTGCTGGTACAGGGGCTGGATCACCTGATCCGCGAGGATCCAGTCCTCGGCCTTCTGCCACAGGGCGTCCGCCTCGTCCTGGGTCGGCGCCGCGAGCGCAGCGGCCACGGCCGCCTCGCCCTCGGGATCGCTGTACTGCAGCCGGTAGTTCGCGTCGACGTACACCGATGCGACCCACTCCGATGCGGCCGGGAACGACGAACCCCACAGCTGGATGACGGGGCCGTCCAGCTTGTACGAGTTGATCGTCTCCGCCAGTGCGTCTGCGGGAACCGGCTTGGGCTCGATCTCGAGGCCGATCTCCTTGGCCGAGTTCGAGATCGCCAGCGCCGTCGCCGCGTCCGTGGTGTTCGCCGAGGAGTAGTTCAGCGGGATGCTGCCGGTGAAGCCCGACTTCGCGATGAGCGCCTTGGCGGCGTCCGGATCGAACGTGCAGTACTGGCCGCAGGCGTCCTCACGGTAGGCCGAGACCGAGTTCGGCATCAGTGAGCCGGCCGGGACGGTCGCGTCCTTGAAGAGATCCTTCGAGATGCTCTCGCGGTTCACGATCATCGAGAACGCCTGGCGCACCTCGATCGGGAACGTCTTGTCGAGGTAGGTCGGCCAGGTGAAGTACGTCTGCAGCGTGTTGCGGTCGATCGCCGTGAGGCCCTTGTCGCCGAGCGAGTTGCGGCCCTGCGCGATCAGCCCCGGGGCAGGCTGCGCAGCACGTCGGCGTTCCCGGCCACGACATCCTGGTACGCGGTGTTCGTGTCGGTGTACACACGGAACGTGATCTGGTCGGCGGCACCCTCGGGCACCCAGCCCTTGTACTTCGGGTCTTTCTTCAGCACGGCCTCGACCTGCGGGTCGAGCTTCTCCAGGGTGTACACGCCATTGCCGATCGGCTTCTTGTCATAGGCCACCGGATCCGCGAACGCGCTCTCCGGCATCGGGCAGAACGCCAGTTGCGACAGGATGAACGGCATGTCGTTGTTCGGGGTCTTGGTCTCGATCGTGAACGTGCTGTCGTCGACGAGGTTGATGCCCGAGAACTCGGTGGCGGTCGCCTCACCCTCGGCGGGGTTCAGCTCGTCGTACCCCTTGATCGGGCCGTACGCGTAGTTCGAGGGCATCGCGTTCTTGCCGGCGCCGACGAAGTTGAACGTGTCGACGTAGGTCTTCGCGGTGATCGGAGTGCCGTCCGAGAAGGTGTGGTCCTTCGCCACCTTCACGGTCCAGTGCACCTGGTCGTCGCTCTCGAGGGACTCCGCGCCGCGCATGAAGACCGAGCCGTCCTCCTCGATGCCGGTCAGCGGCTCGCAGATTCCCATGGCGATCTGGCTGCCGGGGTTCTGGGCGCCGGTGATGCGCCCGATCTCGCCGTTGTTGACGGCGACGAAGGACGTCTTGCCCTCGCCGGCGTCGGAGGGCTGGCCGAGACATCCGGTCAGCATCGTCGCGCACGCGGCAACGGCGACGATGCCGACCGCGATGCGGCTGGTGGTGCTTTTCATCAGGTGTTCCTTTCGGATGGGGAGGGGAGGAGGAGATCGTGGAGACCATGCCGACCTTCGACAGCGTGATCTGGGCGGCGAGGTGGCAGGATGCCCGGTGCTGCGGGCGTCCGCCGGGGACCGCGTCGAGGGCGGGCACGTCAGTGGCGCACCGCTCGATGGCCGCGTAGCACCGCGTGTGGAACGGACATCCGGGCGGAGGGTCGATCGGCGACGGCGGGTCGCCCTCGAGCACGACGCGCTCCAGACGCTCGTTCGGCGCGAGCTTGCGCGGAATGGCCGACAGCAGCGCCCGCGTGTACGGATGCGCCGTGGCCCCGTACACGTCTTCGCAGTCGCCCTGTTCGACCACCTTGCCGAGGTACATCGTCACGATGCGGTCGGACATGTGCTGCACCACGTCGAGATCGTGGGCGATGAAGATGATCGACAGCCCCAGTTCGCGCTTGAGGCGGTTCAGCAGGTTCAGCACCTGCGCTCGCACGGAGATGTCCAGCGCGGAGACCGGTTCGTCGCAGACCAGCAGCTTCGGCTCGACGGCCAGAGCCCTGGCGATGCCGATGCGCTGCAGCTGCCCGCCGGAGAACTCGTGCGGGTAGCGGTGCGCGTGATCGGGGTTCAGGCCCACCTGGGTGAGCAGCTCCCCCACGCGCGCCTCCACCTTCGATGCAGGCAGCAGCCTGTGGGTCGTGATGCCCTCGGCGATCGACTGACCGACCGAGCGGCGCGGGTCGAGCGACGCGTGCGGGTCCTGGAAGACCATCTGCACCTCACGATGCAGCAGCGTCTTGCGGTCGGAGTGCGACATGGCGCCGACGTCCGCGCCGTTCCAGCGGACTGTGCCCTCGCTGGGCGGCTCCAGCCCGCAGATGATGCGCGCGAGGGTGGACTTGCCGCAGCCGGACTCCCCCACCAGACCGACGGTCTCGCCCTCCTCCACGGTGAAGTCGACGCCATCGACGGCGCGCACCTGTCCGTGCTCGCCGCGCGAGAACATCGTGTGCTTCTGCTTGTAGAAGCGCCGCACCGATTCAAGCTCCAACAGCGACATCGGCGATCACCTCCTGCTTGTGGTGGCAGGCGGCGGCCCGCTCGGGGGTGAACAGATCGAGCGGCGGCAGCACCGAACGGCACTCGGCCGTGGCGTACGCGCATCGAGGGTTGAAGCTGCATCCGGGCGGACGCTGGGCGATGTCCGGCGGCAGCCCCTGGATGGTGGGCAGGTCTCCGCCTCGGTGGGCGGCGGAGGGGATGGATCCGAGCAGACCCTTCGTGTACGGATGCGCGGGGCTGTCGAACATCGGCCCGATCGGACCTGATTCGGCGACCCGGCCGGCGTACATCACCAGTGCGCGATCCGCCAGCTGGCCGGCGACGCCGAGATCGTGGGTGATCATCAGCAGCGCCATCTGCCGCTCCCGGGTGATCTCGCCGAGCAGTTCGAGGATCTGCGCCTGCACGGTCGCGTCCAGCGCCGTGGTCGGCTCGTCGGCGATCAGGATGTCGGGATCCAGTGCGAGCGCCATCGCGATCATGATGCGCTGGCGCATGCCGCCGGAGAACTGGAACGGATAGTCGTTCGCCCGGTTCGCAGCATCCGGGATGCGCACGGCGCGCATCATCTCGATCGCTGCGGCGTGCGCCTGCTTCTTCGACATGCCGCGGTGCACGCGGTACAGCTCGGCGATCTGGGTGGACACCGTCTGCACGGGGTTCAGCGCGCTCAGCGCGTCCTGGAACACCATCGCGATCCGCGCGCCCTGCACCTTCCGCAGTCTCGCGGCGGGCAGCGTCAGCAGGTCGTCTCCGTCGAACACGATGCGCCCGCCGGTGATGTGCGAGGCCGGCTTGGGCAGGATGCCCATGATCGCCTTGGCGGTGATGCTCTTGCCCGAGCCGGACTCGCCGAGCACGGCGAGCGTCTCGCCGCGGTCCAGCGTGAAGCTGACGTCCTGCAGGGCGGCGATCGGCGGACTCCCGGGCGAGCGGAACTCGAGGGACAGGTTCTGGACGTCCAGCAGGGCGGTCATCGGCGGGCCTTCGGGTCGAGGGCGTCGCGCAGGCTCTCACCCAGCACGACGAAGGCGAGCGTGGTCAGACCCAGCATCAGCGTGGGGAAGAACATCAGCAGCGGCGCGATCTGCCAGTTGCCGTCCTGGCTCGCGAGGGCGATCTGGATGCCCCACGAGAACGCAGGCAGCTTGAGGCCGACGCCGAGGATCGAGAATCCGGCCTCGGCCGCCATACCGGCGCCGACGGACAGCGTGGTCATGACGATCAGCGGGGTGACGGCGTTCGGGATCACGTGCGAACGAAGGATGCGCCAGGGTCCGACGCCCAGTCCGCGGGCAGCCTGGATGTACTCCAGATTGCGCACCTGCATGACCGAGCTGCGCATGTAGCGCATGGTCGCCGCCCAGCTGAACAACACCAGGACGAACACGATCGTCCACACCGTGCGGGAGCGGAACTGGTAGAGGATCACCAGGCTCGCGATGCCGACCGGGATGCCGAGGATGACGTTCGCGGTCCAGGAGATGATCGAGTCGAGGACACCCCCGAAGTAGCCGGCGAGCGACCCCGCGATCAGAGCGATCACGAACGAGATCGCCGCGGTGTAGACGCCGACCTCGAGCGACGTGCGCGCGCCGTACACGATGTTCGACCAGTAGTCGCAGCCCTGGATGTCGAAGCCCATCGGGTGACCGGGTTCGGGTCCCACGCGCGACATGGACAGATCGCAGTCGCGCGGGTCGATGTGCGTGAACAGGGCCGGGAACAGCGCCATCAGCGTGACGACGATGATGATGAGCGCGGCGATGTCGAAGAACGGGCTCTTCCACAGGCTGCGCAGGCCACTGCGCGGGCGTCCGCGCCGGCGCTTGGCGGTGATGAGCGAGGTGGTGGACTCACGCATGGCGCACCCTCGGGTCGATGATCGGATAGAGCAGGTCGACGATCAGCGCGGCCACCAGGTAGAAGAGCAGCAGGAAGATCGAGACGCCCACGACGACGGGGCCGTTCTGCGTCTCGATCGCCCGGTTCAGCGTGCCGCCGAGACCCGGCAGGTTGAAGATCGTCTCGATGAGGACCGATCCGCCCAGCAGGGCCGCGATGCTCAGGCCGAGGTAGGTGACGACGGGCATGAAGGCGTTGCGCAGGGCGTGCACCCACATGATCCGCTGGGGACCGATCCCCTTCGCGGTCGCCGTGACGATGTAGTCCGACCGCATCACGTCCACCAGGCTGGTGCGGCTGAGCCGGGCGAGCGGCGAAGCCGTCTCGAGCGCCAGCACCATCGCGGGCATGATGAACGCGATCGGGAACCCCATCCGCACCCCGGATATCGGCAGCCAGTGCAGCTTGATGCCGAACAGGTACTGCGAGAAGTAGGCGATGATGAAGCCCGGCACCGCCAGGAAGAAGATCGTGAAGAACAGGTTGAACTTGTCGGGGAACTTCCCCTGCCGCAGTCCGGCCCACACGCCAAGGCACACACCGATGATGAGTTTGAGCACGAACGCCGACAGCGCGAGCACCACCGTGTAGGGCAGCGCCGTGGCGATCAGCGTGGAGACCGAGTTGCCGTTGAAGTCGTGGCCGAAGTCACCCTGCAGCACGCCCCAGAGGTACTTCCCGTACTGCACGAAGAACGGATCATCGAGGTTGTACTGGTCTCTGATCGCCGCGATGGTCGAGTCCGAGAGCCGCTTCTCTCCCCGGCGAGCCTGGCGACAGGGTCGCCGGGGATGAGGAAGACCAGGAAGTAGACGAGGAAGGTCGACCCGATCAGAGTCGGGATCATCATCAGGATGCGCCGAAGCGCGTAGCGCAGCATCAGTCCCCGGCCGGTTCGCGCGCGGGCTGGTGCGCCGCGTAGTAGTCGAGCAGGTCATCGCTCAGCCGCGGATCTCGAACGGCTCGGAGTTCGACCGGATCGAGAGCGCTCCCCGATGCCGGCGGCGACGGCGTCACGGGCGGCGACGGGACTGGTGTCGGTCGGGGCCCCAGTGCGGACGAAGTCCACGAACTCGGCGACGGTGAGCGGGTCGGCGCCGCCGTGCCCGCCGTCGCCGCCATCCTCGATCGGATAGCGCACATGCCCCTTCTCGAGGTAGTCGCTGCGGGCGTTCCACAGCCGGATCTCGCCACCGGCGTCGTCGTCGAAGTTCTCGATGCGGCCCTCGGTGCCGATCACGGTGTAGTTGCGCCAGTAGTCCGGGGTGAAGTGGCACTGCTGGTAGCTCATCAGCACGCCGGAATCAGTGCGCATCATGATCATCGAGATGTCCTCGACGTCGATGACCGGGTTGAGGTCCTGCTGCGCGGCCGGCGGCCAGTTCGACATCGAGAACCAGTCGCCCATGCGGCGGTCCGAGTTGTCGCGGCGGGACTCGACGTCGCCGTAGATCGCCAGGTCGCCCATACCGACGACCGAGCGGGTGGAGGTGCCGGCGATCCAGTGCATCACGTCGATGTCGTGGGCGCCCTTCTGCAGCAGCAGGCTCATCGCCTTGTCGCGCTCGGCGTGCCAGTCCTTGAAGTAGTAGTCACCGCCGTGCCCGACGAAGTGCCGGCACCAGATCGCCTTGACCTCGCCGATCTCGCCGCGGTCGACGATGTCCTTCATCATGCGCACGACCTGCATGTGACGCATGTTGTGCCCGACGTAGACCTTGGTTCCGGTGCGGTACGCGGTCTCGAGGATGCGGTCGGCGTCCTCGATCGAGATCGCGAGCGGCTTCTCGATGTATGACGGGATGCCGGCTTCGAGCAGCTCGATGGCGACCTCGGCGTGCGTGAAGTCGGGGGTCGTGATGAAAGCCCCGTCGACCTCGATGCCGGATGCCAGCAGCTCCGCCACGGAGGCGAACACCGGGATGTCTCCGAAGAGCCGCGCCGCGCGCTCGTGCGTGCGCGGGTCGGGGTCGACGGCCGCGACGACCGTGCCGCCCACCTCCTTCACGTGCAGCGCGAGGCCGACGCGTGCGCCGACTCCGATCGCTGCGGCACGGAAGGGAGCCTGCTCAGAGGCGGTGTCGGTGGTCATCTGTTCGTACTCCGAATCGGTGGTGATGACGGGTGCCGGAACGTCCGGCACCCCGTAGATGCGGGTGGAGTGCTTCTCGAAGGCGAGCCCGAGGGCGCCGAGGGCCGCGGCATCCGCGCCCAACTCGCCACCGCGGATGATGCGCGTGCCGGAGTCGATGCCGGTCACGGCGGTGCGGATGCCCTCTGCCAGCGGGCCGGCGATGAGGTCGGCGAACTCGCCGAGTTCGCCGCCGAGCACGATGACGTCGGGATCGGCGGTCAGCAGCAGCGCGGCCATCGCCGGCGTCATCGCGGCGCTGAGGGACTCGAGCGCGGCGAGGCCGCGCAGGTCGGCGGGGTCGTCGCGCAGCAGGCGCAGGTCGGCGCCCACACGCGGGACCGCTTCGAGAAGGGCGCCCTCGGGCACGGCGACATCGCTGAAGGCGCGGAGCAGGCCGACCTCGCCGGCGCGCCCGCGGCGGCCTCGCAGCACCTGCCCGGAGGCGGTGACGCGGGCGGAGACGTGATGCCAGGTCAGTGCGTACACGCCGGTCTCAGCGTCGGTGAGCGCACCGCCACGGGATTCGGCCTCGGCGGCCAGGGACAGGTCGTTGTCGACCACGACCGGGGCGCCGAAGTAATCGCTGAACATCGCCGACAGATCGCGACCGTTCCACCCTGTGACCTGCGGAGCGGAGATGAGGATGCCGTTCTCGTCGATGAGTCCGGCCGCGGCGATGCCGATCGCTGCGACATCCGACTGCCGGCGTCCGATCCGCTCCAGGGTCTGCTGCAGCAGGGTGCGGACTGGGGCCAGGGAGGGCTGGGCCGTGGTCGGCGGGGCGACGTCGGTCTCCTGTCGGCCCAGCACGCGTCCGGTGCGGTCGGCGACGATCAGTCGCACCGTGCTGCGGGTCAGGTCGATCCCGACAATGACGGGTGATCCGGCGACCGGAGAGAACGTCCGGGCCGGGCGTCCTGCAGCGGCTCGCGCCTCGTGCTCGACAGCGAGCCCGGACTCGGTCAGTGCCGTCAGCGCGGCGGTGACGGTCGGGCGCGAAAGCCCGGTGCTCTCGGCGAGGTCGGAGATCGTGGCGCGTTCCCGATCGCGCAGGCTGGCCAGGCACTGCGCGATGAGCTTCACGTCAATGGCGGACATCCTCTTCCCCTTCATCATCGAAAGGCACTTTCTAATCGTGTTTCATAACTCTTCCGAAAGTGCTTTCATCATTGTGGGCGCCGGACGCCCTGCTGTCAAACCGGGTGCCGGAAACCCCTAGGCTCGGAGGATGACCGACGATGCCAACCCGCTTCTCGTTCCGTCTTCACTCCCCTATGGACTGCCCGACTACGGCGCCATCCGGCCGGAGCACTACCTGCCCGCGTTCGACGCGGGATTCCGCGAGCATCTCGCCGAGGTGCGGCGCATCACGATGGTGCGATCGATGCCGACCTTCGAGAACACGATCGAGGCTCTGGAACGCTCCGGTGAGACCCTGCAGCGCGTCGCGCACGCGTTCTACACGGTCAGCTCGGCGGATGCGACGGCCGAGATCCAGGAGATCGAGGAGCGCCTCGCGCCGCTGATGGCCGCACATGAGGATGCGATCACGCTCGACGCCGCGCTGTACTGGCGCGTCTCCCAGCTGCACGAGCGCATCGATGAGCTCGGCCTGGACGCGGAGCAGCGGTACCTGGTCGAGCGCCGTCATCGCGAGATGACTCTCGCCGGCGCAGGACTCGACGACGAGGCGAAAGCTCGGCTCACCGACCTCAATCAGCGGCTGTCCTCGCTGAGCACGGCTTTCGAGAAGAACCTGCTCGCCGACACCAACGATCTCGCCGTGCACTTCGACGACGTGGCCGAACTCGACGGCCTCAGCGAGGGCGAGCTCTCGGCGGTGCAGCGCGCTGCCGCAGACCGCGGTCTCCCGGGGTACCTGGTCACGCTGCCGCTGTTCACGGGGCACCCGTACCTCGCCTCGCTGCGCGTGCGCGAGAGCCGACGCCGCATCATGCAGGCGTCGCGCTCCCGGGCATCCCGTGGCAATGAGAACGACAACGGCGCCGCGCTGACCGAGATCGTCGCGCTGCGCGCACAGCGCGCCGAGCTGCTCGGCTACCCGTCGCATGCGGCGGCGGTGACCGCCGACGAGACCGCAGGCGAGCCGCAGGCGGTGGAGCGGATGCTGCGGCAGCTGGCGGCTCCGGCGGCCCGCAACGCGGCATCCGAGCGCGCACGTCTGCAGGCGATCGTCGACGAGACCGAGGAGGCGCCGTTCGCCGTGGAGGCCCACGACTGGGCGTACTTCACCGAGAAGGTGCGGCAGGCGGAGTACGACATCGACTCGGCCGCGCTGCGTCCGTGGTTCGAGGCCGAGCGCGTGCTGCAGGACGGCGTCTTCGCCGCCGCGACGAAGCTCTACGGCGTGACGTTCACCGAGCGCACCGATCTGACGGCCTATCACCCGGATGCGCGGGTGTTCGAGGTGGCCAATGAGGACGGCTCCGCCCAGGGTCTGTACATCCTCGACCTGTACACGCGCGATTCCAAGCGCGGCGGAGCCTGGATGAACTCGATCGTCGACCAGTCCCGGCTGCGCGGCACGGCTCCCGTCGTCGTGAACAACCTCAACGTCGCCAAGCCCGGCGAAGGACAGCCGACCCTGCTCACCCTCGACGAGGTCACGACCCTGTTCCACGAGTTCGGGCACGCGCTGCACGGGCTGTTCGCCACGGTGACGTACCCGCACTTCTCCGGCACCAACGTGTTCCGCGACTTCGTCGAGTTCCCCAGCCAGGTGAACGAGATGTGGATCCTCTGGCCCGAGGTTCTGGACTCCTACGCCCGCCACCACGAGACGGGTGAGCCGCTGGACCCGGCGATCGTCGAGCGCCTGCGGGCCTCCGAGACCTTCAACCAGGGCTTCGCCACCAGCGAGTACCTCGCCGCGGCCTGGCTCGACCAGGCCTGGCACCTGCTGCCAGCAGGCGCGGCCGTCGACGACGTGGCCGCGTTCGAGGCGGCGGCGCTCGCCGACATCGGCCTGAACGACCCGGCAGTGCCCACCCGGTACTCCTCGACGTACTTCGCGCACGTATTCTCGGGCGGCTACAGCGCCGGCTACTACTCGTACATCTGGAGCGAGGTGCTCGATGCCGACACCGTCGAGTGGTTCCGCACGAACGGGGGCCTGACCAGGGACAACGGTGACCGCTTCCGTTCGCTGCTGCTCGGCGTCGGCGGATCGAGGGACCCTCTGGAGGCCTACCGGGACTTCCGCGGGCGCGACGCTGAGATCGCCCCGCTGCTGAAGCGCCGCGGACTCGATGGCTGATCAGGAGGCGCTGGCGGACGCGGCATCCGGCGCGGCGTCCGGCGCGGCATCCGGCGCGGCATCCCTCCGGAGATCTGCAGGATCTCGGAGGGATGCCGCCGATTCCTCCGAGAACTCGCGGAGGTCCGACGGCCTGACGGCGATCCGCGACGCGTTCGACCTGCGCGCGCCCGGGTACGACGAGGGCGCGTTCCATCGTGAGCTCGCCGCGTCCGTGGCAGCGTTCGTCGCAACGTCGGATGCGGGGACGGTGCTCGACGTCGCGACGGGGACGGGGCTGGTGCTGCGCGCACTGCGCTCACGGCTTCCCGGCGCGCGGATGGTCGGTGCCGACATCTCCCCAGGAATGCTGGCGGTCGCGCGCGAGGCTTTTCCGGGGGCCGAGTTCGTCGAGGCGGATGCCGCGGCGCTCCCGCTGCCCGATGCCTCGGTCGACTTGGTCACCTGCGTGACGGCGCTGCACCTCATCCCCGATGCGCGCGGCGCCATCGACGAGTGGCTGCGGGTGCTCAGCCCGGGCGGTCGCGCCGTGACCGCGACGTTCATGGCGGAGAGTCGCCGCCCGGTGCGGGCGGAGGACCAGGCGTTCGACATCGATCACGATCCCTTTGCGTCACTCGTGGCGCTGGAGGCGACGGTCGCAGAGTCGGGCTTCTCCGTGTCACGGCATACGGAGTGGCGCGTGGATCAGCACGTCGTTCTGATCGCCGAGCTCGTCGCGGAGGGGTGAACGACCACGGCATCGGACATGGGATCCGTCACAGCACCCCGATGTCCCGGGCGAACGCGCGGACGCGTTCAGCCATCGCCTGGGGCACCTCGGCAACAGCGAAGTGCCCGCCTTCCTCGAGCCGCTCGAAGGTGCGCAGGTCGCGGTAGAACCGTCGCGCCAGTGACTCCGGGTAATCCCACTCGTGTCGTTGGATGTGCACGGATGCCGGCACGTCGACAGGCGGGATGCCCTCGCCTCCGTTCCCGTCCTCGTAGTAGCTGCGAAACGAGGTGCCGATGCTCTGCGTGCTCCAGTAGATCATCGCCTCGGTGAGGATGCGCTCGCGCGAGAAGCGCCGTTCCACGGCACGGGGGTCTCCCTCTGGCGTGTCGCTCCATTCCACGAGCTTCTCCGTCAGCCATGCGAGGAGCCCGGCGGGTGAATCGTTCAGCCCTGCTGCCAGTGTGTCCGGCCGCGTGCCCTGAACATGTCCGTAGGCGCCGTTCGGGCCGCCCCACGCGTCGAGGCGCTGGAAGAACGCCGTCTCTTCGGGAGCGGTCAGCGTGCGTCGCTCGTCGGGCGTCGGAAAGTGCGCGTGGGTGACGAGGACGCCGGCGACCGACTCGGGGTAGGTCGCCGCGATGAGATCGTTGACGTTCGCCGTCACGTCCTCGCCGTAGGTGAGGTACCGGCGGTAGCCGAGAACATCGGTCATGAGTGCGTGCATCGTCGCCGCGAGTCGCGGTTCGGTGATCGGGCCGCCTGCGTACGCGCTGGAGAAGCCGAAGCCCGGCAGGCTGGGCACGACGACGTCGAAGTCCGGCAGCAGGTCGGCGAAGTCGAGCTGCAGTGCGAACGTGTGCGGCCAGCCGTGCATCACCAGCAGCGCCGGCGCATCGGGCCGCCCCGACTTCAGATGCACGTAGTGCAGCGTCGTGTCGTCGATGTCGACGAGGAACTGCGGATGCCCGTTCAGCCAGGCCTCCCGGCTACGCCAGTCCCACCCGCGCCAGGTCGCGACGAGCTCGCCGAGATACTCCGCGGACATGCCCGCCGGAGGGCGACGCGGTGAATCGGGCAGCGGACGGAATCGCCTGAGACGCTCGCGCAGGTCAGTGAACTCGTCCTCGGGGGCGGCGATCGAGAAGGGCCGGGGAGTCGACATGCGCCGATGCCACGCGCAGGCTCCGACATCCCGCCGCACCGGAGGCTGGCGCCGGTTCCGGCGGGGTCTTATGCTGGCTCCGACCGATGCCGGCCGACGAAGGAGCACCATCATGACCGCTTTCCCCGAGGCACCGTTCGGCGCGACGGACCGGCTGGATCTCGAGCCGGTCCCGCTCGCGGTGATCCGCCACGAGGGTCTGCGCATCGGCGATCTGCGCGACGCGTTCGACAGGGGTTACCGGGCGATCGCCGCGCAGTTCGCCGACGGGACGCTCACACCCGCCGGTCCCGCCCTCGCGATCTATCACGGCAACCCCATGGAGGTGTTCGATCTGGAGCTCGGCTTCCCGGTCGCGAACGCGCCCGCCCAGCCGATCGCGGCCGGCGACGGCCCGCCGATCACGGCGGCAGCACTCCCGGCCGGCCCAGCCACGGCGACCACGGTCTTCGGGTCGTACGAGGGCCTCGGGGCCGGCTGGACGGGGCTGGTCGAGCGCAGTCTCGCCGAAGGTCTGCAGCCGAGGGGCATCTCGATCGAGGTCTACGTGTCCGACCCCACGGTCGCTCCGGAACAGCTCCGCACCGACCTGATCCTGCCGGTCAGCTGAGCACGCGCACCGGGACCTCGTCCTCGATGCCGGCGCTGCCGTCGCGCCGCACGCGCACCACCGGCCGCTCGCCGCGCTCGCTCACGGCTTCGACAACCTCGCCGTCGCGCCAGACGATAGCCGTGTAGTCGTCGGCGGCGTGGCCGTCGGGAAGCACGCCCGCCCCGACCCAGCCGCGGTACTTCTCCTGGCGCCCGGGCTCACCGAGATAGTGCGGGCACGCGCTTCCGGGATCGGTGTAGTCGTGGGCCGAGTTGCCGAACAACGACAGCACCGAGGCATCCGCACGCCCGCGAACGCGGCTTCGAACCGTCTGCTGTAGTCGACCGAGTCACCGCTCGCCGTGGGGACGAAGCACACTTCGGTCTCTCGCGACCGGTGAGCTCGAGCAGCAGGTCGTCGATGGCGGACCCGCCGTCGTCGGACATCGAGAAGCCGCCGCCACCCAGGGTGACGATCGTGCCGGCGACCGTCACCGGTCAGGCGCTCTTGCGCTTGCGCGACAGCACCACCGTGGGCGGCGCTCCGTCTTCGACGGCCTCCTTGGTCACGACGACCTTCGTGACGTCCTCTGCCGAGGGGATCTCGAACATGATCGGGCCCAGCACGTCCTCGAGGATCGCCCGAAGACCGCGTGCGCCGGTCTTGCGCAGCACCGCGAGGTCGGCGATCGAGCGCAGCGCGTCGTCCTCGAACTCCAGCTGAACGCCGTCGAGCTCGAACATGCGCTGATACTGCTTCACCAGTGCGTTGCGCGGACCGGTGAGGATGTCGATCAGCGCCTCCTGATCGAGCGGCGACACCGAGGTGACGACCGGCAGCCGACCGATGAACTCCGGGATCAGCCCGAACTTGTGCAGGTCTTCCGGGAGCACCTCGCCGAACAGGTCGAGGTCCTTGCCCTTGTCGTGCAGCGGGGCGCCGAAGCCGACGCCGTGCTTGCCGACGCGCGCCGAGATGATGTCCTCCAGCCCGGCGAAGGCGCCGGCCACGATGAACAGCACGTTGGTCGTGTCGATCTGCAGGAACTCCTGGTGCGGATGCTTGCGGCCGCCCTGCGGCGGCACCGAGGCGACCGTGCCCTCGAGGATCTTCAGCAGCGCCTGCTGCACCCCCTCGCCCGACACGTCGCGGGTGATCGACGGGTTCTCGGCCTTGCGGGCGATCTTGTCGATCTCGTCGATGTAGATGATGCCCGTCTCGGCGCGCTTGGTGTCGTAGTCGGCGGCCTGCAGCAGCTTGAGCAGGATGTTCTCGACGTCTTCTCCGACGTAGCCCGCCTCGGTGAGAGCCGTGGCGTCGGCCACGGCGAACGGCACGTTGAGGCGCTTGGCCAGCGTCTGCGCGAGATAGGTCTTGCCGCAGCCGGTCGGGCCGAGCATGAGGATGTTGCTCTTGGCGACCTCGACCTCTTCGGCCTTCTGCTCGGCGGGCTGCAGGGTGCTGCGTGCGCGCACGCGCTTGTAGTGGTTGTACACCGCGACCGAGAGCGACCGCTTCGCCGCCTCCTGGCCCACCACGTACTCCTCGAGGAACGAGAAGATCTCGCGCGGCTTGGGCAGGTCGAAATCGGCGACCGCTCCCCCGGCGGACTCCGCCATCCGCTCTTCGATGATCTCGTTGCACAGCTCGACGCACTCATCGCAGATGTACACGCCGGGGCCGGCGATCAGCTGCTGGACCTGCTTCTGGCTCTTTCCGCAGAACGAGCACTTGAACAGGTCGGCGCTCTCACCGATTCGTGCCATGTGCTTCCTCCTCGAGGCGTTTCAGTCCGGGGGCTCCGGAAAGCCACAGAACGAGCCTAACCGCCGCCGCCGACACCGGGCCGCATTGGAACGCCCCGGTGTCGCCGAGATGCGGCGCGAAGCGGGGCGGCCGCACGCGTGGATGCGCACGACCACCCCGCTCCGGGTGTCCGCAGGTCAGCCGGCGTGCTCCGTTCGCCGCGCGGCACGGGTCTGCGGCGCGGCCGCGGCACGATCCTCGCGGATCAGGTCCGCCGCCTTCTCACCGATCACGATCGAGGGCGCGTTGGTGTGCCCGCGGATGATCGACGGCATGATGGAGGCATCCGCGACCCGCAGCCCCGTGACGCCGCGCACACGCAGCCGCTCGTCGACGACCGCTCCCGCATCCGTCCCCATCCGGGCGGTGCCCACCGGGTGGTACAGGGTCTGGGAATGGCACTCCAGCGCCAACGCGTCGCGCTCGGCACGGTCCATCCGCTCGGCACCGGCCGGCTGGATGAACGCGCCCGTCGTCCTGCTCTTCAGCGCGGGCGCCGCCAGGATGTCCTCACACGTCGCGAGCCCCGCCATGATCGCCGCCCTGTCCCGTCCCTCGGGGTCGCTCAGATACTTCGGGTCGATCAGCGGCTTCGTGAACGGATCCGCGCTCGCCAGAGTGATCTCGCCATGACTCTCCGGCCGCACCAGGATGACGCCGACCGTCACAGCGTGTCCGTCGTGCGCGACCAGTCCCTCCCCGATGAAGGCGACGGGAGCGAAGATCAGCTCGAGATCGGGTGACGTCATCCCCGGTTGCGAGGAGACGAACCCGTAGGCCTCGCCGACGTTCGAGGTGAGCATGCCGCGGTGCCGCACCAGGTAGTCCACGAGCTGCCCCGGCTTCTCCGCCGTGTAGAGGGTGTCCTCCTTCGCACCAACGGCCAGGCCGGTGAGCAGGTGGTCGCGAAGGTTCTTGCCGACCTCGGGACTGTGCGCGACGACCGGGATGCCGTGTTGCGCGAGCTCCGCACGGTCGCCGACGCCCGAGAGCATGAGCAGCTGCGGCGTGTTGATCGCGCCGCCGGAGAGGATCACCTCGCGGGCCGCGTTCGCCCGTCGGGAGACGCCGCCCTGCGCGTACTCGACGCCGACCGCTCCTGTGCCCTCGAAGATCACGCGGGTCGCCTGGGCGTCGGTCGCGATCACGAGGTTCGGGCGCTTGCGCGCCGCCTTCAGGTAACCGTTCACTGTGCTGAACCGCGAGCCCTTGCGCTGACTGACCAGGGTGCGGCTCATTCCGCGCTGATCACTGCCGTTCGCCGGCACTCGCGGGATGCCCGTCTGGCCGGCGGCGTCGATGAACGCCTCGGTGTGCGGGCGGGGGCTGCGCTGCTCCTCGATGCGGATCGCACCGGCGCGGCCCGTCTCGGTCTCGTTGTCCCGTGCGATCGCGGAGTCGACGTTCTCGACACGGTCGAAGTACTTCCGCAGCCCCTTCCAGGACCACTCCTCGCCTGCGGCGGCGCCCCATTCGTCGTAGTCCTCCGGGAAGCCGCGAACCCACATCATCGCGTTCATCGACGATGAGCCGCCGAGTACCTTGCCCCTCGGCCAGTAGACCCGGCGTCCGCCCAGCTCGGGCTGCGGCTCGGTCTCGTAGTTCCAGTCGACGTCCGACTTGAACAGCTTCGAGAACGCGGCGGGGATGTGCACCTCGGTCTTCTTGTCCTCCGGGCCGGCCTCGAGCAGCAGAACTCGTGCAGCCGGATCCTCGCTGAGCCGGGCGGCCACCGCCGCTCCGGCGGAGCCTGCGCCGACGACGACGTAGTCGTAGGTGTTGTCGTTCATGGTCTCGTTCCTCGTGTCGGATGTCGGGGATGCTGTCAGGCGCGGAACGCCGCGGCGAACACCGCGGGCATGCTGCCCCAGCTCGGGTGTGCGGCGAATCCGGCGAGCCGTCGCCCGGTGAGCGCGGCGCTTCGCGCGGTGACGAACCACGGCGGGGTCGGGAACAGCGCGAACTCGCCGTGCATGACCGACCGCGGGAAGGGCCGGAACGGCCCGGTGACGACCGTGCGCTCCGTGCCCTCCAGCAGCAGGGCGTTGTGGACCACTCCACGACCGGACTGGATGTCCTCCAGGGTGTGTCCGGGGAAGGCGCCCCAGGTGGCTGCTGCGGTGAGGAACCCCACGCCGGTCCACGCATTGATCGCCACGGTGCCGTAGCGCAGGTCGGCGATCAGCTCGTCGAAGCGATCCCCCATGGCCTTGCGCGCCCGAGGGTCGACGAGCACGTTCGCGCCGAGTGTGCCGGTGAGCCTCTCGTTGGCATGTGCGACGGCGTCCTCCAAGAACCGCGCACCGCCGCCGTGCAGCTGCACCACGCCGAGCACCGGGGAGAAGTACTCGGTGTTCTCCAGCGCCGCTGCCTCCGCCGCCTCCGTCTCGACCAGCAGGCGGCATCCGCCCTCACCCAGCCTCGCGGCGCCCGGGTACGAGGCGAGTGCACCGGCGAGGCGATCGTCGCTGCCCGGATACCATGCCGGGCGCGCCGGAGCGCGGTCGAAGGCCGCGCGCAGCGCGGCGAGGAAGTCGTCCTTCTGGGCCCAGTCCGCACTGATGATCACGACCTGTCCGGCGATGCAGTTGTAGCCGCCGTTGTGCAGCCGCATCGTGGCGATGTGCGCGGCCTGGTACTCGAGGTCCTTCTTCGACCACTGGCCGGGGACGACGATCACGGGCGCGACACCCCCGAGCTCGCTGGTGATCGGCTTGTCCAGAAGTGGAGTGCCGGCCGCCTTTCGCGCGCGACCGTCCTCGCCGGGACCGTAGACGATGACGTCGTGGGTGATGGCACTGCCCGTGATGTGGATGTGGGCGATGTCGGGATGCGCGGTCAGATAGGCGCCTGCGGCGGCGCCGCCCTGCACGGTCTGCAGCACGCCCAGGTCGATCAGGGGCGCGAATGCCGTGCGGTAGACGGCCTCCAGTTCGCGCATGACCGGGTTGAGCTTGAGCAGCACGACGCGGTTGTTCGCGACCAGCTCGTAGAGCGCGTCGAGCGGCGCGATCGAGGTGATGTTGCCCGCACCGAGCACGAGTCCGATGCCGTTCGTGCGCTCCGGGTGCTTCGCGGCGAGACCCGCCTCCGCGACGACCTGCCTGGCGGAGATGCCCGGCTGCATCCAGACTTCGGCGTGGAAGCCGTGCATGAGCAGAGCCTCGTAGGGGTTGTGCGGCAGCACGGGCACCGCCACGCGCCCGCCGGCCGCGGTACGCAGGCGCGCATCGGCAACCGGGCTCCGCCCCTCCGCCATCGCGGTGAGCGACGCGGCGAGCACGCCCAGCCCGGTGAGCACCGGATAGGGTCCGGAGATCCATTCCTCGCCGACGAGCGGCGAGTCGGCGGGCAGCCGCTTGATCCTGGCGGCGGTCATGGCCCATTCCTCGGATGCCGCGGCGACGCGGCTGTGCACCTGCATCAGCAGCGCGGCTCGGTCCGCGAGCGACAGACCGGCCCAGGTCTGCTCCCCGGCACGGAGGACGTCGATCGCCTTGTCGAGCGCGATGCGCTCATTGTCGTCGATCTCGGCCTGGTTCGCGGTGGCCGACGGCGACTCGGGTGTGACGGTGCTCATGGATCTCCCTTGATCGTGAATCCAGTCTCGACATCCGTGAGACTGCGTGCAATGTGCGCACGCCCCGACCTGCGCCCGCGATCTTGTGCTCCAGCACAACACAACGGTTCCGAGGAGGACTACGATCGCTGCATGACGAACAGCGCTGTTCTCGCCCTCCCCGCCGCATCCGCTCTCTTCGCCGGACTCCACGATTCGGTCGGGCAGCTCACCGACCGCATTCTCGAGCAGATCCTCGCCGAGGAGGAGGCCTATGTGGGAGCGAGGATCTCGGCGGAGCTGCTGCGTCATATCGTCGAGATCAACGTCGACGCGCTGCTGCAGACGATGTCGGGCGGCGAGGAGTCCCTGGATGCCGCGCGCGAGGCCGGGCGGGAGAAGGCTGAGCACTCCGTACCGCTCGAGGGCCTGCTGCACGCCTACCGGATCGCCGGGATCACCCTCTGGGAACAGGTGGTGGAGTTCTCGGTGTCCACCGATCGCACCGAACTGCTGCTGCGCGCGTCGTCGGATGTCTGGGGCGTGATCGACCGGTTCTCCAATGCCGCGGCCGACGCCTACCGCGACGTCGTCGAAGCCCGCGACCGCCGGGATGAGAATCGGCGCGGCGTGCTGATGCTCGCTCTGCTGGACGAGAACACGCCGGCCAGGGACGCCGGTGCGGCGCTGCGCGGGCTCGGGCTGCCCGAGGACGCGCGGTACGCGGTCATCGCGGCGGAGCGCACGCCCAGCGGCGCGGATCCGCTGCCGGGAGTCGAACAGCGTCTGCGTCAGCGCGGACTCGTCTCGGCATGGTCGGTGTGGAGCACGGAGCACGTCGGCATCGTCGCGCTCGACACGACTCAGGATGCCGCCGGACTTGGACCCCCTGCTGGCTGCGATCGCGGTGTCAAGGGTCGGGATCAGCAGGACGTTCGCAGAGATCGTCGACGGCGCGCGAGCGCTCGAGCAGGCACGGCTGGCGCTGGCGTGCCTGCCGCGTCGGGCGACAGGAGCACGCGCCTATGACGATGCGCCGTTGGACGTGCTGCTGGCCGCCGGCGTCGCCGCCGCAGAAGAGCTCGGCTCTCAGGTGCTCGGCCCCGTGCGCGCGCATGCAGACGGGGGTCTGCTGCTGGAAACCCTGGAGACCTGGTTCGCCGCGAACGGCTCGACCGCCGAGGCCGCAGCCCGGCTGCACTGCCACCGCAACACGGTGGGATACCGGCTGGGACGGATCGCCGAGCTCACCGGCCGGTCGGTCTCTGTTCCCGCGGACTCGGCCGAGCTGTACGCCGCACTCCGCGCGACCCGGCTGCTGGCCTGAACCGACCCGGCCGGCAGCGTCTCGCACTTCGGCTCAGCGCCGGCGGACGTCGGCGGCCCCGGAAGGAATCTCCCGGGGCCGCCGTCTGACGTCGTGCGTCGTCTCAGACCATGCTCTTGGTGTGCCAGACCGTCTTCGTCTCGACGAATGCGGTGATCCGCTCGAGCGATGCGCCCACGGCATCCGTGCCGGGAACCGGCGAGAGCACCCGCTTGAGCGTCTCGGCCGCATCGATCTCGAGGTCGATCCAGTTCAGCTCACCGGCGCCCGCCAGGTCGAGGGCGTTGACGTCGGCGTGCGAGGCCAGCCACGGCGCGATCTCGGCCGGCGAACCGGTCAGCACGTTCACGACACCCCCGGGGACGTCGCTGGTCGCGAGCACCTCGGCGAGGCTGATCGCGGAGAGCGGATGCCGCTCGCTCGCGATCACCACGACGCTGTTGCCGGTGACCAGTGCCGGCGCGACCACCGACACCAGACCGAGCAGCGCGGTGTCCTGCGGGGCGACGATCGCGACGACTCCCGTGGGCTCGGGGACGGAGATGTTGAAGTACGGACCCGCCACCGGGTTCGCGTTGCCCGTGACCTGCGCGTACTTGTCACACCAGCCGGCGTACCAGACCCAGAGGTCGATCGCGGCATCCACCTGTGCGCCGGCGGCGGCCACGGAGACGCCTTCCTGCGCGGAGATCTCATCCACGAACTGGGCTCTGCGCCCCTCGAGGATCTCGGCCACGCGATAGAGAACCTGCCCGCGGTTGTACGCCGTGGCGCCCGACCAGCCCTTCACCGCCGAGCGCGCGGCGACGACGGCATCCCTGGCGTCCTTGCGCGAGGCCTTCGCCGCGTTCGCGAGGAAGTCGCCCTTCTTCGAGAGCACCTCGTACGTGCGACCGGACTCGCTGCGCGGGAACGCACCGCCGATGGCGAGCTTGTAGGTCTTCGGAATCGTCAGCCGCTTGCTCATGCGGAGGCTCCCTTCTTCAGCGAACGCGTCTCGTCTCGCTGCGCTCGCTCAACGACCGGAGAAGCGGTCGCTCCCTTCAGGTAGGCGGTCAGGCCGTGCCGGCCGCCCTCACGGCCGTATCCCGACTCCTTGTATCCGCCGAACGGACTCGACGGGTCGAAGCGGTTGAAGGTGTTCGCCCACACCACGCCGGCGCGCAGCCGGTCGGCGACGGCGAGGATGCGGGAGCCCTTGTCACTCCAGATGCCGGCCGACAGGCCGTACGGCGTGTTGTTGGCCTTGGCGATCGCCTCGGCCGGGGTGCGGAAGGTGAGCACCGACAGGACGGGGCCGAACACCTCGTCGCGGGCGATCCGATGCGAGGCCTCGACGCCGGTGAAGATCGTCGGCGCGAACCAGAAACCCTTCTCGGGGATGGCGCAGTCCGCCGTCCACCGCTCGGCGCCCTCGGCCTCGCCGATGTCGCTCAGCTCGCGGATGCGGGCCAGCTGCGCCGCGGAGTTGATCGCGCCGATGTCGGTGTTCTTGTCGAGCGGGTCCCCCAGGCGCAGCGTGGACAGTCGGTGCTTGAGCCGGTCGACGACCTCGTCGTGGATCGACTCCTGCACCAGCAGGCGGCTGCCGGCGCAGCACACGTGTCCCTGGTTGAAGAAGATGCCGTTCACGATGCCTTCGACGGCCTGGTCGATCGGCGCGTCGTCGAACACGATGTTCGCCGCCTTGCCGCCGAGCTCGAGCGTGACCTTCTTGTGCGTGCCGGCGACCGCCTTGGCGATGTCACGTCCCACACCGGTGGATCCGGTGAACGCCACCTTGTCGACATCGGGATGCCGCACGAGCGTTGCGCCGGTGGCACCGGCGCCGGTCACGATGTTGACCACGCCGGCGGGCAGGTCGGCCTGCTGCAGGATCTCGGCGAAGATCAGAGCCGTCAGCGGCGTGGTCTCGGCCGGCTTCAGCACCACGGTGTTGCCTGCGGCCAGGGCCGGCGCGAGCTTCCAGGCCAGCATCAGCAGCGGGAAGTTCCACGGGATGATCTGTCCTGCGACACCCAGCGCCCTGGGGTTCGCGCCCAGCCCGGCGTAGTCCAGCTTGTCCGCCCAGCCGGCGTAGTAGAAGAACCAGGACGCGACCAGCGGCACGTCGACGTCGCGGCTCTCCTTGATCGGCTTGCCGTTGTCGAGGCTCTCGGCCACGGCGAGCTCGCGGGCGCGCTCCTGCACGAGACGGGCGATGCGGAACAGGTACTTGCCTCTGTCCCGTCCGCTCATCTTCGACCAGGTCTTCTCGTAGGCACGGCGCGCGGCGGCCACGGCGCGGTCGACGTCGTGCTCGTCGGCGGCGGCGATCTCGGCGATGCGGCTCTCGTCGGCCGGTGAGATCGTGACGAAGCTCTTGCCTCCGCCGTCGGTGAACTCGCCGTCGATGAACAGCCCGTAGCTGTCGCGCAGGTTCAGGATCGCCTTCGACTCGGGCGCCGGAGCGTATTCCAGAAATGTCATATTGATTCCTTGGGTCACTGAGCTTGTCGAAGTGTCAGTCGATGGTGACGTAGTCCGGGCCGGAGTAATGGCCGGTGGTCAGTTTCTGACGCTGCAGCAGCACATCGTTGAGAAGGCTGGAGGCGCCGAAACGGAACAGGTGCGGCTGCAGCCATTCCTCGCCTGCCGTCTCGGCGACGGTGACGAGGTAGCGCACGGCATCCTTCGACGAGCGGATGCCGCCGGCGGGCTTCACGCCGATCTTCTCTCCCGTGGCCCGATGCCAGTCCCGCACCGTCTCGAGCATGAGCAGGGTGGTGGGCAGCGTGGCGGCCGGCTGCACCTTGCCGGTCGAGGTCTTGATGAAGTCGCCGCCGGCGAGGATCGACAGCCACGACGCGCGCTTGATGTTGTCGTAGGTGTTCAGCTCGCCGGTCTCCATGATGACCTTGAGCGAGGCGTGGCTGCCGTCGGGGCGACGGCAGGCCTCCTTCACGCGGGCGATCTGGTCGAAGACGAGGCCGTAGTGGCCGGAGAGGAAAGCGCCGCGGTCGATGACCATGTCGATCTCGTCGGCGCCGGCGGCGACCGCGTCTGCGGTGTCGGCCAGCTTGACCTCGAGCGACGCGCGGCCGGACGGGAACGCGGTGGCGACGGCGGCGACCGAGATCAACCCGTCGTCGGGGTCGCCGTGCGCGTCGCCGAGCGCCCCGATCGCGTGCGGCACCATGTCGCCGTAGACGCACACGGCAGCCACGCGCGGAGTGCTCGGGTCTGCGGCATCCGGTGTCTTCGCCTTCGAGACGAGCGAGCGGACCTTTCCGGCCGTGTCGGCGCCCTCGAGGGTGGTCAGGTCGATCAGCGAGATGATCTTGTCGAGCGCCCAGGCCTTCGATGTCGTCTTGATCGAACGGGTCGCGAGGCCCGCCGCACGCTGCTCCAGGCCGACGGCGTCCACTCCGGGAAGGCCGTGCAGGAAGCGCCGCAGGGTTGCGTCGTCGGGCTCGGCGCCCAGCACGTCGACAGCCGTGCGGCGGCCCACGTCTCTCGTACTCAGGTCGGTCGTGGTCACTTTTCCTCCAAGAGGGCTCGGGCAGAGGTCTCATCCGTCACCAGCACGGTGCACAGCCCGGTGCTGACGACTGTACGCGCGATGTCGTGCTTCGTCTCTCCCGCCGAGACGAAGATCGCCCGGTCGGCCGCGCGCAGCCGATCCAGGTCGATGCCGACGGTCCGCTCGTCGAGCTGCGGGTCGACGATGTTGCCGTCGGCGTCGATGTAGCGGCCCAGCACGTCGCCGACCGCGCCGCGACGCGCGAGTTCAGCGATGTCGTCCTCGGTCAGGTAGCCGTTCTCGACGTGTGCGGATGCCGGGTCGCAGGCGCCGGCGGTGAACAGGTAGGTCTGAGCGTTGGCGGCTTGCTCGAGGATGCCGCCGACGGTGCGGTCGGCCTCGATGGCCCGCTTGGTCTCGACGCGCTCGAGGATCGCGGGGCTCGGCAGCAGCACCGCGTGGCCTCCTCCCCGCTGAGCGATCGTGGAGGCCAGGGATGCCGCGTTGCCGGAACGGCGGTTGACGGTCACTCCCCCGTTGGTCTGCACGACGGTGACGCCGCGGCTCCACCCCTCGGGCAGCGCATCGGCGACCGCGGTCAGGGTGCGCCCCCAGCTCACGGCGAGGGTGCGGGGCACCGGGCGGAGAGCTGTCAGGTAGTCGGCGGCGGCCTGCGCCACGCGCTCGAGCTCCTGACCGTCGGATGCCGGGGCGACGATCGCGTCGGTCAGGCCGAACCGCTCGCACAGCGCACGCTCCAGGCCGAGACGCCGGGCACGCGGGTGCACGATCTCGATGCGCACGATGCCGCGCTCCCGGGCCTGCACGAGCAGGCGGCCGGCCTTCCACCGGGAGATGCCGAGCAGCGCGCCGACCTCGTCCTGGGTCTTGCCCTCGTCGTAGGTCAGTTCGGCGACACGCACCATCAGCAGCTCGTCTTCCACGGCATCCTCCCTTCGCTGATTCCAGGGTACTGATGCTGCGCGCCGCGCGCGCCAGTCTGCTCATATGAGCAGCATCCGCGGCTCGGTTGCGCAACCGCGCCCGAACACACGAGCGCGTCCCGCGGACTTGTGCGCCTCCCGCGGACACGCCTGTTCGCAGCATCCGCGTGACGCGCACATTCCCGCGCCGGAGGTAGAACGGAACCGCCCGAGCACCTCGCGCGGAGACGGGCGCTTCCCGCGGACTTGTGCGGCCGCGGCATCCGCGTCAGGAGCACAACTGCGCGGCGGGTGCCCGCCGCGCACGCGAAAGGGCGGCCCGGGTATCCCGGACCGCCCTCGAAGCAGGATGCCTCAGGCGCGCTTGCGGCTGGTGAGCACCTGGTCGACGATGCCGTACTCCTTGGCCTGCTCGGCCGAGAGGATGTTGTCGCGGTCGATGTCGCGGTTGACCTTCGAGACCTCCTGGCCGGTGTGCTTGGCCATGGTCTCCTCGAGCCAGGTGCGCATGCGCAGGATCTCGGCGGCCTGGATCTCGATGTCGGATGCCTGGCCCTGACCCGCCTCGCCCATCGCCGGCTGGTGCATGAGCACGCGGGCGTTGGGCAGCGCGAGGCGCTTGCCGGGGGCGCCGGCGGCGAGAAGCACGGATGCCGCGGATGCCGCCTGGCCCAGGACGACGGTCTGGATCTGCGGCGCCACGTACTGCATGGTGTCGTAGATCGCCGTCATCGCGGTGAACGAGCCGCCGGGCGAGTTGATGTACATGGTGATGTCGCGCTCGGAGTCCTGGCTCTCCAGCACGAGCAGCTGCGCCATGACGTCGTCGGCCGACGCGTCGTCGACCTGCACGCCGAGGAAGATAACACGATCTTCGAACAGCTTGTTGTACGGGTCCTGACGCTTGAAGCCGTAGGCGGTGCGCTCCTCGAACTGCGGGAGCACGTAGCGGCTGGAGGGAAGGCTGCCGGCAGCACGGAAGGTGGGTGTGTACATGTCTGTGCTCTCCTGCTTACTTGTCCGAACCGTCGGCGCCCGTGCCGCCGCCGCCGTGCACATCGCTGGCGTGCTCGCGGATGTGGTCGACGAAGCCGTATTCGAGCGCCTCGTCGGCGGTGAACCAGCGGTCGCGGTCACCGTCCTCGTTGATCTGCTCGACGGACTTGCCGGTCTGGCCGGCGGTGATCTCGGCGAGACGCTGCTTCATCGACAGGATGAGCTGCGCCTGCGTCTGGATGTCGCTGGCCGTTCCGCCGAAGCCGCCGTGCGGCTGGTGCAGCAGCACGCGGGCGTTCGGGGTGATGTAGCGCTTGCCCTTGGTGCCGCTGGTGAGCAGCAGCTGGCCCATCGACGCGGCCATGCCGATGCCGACGGTGACGATGTCGTTCGGCACGAACTGCATGGTGTCGTAGATCGCCATGCCCGCGGTGATCGAGCCACCGGGCGAGTTGATGTAGAGGTAGATGTCCTTCTCAGGGTCCTCAGCGGCGAGAAGGAGGATCTTCGCGCAGATCTCGTTCGCGTTCTCGTCGCGCACCTCTGAGCCCAGCCAGATGATGCGGTCCTTCAGCAGCCTGTCGAAGACGCTCGTCGCGACCAGGGGTTCAGCCATTTCAGCTCCTGTTTCCGTGTTTCGGTGATTCGAATCTACCGGCGACAACCCGGGCGCCCGGCCGTGTTCGCCGTCGGCATATCAGCGCGCCCGGATACGCGAGAGGCGGATGCCGCAGCATCCGCCTCTCGTCACGATCTGAGTGAGATCACTCCGCCTTCTCGGCCTCGTCCTTCTTGTCCGCGGCCTTCTTGGCGGCGCGGGTCTTCGGGGCCGGCTTCTCGTCCTCGGCGTCCTCCGCCTTCTCGGCGGCCTTCTTCGCGGGAGCCTTCTTCGCCGGAGCCTTCTTGGCCGGCGCCTCGGCGTCGTCCGCCTTCTTCGCCGGCGCCTTCTTGGCGGGTGCCTTCTTGGCGGGCTTCTCCTCAGCGGGCGCCTCTTCAGCGGCCTCGTCGTCGGAGTCGTCACCGATGACCGGGGTCAGGTCGACGGCCTTGCCGTTGCTGTCGACGACCGAGACCTTGCCGAGCGCGATCGCCAGCGCCTTGTTGCGCGCGACCTCGCCGACCAGGGCGGGCAGCTGGTTGCCGGCCTGCAGCGCCTCGACGAACTCCTGCGGAGCCATGCCGTACTGCGCGGCGGACTGGATCAGGTACTGGCTGAGCTCCTCCTGCGAGACCTGCACGTCCGAGCCCTCGGCGATGGTGTCGAGCAGCACCTGCGTGCGGAACTGCTTCTCGCTCGCCTCGGCGACCTCGGCACGGTGCTCGTCGTCCTCGAGACGACCCTCCGACTCGAGGTGGTTGTGCACCTCGTCCTCGATCAGCTGGGCCGGGACCGGGATCTCGATCTGCTCGAGAAGAGTCTCGATGAGCTGGTCGCGCGCAGCGGAGCCCTGCGTGAACAGGCCCTGCTCGGAGACGCGCTCGACGAGGCTGTCGCGCAGCTCGGCGATGGTGTCGAACTCACTCGCCATCTGCGCGAAGTCGTCGTCGGCCTCAGGCAGCTCGCGCTCCTTGACAGCCTTGACGCTCACCGAGACCTCGGCCTCCTCACCGGCGTGGTCGCCGCCGACGAGCGTCGAGCGGAAGGTGGTGTCCTCACCAGCGGTGAGCGAGTCGATCGCCTCGTCGATGCCCTCGAGCAGCTCGCCGGAGCCGATCTCGTAGGAGACCCCGTCGGCGCGGTCGATCTCGGCGCCGTCGATGGTGGCGACGAGGTCGAGGTCGACGAAGTCGCCGGAGGCGGCGGGACGGTCGACGGGGATGAGCGTGCCGAAGCGGCTGCGCAAGCGGTCGAGCTCGGCGTCGACGGCGGCGTCGTCGGTCTCGACGGCATCGACGGTCACGGTGATGCCGGACAGGTCGGGCAGCTCGATCTCGGGACGGACGTCGACCTCGACGTCGACGAGCAGGTCGCCGGAGAAGTCCTTCTCGTTCGGCCACTGGGTGATGTCGGCCGAGGGGCGGCCCACGATGCGGACCTCGTGCTCGGCGGCGGCCTCGCGGAAGAAGCGGTCGAGCGCCTCGTTCACGGCGTGCTCGATGACCGCACCACGGCCGATGCGCTGGTCGATGATCGGCGCGGGGACCTTGCCCTTGCGGAAGCCGGGGATCTGCACGTCCTGAGCGATGTGCTCGTAGGCGTGCTCGATGCTGGGCTTGAGGTCCTCGGGGGTGACCGTGATGCTGAGCTTGACCCGGGTCGGGGACAGCTTCTCGACGGTGCTGTTGGCCATGCTGATTCGTTCTCCTTGTGATTTCCGCGCCAGGGCGCGGCCGTGAGGTATCGGGGGCCGTGGTCGGGGCGACAGGATTTGAACCTGCGACCTCCCGCTCCCAAAGCGGGCGCTCTACCAAGCTGAGCTACGCCCCGGTAACACCCGCACACGCGGGAACGGCCTCCACGAGTCTAACGGACGGGAGCACTCGATCCGTCCGCTATGCTTGTGAAGCCGGTCCGGGGATGTAGCTCAATGGTAGAGCCTCAGTCTTCCAAACTGATTACGCGGGTTCGATTCCCGTCATCCCCTCCATAACGCGAAAGGCCCCCACTGCGGTGGGGGCCTTTCGCGTCTGCGCGTGGGATGATCTCGCCATGGATGAGATCGCCCCGGAGCAGCCGGGCCCCGACGCCCAGGGTCCTGACGACACCGGGCTCGCTGACGACGCCGGAGTCGCCGATCGCCGCCGCGGACGCACCTGGCTAGGGGGCGCCGGCACTGTGGTGCTCGTGGGCCTGGCCGTCACCGGTGTGCAGCTGTGGGCGAATCTCTCCTACGACGACGCCGAGGCAGCGTTCCAGCGCTCGCGCGCCGCCTCGGCCCCGGCCACGACGACGCTGATCGCGACGATGGACGATGCGGATGAGGCGACCGACGCCGCGAAGGCCGTGGACGGCGTGACCGCTCCCGAGCTCCTCAGCGCCGAGGACCGGGCCGCGCTCGCGGCCGCCGCGGACGGACTCGCGCAGGAGCGCGCGGATGCAGGCCGGATCGGCCTCGATCCGCCATCCGGCCCCGGTGAGAAGCCGCTGATGCCGTGGGAGCTGTTCCTGCGCGCATCCGATCTGCGTGATCGGACGACCGCACTCGATGACCGCACCGCCGCTCAGAGCTCAGCGGCGCGATCGCTCAGCGGGACGATCAGCGAGGTCGACGACCTGGGCCGCGACATCCTTCAGACCGCGCGCACCGCCGTGCCGGCGATCGAGAAGTCGACGGTCGATGCCCGGTGCGCGCCCATCGTCACGCTGCGCAAGGCCGCGGAGGACCTGAAGCACGCCGCGAGTTCGTTCGACGAAGGGGCGTCCGACAGTCTTCTCGAGCTCGACGAGGCCGTCGCAGCGGTGCGTGCGTCGGCGAAGTCCGAGCTGGCCGCCAAGGCGGGGCCCCTCTACGACGCGCGCCGCAAGGCGGAGGCCTATGCCCGCTCGATCTCCGGCGGAGTGCTCCTCGAGTTCGTCTGGACCGACCGGCTGCTCGGCCAGGGCGCCGGCCAGTCCGGTGCGGGGACGGCGACCTGGGACGGCAACGACGGCGGCACCTCCCACATCACCCTCACGAACTCCATCGCGAGGTACTGGCCGGCCGAATGGACCAGGGCGCTCGTCACGCACGAGGTCGGCCACTCGATCTCGGCGAAGTGCTACGAGAAGTTCGACTGGGAGGACCAGGACGCCAACGAGCAGTGGGCGACCGCCTGGGCGATGAGCTGGGGCTTCTCCGCGTACGACTCCGGCGCGAACATCTACGGCACACCGTCGAAGGCGCTGCAGAACACCGCGAAGACATGCCGCTGAACGCACCGAACCCCGGGACCCTGAAGGTCCCGGGGTTCGGTGAGGAGCGAGTGCTTACTGCCCGCGGCGTTCGCGCAGCTGGGTGAGCGCGTCCTCGAGGAGCTGTTCGGCCTCCTCGTCGGTGCGACGCTCCTTCACGTAGGCGAGGTGCGTCTTGTAGGGCTCGGCCTTGGCGAGCTCCGGCGGGTTCTGCTTGTCGCGCCCGGCCGGCAGACCGGTGTGCGGGTGATCGATGATGTCCGGGATCTCCTCCTCGGGCAGGCCCGCCGCGAAGTACCGCACGGTCTCGTTGCCGAGGCCGTCCCAGTACGAGACGGCGATGCGGTCGGCGTGGTAGCCGTGGTCCTGCTCCCCCATCGGGCCGGAGCCGACCCGCGTGCCGCGGATCGCGTTGCCGCCGGTGGCCATCAGACCACCCCGACCTTCGTGATGAGACCGAGCCCCACGATCGAGATGAACCACACCAGGGCCAGCACGATCGTGAACCGGTTGAGGTTGCGCTCCGCAAGACCCGACGACCCGACGGATGCGGTCATGCCGCCGCCGAACATGTCGGAGAGACCGCCACCGCGGCCCTTGTGGAGAAGGATGAGAAGAGTCAGCAGAACGCTGCTGATGCCCAGCAGCACCTGCAGCACGAACTCGAGAACCTGCACGGGGAGAAGCCTTTCACCGGGGCCGAACGGCCCGCATGACTGTCGATTATACGGGGTGCCCCTTCCGGGGCATCCCGCGACGCTCAGACGCCGACGTGCTTCTCGAAGCGGATGATGGCCGCGAACTCGTCCACGACGAGGCTCGCACCGCCCACCAGGGCTCCGTCGACGTCGGGCTCGCGCATGAAGCTCGCGATGTTGCCCGACTTCACGCTGCCGCCGTACAGCACGCGCGTCCGCGCCGGCGGCATCCTCGTCGAGAACACGGGCGATCACCTGACGCAGCGCCTGGCAGACCTCCTGCGCCTGCGCCGGCGTCGCCGCCTGGCCCGAGCCGATGGCCCAGACCGGCTCGTACGCCACGACGATGTCGGCCGACGCGGGAACACCCGCGAGAGCGGCTTCGAGCTGCCCGGCGGGCACGGCGCTGGCGCCGTGCGTCTCCAGGTCCTCCGGCGGTCTCGCCCACGCAGATCACCGGCACGAGGCCGTGCTTCAGCGCGGCGAGCACCTTGGCGTTCACGATCTCGTCGGACTCCGCGTGGTACTCGCGTCGCTCGGAGTGCCCGATGATCACGTATCCCACGCCGAGCTTCGACAGGAACGCGCCGGACACCTCACCGGTGTACGCGCCGGAGTCGTGCGCCGAGACGTCCTGCGCGCCGAGCCCGAAGGCGATCTTGTCCGCGTCGATCAGTGTCTGCACGCTGCGGATGTCGGTGAACGGCGGGAACACCGCGACCTCGACCGAGCCGTTCTCGTGCCCGGCGTCCTTCAGGGTCCAGTGCAGCTTCTGCACCGTGGCGACCGCCTGCAGGTGGTCGAGATTCATCTTCCAGTTGCCCGCGATCAGCGGAGTGCGCTTCCTGTGCTGCGCAGCAGACGAATTCACGCCCATCCGAGTACCTCCAAGCCGGGGAGCTTCTTGCCCTCGAGGAACTCGAGGCTGGCGCCTCCGCCCGTCGAGATGTGTCCGAACTGATCGTCGGCGAATCCGAGTTGACGCACGGCCGCGGCCGAGTCGCCGCCGCCGACCACACCGAGGCCGTCGACCTCGGTCAGCGCCTGAGCGACCGCCTTGGTGCCGGCCGCGAACGCCGGGAACTCGAACACGCCCATCGGACCGTTCCAGAACACCGTCTTCGAATCGCGGATGGCCGCGGCGAACGCCGCTGCCGTGTCCGGGCCGATGTCCAGGCCGATGCCGGATGCGCCGAGCGAGCTCTGCTCGATCGCATCCGCCGCGACGATCTCGTGTGCGGCGTCGGCGGCGAACCCTGATGCCACGACGACATCGGTCGGGAGGACGAGTTCGACACCGCGCTCCTTCGCCTCGGCGATGTAGCCGCGGACGGTGTCGAGCTGGTCCTTCTCGAGCAGGCTGGAGGCCACGGCATGGCCCTCGGCTGCGAGGAAGGTGAAGAGCATTCCGCCGCCGACGAGCAGGCGGTCGACCCGAGGAAGCAGGTGCGAGATCACGCCCAGCTTGTCACTCACCTTCGAGCCGCCGAGCACGACCGTGTACGGACGCTCGGGGTTCTCGGTGAGGCGATCGAGCACGTCCAGCTCGGTCGCGATCAGCAGTCCGGCCGCGGAGGGCAGCTGCTGCGCGAGCTCGTAGACGCTCGCCTGCTTGCGATGCACGACACCGAAGCCGTCGGACACCATCGCGTCGCCGAGCGCGGCGAGACGAGCGGCGAAGGCGGCGCGCTCGGCGTCGTCCTTCGAGGTCTCACCCGGGTTGAACCGCAGGTTCTCGAGCACGACGACGCCGCCGTCCTCGAGCGATGCGACGGCCTGCTGGGCGGACTCGCCGGTCGTGTCGCGCGCGAAGGCGACCGGCTTGCCGAGCAGCTCGGACAGCCGCTGCGCCACGGGGGCGAGGCTGTACTGCGGGTCGGGCGCGCCGTCGGGGCGGCCCAGGTGGGAGCAGACGACGACGCGGGCGCCGGCGTTGATCAGGGCGTTGAGGGTCGGCAGGGAGGCCCGAACGCGGCCATCGTCCGTGATGACCCCGTCCCGCAGGGGGACGTTGAGGTCACAACGGACGATGACGCGCTTGCCTTCCAGCGAACCTACGGAGTCCCGGAGGGAGTCGAGGGTGCGCAGTGTCATGGAAGAGAGTTTAGAGACGCTCGGCCACGTACTCGGTCAGATCGACGAGACGGTTGGAGTAGCCCCACTCGTTGTCGTACCAGCTCGAGACCTTGACGAGGTTGCCGTCGACGTTGGTCAGACCGGCGTCGAAGACCGAGGAGTGCGGGTCGAGCTGGATGTCGCTCGACACGATCGGGTCCTCGTTGTACTTCAGGATGCCCTGCAGGCGTCCGTCGGCGGCTGCCGCGCGGTAGGCGGCGTTGATCTCGTCGACGGTCAGGTCGTCGCGGGTGGTCACCAGGGTGAGGTCGACGATCGAGCCGGTGGGCACCGGGACACGGTACGACGAGCCGCTGAGCTTGCCGTTCAGCTCCGGCAGGACCAGGCCGATGGCCTTGGCGGCACCGGTCGAGGCCGGGACGATGTTGATCGCGGCGGCGCGCGCGCGGTGCAGGTCGCCGTGCGGGCCGTCCTGCAGGTTCTGGTCGGCCGTGTAGGCGTGCGCGGTCATCATGAAGCCGCGCTCGATGCCGAACGTGTCGTTGAACACCTTGGCGAGCGGCGCGAGGCAGTTCGTGGTGCAGGAAGCGTTCGAGATGATGTTGTGGTTCGCCGGGTCGTAGGTCTCCTCGTTCACGCCGATGACGAACGTGCCGTCCGCTCCGGTGGCAGGAGCCGAGATGATGACCTTCTTGGCGCCGCCGGCGATGTGCTTGGCGGCGTCCTCGGCCTTGGTGAAGCGGCCGGTCGACTCGATGACGATGTCGACGCCCAGCTCGCCCCAGGGCAGGTTCGCGGGGTCGCGCTCCTCGAAGACCTTGATGTCCTTGCCGCCGACGGTGATCACGTCACCCTCGTAGGAGACGTCCACACCGAGACGTCCGCCGACCGAGTCGTACTTCAGCAGGTGCGCGAGGGCCTTGTTGTCAGTGAGGTCGTTGACAGCGACGATCTCCAGGTCAGCGTTCTGCGCGAGGGCCGCGCGGAGGAAGTTACGCCCGATACGACCGAAGCCGTTGATACCGATCTTGACAGACACGAAAGTCTCCTGGTTCTTACTCGAGGAATTGCGTGATTCTTGCGGATTGCACGGACAACGGCGTCCTGATGGGCTTCAGCGCCCATCAGGACGCCCATCTTTTACGACAGTACCAGCAGCCCGGAGGTGTTCTCACGCGCCGTTACGAAGCGCTGGGACACGTTCTCCCAGTTGGCGATGTTCCAGGCAGCCTTGACGTAGTCCGCCTTGACGTTGAGGTAGTCCAGGTAGAAGGCGTGCTCCCACATGTCCAGCTGGAACAGCGGGATCGTGCCCTGGGCGGTGTTGCCCTGCTGGTCGAACAGCTGCTGGATGATCAGGCGGGCGCCGATCGGGTCCCAGCTCAGCACGGCCCAGCCCGAGCCCTGGATGCCCATGGCCGCAGCGGTGAAGTGGGCCTGGAACTTCTCGAAGGAGCCGAAGAACTCCTCGATGGCCGCCTTCAGCTCGCCCTCGGGCTGACCGCCGCCGTTCGGCGAGAGGTTGGTCCAGAAGATCGAGTGGTTCACGTGGCCGCCGAGGTTGAACGCGAGATCCTTCTCGAGCTTGTTCACGTTCGCCAGGTTGCCGCTGTCGCGCGCCTCTGCGAGGGCCTCCAGCGCGGTGTTCGCGCCCGCGACGTACGCGGCGTGGTGCTTGTCGTGGTGCAGCTCCATGATCTTGGCGCTGATGTGCGGCTCGAGCGCCGCGTAGTCGTACGGAAGGTCGGGGAGCGTGTAAGTCGCCATGTCGATTTCATCCAATCCGCGCCGCGCCGCGGCGCTTGTCGTTCCCCTGCGCCGCCGTGTGCGGGGCAGAGCGGACGAGTCTCATCCTACTGACGACAACGCGCCTGCGGACCGGAAGCTTCCGAGGATGACCACGGGATACGGATCGTGGGCGCCTCCGGTGCGGAAGCGCCCACGATGCGGAAAGAATGCGGGTGTTCAGCCGTCCAGGCCGGCCGGAACTGCGGCCTCGGTGCCCGGGATGCCCTCCTGCTGCGCGCGCTTGTCGGCCATCGCCAGCAGACGGCGGATGCGGCCTGCGACGGCGTCCTTGGTCAGCGGCGGCTCGGCGTGATGGCCGAGCTCGTCGAGGCTGGCCTCGCGGTGCTCCAGCCGCAGACGGCCGGCGACGCGCAGGTGTTCCGGAACCTCGTCGCCGAGGATCTCGAGTGCGCGCTCGACGCGCGCACAGGCGGCGACGGCTGCCTGCGCGGACCGGCGCAGGTTGGCGTCGTCGAAGTTCACGAGGCGGTTCACGCCGGCGCGCACCTCGCGACGCTGGCGCATCTCCTCCCAGGCCGCGGCGGTCCGCTGGGCGCCCATCACGGCCAGGATGCCGCGGATCGCCTCGCCCTCGCGCACGACGACGCGCGGCATGCCGCGCACCTCGCGGGCCTTGGAGGCGATGCCGAGACGGTGCGCCGCACCGACCAGGGCCATCGCGGCCTCGGACGACGGGCAGGCGACCTCGAGCATCGCAGAACGGCCGGGCTCGCTGAGCGAACCGGCGGCGAGGAACGCACCGCGCCAGATGCCGGCGAGCTCCTCGCGCGAACCCGTGGTCAGACGGTTCGGCAGACCGCGCGACCGGACGGCGACGAGGGTCGAGAAGACCGGTCTGACGGGCGAGGGTCTCACCCGCGGCGATCACGCGCACGGCCCAGCGCGGGCTCTCGGCCGCTCCGCCGGTCTGCGCGGTGCTGGACTTCACCTGGGCGATCTCGGGTCGCACGCCGTAGATCTCCGCGAGATCGCGGGCGACACGACGCGCCAGCGTCTCCGCATCCACCTCGGCCTCGACGGCGACGCGACCCGCGATGGAGTGCAGACCGCCGGCGAACCGGAGGATGGTGGTCACCTCCGCGACGCGCACCGAAGGGGGTGCGTTCCGGATGCTGACCAGTTCCGCCTTGACGTCGGTGGTTAGTGCCACGGGACTCCTCTTGCTCCGCGCGCCGGATCGCGGCGCAAGGGACAAGCTTACAAGGAACCGGCCGTCCCCAACGTTCCAGAGAGCCTACTCCCGGCCGAGGTCGCGGTGGCGGATGTTGACGGCCACCCCGGGGATCTGACCGAGCCTGCGGCCCAATTCCTCTGCCATCGCCACCGAACGGTGCTTGCCCCCGGTGCATCCGATCGCGACCGTGGAATGACTCTTGTTCTCGCGCTGGTACCCCTCGAGCACGGGCACGAGCGCGGTCGCGTAGGCGTCCAGGAACTCCTTCGCGCCGTCGCGCGACAGCACGTACTCACGGACCGACTCGTCCTGGCCGGTCAGCCCGCGCAGCTCCTCGTTCCAGAACGGGTTGGGCAGGAAGCGCATGTCGGCGACGAGGTCGACGTCGGTGGGCAGCCCGTACTTGAATCCGAAGCTGAGCAGCGTCAGGCGATGGCGCGCCGCCCCCTCCTCGGAGAACATCTCGGTGACCTGAGTGGCCAGTTGGTGGATGTTCAGGTTCGTGGTGTCGATCACCAGATCCGCCGCCTCGCGAACCATCGCCAGGCGGGAGCGCTCGGTGCGGATGCCGTCCAGCAGCGTGCCGTCGCCCTGCAGCGGATGCGGCCGCCGCACGGACTCGAACCGGCGCACCAGCACGTCATCGGACGCGTCCAGGAACAGCACCTTCACTCCCGACCCGCGGGAGCGCAGGGCGCGCGCGACACCGGGGAAGTCGTCGAAGAGATTGCGGCCACGCACGTCGACCACGGCCGCCACCTTCGGCAGGTTCGCCCCGCCCATACCGGTGAGATCGAGCAGCGGGCGCAGGATCTGCGGGGGCAGGTTGTCGACCACGTACCAGCCGAGGTCTTCGAGGGCGTTCGCCGCTGTGGTGCGGCCGGCCCCTGACATGCCGGTGACGATGAGGAACTCGCCCTGCTCCTCGACAGTGGTCTCTTCGTCCGCCGTCTCCGCCGCGGTCATGGCGCCCCTTCCCTCGGCCTCCAGCTTCAGGGGGCCTCGCCCGCTTCGAGGGCGCCGGCCGGTCGCGCCGTCTCCTCTGCGGTTCCCTTCGAGAGCCGTGCCTGGATGCTGCGCGCGAGTGCCGGACCGATCCCGCTGACCTCCTGGATCTGCTCCGCGTCGGCGGCGCGCAGCTTCGCGACGGAGCCGAAGTGCTTCAGCAGTGCCTTGATCCTGGCGTCCCCGAGTCCGGGGACCTCGGACAGCACCGTGGTGATGTCGCGTCGGCGCCGGCGGCGCTGGTGGGTGATGGCGAACCGGTGCGCCTCGTCACGCAGCCGCTGCACGAGATAGAGCGCCTCACTGGTGCGGGGCAGGATGACCGGATAGTCATCGCCGGGCAGCCAGATCTCCTCGAGGCGCTTGGCGATCCCGCACAGTGCGATGCCGGTGGCTCCGCTGTCGCGCAGTGCCCTCGCGGCGGCGGCGACCTGCGGCTGGCCGCCGTCGACGATGAGCAGCTGCGGGCGGTAGGCGAACCGGGGCCTCTTGGGCTGGGTCCCTGAGCCTGCCGAAGGGTCGACGAGCTCGGCCGTGGGATCGGGCGTTTCGTCTCGCTCCGCTCGCTCAACGACCGGGGAACCCTGGCGGTCGATGTGCGCGAGCCGGCGCATGAGCACCTGATACATCGAATCGGTGTCATCCGTCGTCTCGGCGATGTTGAACGAGCGGTACTGATCCTTGCGCGGCAGCCCGTCCTCGAAGACCACCATCGAGGCGACGACGTTCGTGCCGCCGAGGTGCGAGATGTCGTAGCATTCGATCCGCAGCGGCGCCTCGTCCATGCCGAGCGCCTCCTGCAGGTCGGTGAGCGCCTGTGTGCGGGCGACGTAGTCGCTGGTGCGCTTGGTCTTGTGCCGGATCAGCGCCTGCGTCGCGTTCAGCGTGGCGGTGCGCATGAGCTCGGCGCGCTGCCCGCGCTGCGCCACGGCGATCTCGACCTTCTTGCCGCGTCGCTCGCGCAGCCACTGCTCGAGTTCGACGGCGTCGTCGGGCAGTGACGGCACCAGGATGCGCCGCGGCACGTCGGCGGACTCCCCGTAGGCGCGCTGCAACACCTGGTCGACCAGGTCGGAGCCGGAGATGTCGAGCTCCTTGTCGATCGCCGTGGCGCGCACGCCGCGCACGCGGCCACCCCGGATCACGAAGTGCTGCACGGCTGCGGAGAGCTCGTCCTCGGCGATGCCGAACAGGTCGGCGTCCTCGTCGGCGGGCAGCACCAGAGCGCTCTTGCCGAGAACGGCGTCGATCGAGGCGAGCTTGTCGCGGTACCTCGCCGCGGCCTCGTAGTCCATCGCGGCGGACGCCTCCCGCATCCGCTTGGTGAGCTCGCGGGTGAAGCGCTCGTCGCCGCCCTCCATGAACGCGATGAAGTCGTCGACCATCGCACGGTGCTCCTCGATGGTGCACGTCATCGAGCAGGGCCCGCCGCACTTGCCGATCTGGCCGGGGAAGCACGGCCTGCCGGTCTGCATCGCCTTGCGATAGCTGGAGTCGCTGCAGGTGCGGATCGGGAAGGCCTTGACCATCAGGTCGATCGTGTCGTGCACCGCCCACACCTTGGGGAACGGGCCGAAGTACTTCGCCCCGGGATCCGCCTGTTGCGCGTGACGATCACGCGCGGCGCCTCGTCGGCGAGCGTGATCGCCATGAACGGGTAGGACTTGTCGTCCCGGTAACGCACGTTGAAGGGCGGATCGAACTCCTTGATCCACATGTACTCCAGCTGGAGCGAGTCGACGTCGGTCGCGACGACCGTCCACTCCACGGATGCCGCCGGTCGTGACCATCCGCCTGGTGCGCTCGTGCAGTGTGCGCAGCGGAGCGAAGTAGTTCGACAGCCGCTGACGCAGGTTCTTCGCCTTGCCGACGTAGAGCACCCGGCCGTCCGCATCGCGGAACCGGTAGACCCCGGGGTCGGTCGGGATCTCCCGGTCCGCGGCCGGTACGGGAGCACGTCGGCCATCAGCCGGCCTTGCGCTCCCTGACCATCTGGGTCACTGAGCCTGTCGAAGTGCCGAGGACCTCGGCGAGGAACTGCCCGGTGTGGCTGCCCGCGGCCCTGGCGATCTGCTCCGGTGTGCCTGTCGCGATGATCTCGCCGCCACCGGCGCCGCCCTCGGGACCGAGGTCGATGACCCAGTCGGCGGACTTGATCACGTCGAGGTTGTGCTCGATGACGATCACCGTGTTGCCCTTGTCGACCAGGCCGTTCAGCACTTCGAGCAGCTTGCGGACGTCTTCGAAGTGCAGACCGGTGGTGGGCTCGTCGAGCACGTAGACACTGCGGCCGTTCGACCGGCGCTGCAGCTCGGTGGCGAGCTTGACGCGCTGCGCCTCGCCGCCGGAGAGCGTGGTCGCCGACTGCCCGAGCCGCACGTACCCCAGCCCCACGTCGACCAGCGTCTTCATGTAGCGGTGGATCGCCGGGATCGCCTCGAAGAACCCCGCCGCCTCCTCGATCGGCATCTCGAGCACCTCGGCGATGTTCTTGCCCTTGTAGTGCACGGCGAGGGTGTCGCGGTTGTACCGCTTGCCGTGACAGACCTCGCAGTCGACGTACACGTCGGGCAGGAAGTTCATCTCGATCTTGATCGTGCCATCGCCGGAGCAGGCGTCGCAGCGACCGCCCTTGACGTTGAAGCTGAACCGCCCGGGAAGGTAGCCGCGCACCTTCGCCTCGGGCGTCTCGCTGAACAGCGTGCGGATGCGATCGAAGACACCGGTGTACGTCGCCGGGTTCGATCGCGGGGTGCGGCCGATCGGTGCCTGGTCGACATGAACGACCTTGTCGAGATTGTCGAGCCCGGTGACCCTGGTGTGCTTGCCCGGCACGGTGCGGGCCCCGTTGAGCCTGGACGCCAGCACCTGGTAGAGGATGTCGTTGACCAGCGAGGACTTGCCCGAGCCGCTCACGCCGGTGACCGCGGTCATCACTCCGAGCGGGAAGTCGGCGGACACGTTCTTCAGGTTGTTCTCGCGCGCGCCGACGACGCCCAGCATCCGCTTGCGATCGATGCGCCTGCGCTTCGCCGGGGTCGTGATCTCGCGGCGGCCGGCGAGGTAGTCACCGGTGATCGACTCGGTGTCGGCCAGCAGCGAGGAGTACGGGCCGGAGTGCACGACCGCTCCCCCGCCGACGCCGGCGCCCGGACCGATGTCGACGACCCAGTCGGCGGCCTGGATGGTCTCCTCGTCGTGCTCGACCACGATGAGGGTGTTGCCCAGGTCGCGCAGGGTCTCGAGCGTCTCGATCAGGCGGCGGTTGTCGCGCTGGTGCAGGCCGATGGACGGCTCGTCGAGCACGTACAGCACGCCGGTGAGCCCGGAGCCGATCTGCGTGGCCAGTCGGATGCGCTGCGCCTCGCCGCCGGACAGCGAGCCCGCCGAGCGGCTGAGGTTGAGGTAGGCCAGCCCGACCTGCAGCAGGAAGTCGAGTCGCAGCCGGATCTCGCGCAGCACCTGCGCGGCGATCTTGGCCTCGCGGTCAGAGAGCACCAGGTGCTCCATGAACTCGCGGGCATCGGCCAGGCTGAGGTGCGAGACCTCCGAGATCGAGTGCCCGTGCACGAGCACCGACAGCACCTCGGGCCGCAGTCGGTCGCCGTTGCAGACCGGGCAGGGCACCTCGCGCAGGTACTCGGCCCAGCGCTGGCGCTGCGTGTCGGACTCGGCCTGCATGTACTGTCGCTCGATGTACGGCACGACGCCCTCGAAGCCCGAGGTGTAGCGCATCTCGCGCCCGTAGCGGTTCTTCCACTTGACGGTGACCTTGTAGTTGTCGCCGCGCAGGACGGCCTCGCGCACGTCGGAGTGCAGCTCGCGCCACGGCGTGTCCAGCGAGAAGTCCAGGTCGTTCGAGAGCCCCTCGAGCAGTCGCTCGTAGTACTGGAACAGCCCCTTGCCCTGCGTGGTCCACGGGATGATGACGCCCTCGCGGATCGACAGCTCCTCGTCGCCGAGCATGAGATCGACGTCGACCGACATGCGCGTGCCCAGGCCCGAGCAGGCCGGGCAGGCGCCGAACGGCGCGTTGAACGAGAACGTGCGCGGCTCGATCTCGGTGAGGGTGATCGGATGCCCGTTCGGGCACGCCAGCCTCTCGGAGAACGACTGCCACGCGGCGTCCCCCTCCTGATCGACGTAGTTGACCTGCACGACGCCGCCGGCGAGGCCCAGCGCCGTCTCGACCGAGTCGGTCACGCGGCCGAGGATGTCGTCGGATGCGACGAGACGATCGACGACCACGGCGATGTCGTGCTTGTAGCTCTTCTTCAGCTTCGGCGGCTCGGCCAGCTGGATGAGATCGCCGTCGACGATCGCGCGCGAGTAGCCCTTGGCACCGAGCTCGCGGAACAGATCGACGAACTCGCCCTTCTTCTGGGAGACGACGGGAGCGACGATCTGGTAGCGGGTGCGCTCGGGCAGCTCCATGAGCTGATCGGCGATCTGCTGCACGGTCTGACGCTGGATGCGCTCACCGCACTCGGGGCAGTGCGGCACGCCGATGCGCGCCCACAGCAGACGCATGTAGTCGTAGATCTCGGTGATCGTGCCGACGGTCGAGCGCGGGTTGCGGTTCGTCGACTTCTGGTCGATCGACACCGCCGGGCTGAGCCCCTCGATGAAGTCCACGTCGGGGCGGTCGACCTGGCCGAGGAATTGGCGCGCGTACGCGCTCAGCGACTCGACGTAGCGGCGCTGTCCCTCTGCGAAGATCGTGTCGAACGCGAGGCTGGACTTGCCGGAACCGGACAGACCGGTGAAGACGACCAGCGAGTCACGCGGGATCTCGATGTCGACGTTCTTGAGATTGTGGACGCGGGCACCGCGGACACTGAGTTTTCCTGAGCTGGCGACGGGAACAATGGGCACCAGACAAGTCTAGGAGGGGCCACCGACACCGGGGCCGGACGAGCTCTCAGCGACCGGCGCCGGCACCCCGTGCGGCATCCACTCGGCGCAGCGCACGCAGGGCGAGCACGATCCCGGCGAGCAGCAGCACCGCTCCCAGCGGGGCGAGCCAGGCGATCCGGACGCCGGACGACTGCGCGACCAGCAGCGATCCCGCGAACGCGAGCGGCTGGGCGATCAGCTGGATCACCGTGAACCGGCGCGCGCTCGGCAGCAGCGCGCGCAGCGCGAGCCGCGAGCGCAGCGGCACGGTGAGCCCGATCGCCGCCAGCACGTGGATCGCGTGCACCAGCAGCACCGCCAGCGCCGTGCGAGCCGCGGACGGTTCCGTCATCAGCATCCCGACCGGGAGGGACGCCGCGGCCACCCACGCCACCATCGTGCGCGGCACGATCACGCTCGCCGTCGCCGCCGCGATCGCGATCCAGCGCCACATCGGCACGGGGATCAGTGCGAAGGAGACGGCGATCACGAGAGCCACGAGAACAAGCCGGATCACGAGCCCCGGAACGGATGCCGGCACACGGAAGCCGTGCGACCGCCGCGAGAGTCCCTTCATCGCCGCACCGCCGTCGAGTGCGCATGCCGGCCGCGGAGTAGCATCCGGAGCGTGGAGTCAGCATCGCCACCCCGCCAGGCGAGCACATCCACGCCGGTGCGCCGCAGGTCGACGAGGATGTCGCTGCGCTCGGCGAGCAGGGTGCGCGTCGCCAGCCTCTGCTCGACGCTCAGGCGCGCGTCATCGGGATCGGGCAGCACGTCGACGGCGACCACGGCGTGGCCCGAGGCGCGCCAGCGGGTGGCGAGCTCGGCGGCGGCCCCGTCGAAGAAGGTGGACAGCACGAAGACGATGGAGCCCTGCGGGACCGGCGGCGTGCGTCGGAACCGCGAGCCGTCTCCGCTGGGCCCCGTGGCGGAGATCACGTCGCGCAGGCGCGCCAGGTGCCGAGCCCCGGCCCCGCTGCGCAGGCTGCGCCCGCCGGGCGCGAGCTCGTGGAACGCCACCCGATCGCCCGTCTCGATAGCCGCGGTCGCGATCGACAGGGCTGCTTCGCGCGCGAGGTCGAGCGAGGTGGTGCCGCTGTGCTCGAGATCGCCGGTCCCCCAGGTCGCGACGACCTCGCCGAGGTCGTCGGCAGTGTCGACGGCGATCACCACCGAGCTGTCGCTGAGCGTGTTCACCCGGCGCACATACAGTTCCCCTGGCGTCCGCGCGAGCCGCGCGGTCGCACGCCAGTCGACCCGACGCAGCTCATCACCGGGCGCGAAGGGATGGATGTCCCGGAAGTCGCCGCCCTGCCCGGGCCTCGCGCCCTCGTGAGCGCCGTGCAGCCCGGTCAGCCGCGGTGCCACCGGCAGCTCGCGGAGCCGGCGCAGTGCGGGTACGGCGTTCCAGCGCAGCCGGGCCGTCGGCGCGGCGCTCGAGATCCATGCGCCGTCCAGCGCCACGGCTCTCGCCGTGACGACGAGCAGCTCGACCGGACCGGAGTGTCGCAGCCGGGCGCGGGAGCGCAGCGCGCCCCCGACCGGGGCCACGTCGGCCATGCCCGTCCGCCGTCCGGCCTGATCGACGGCGAGCTGTGCCCAGTCGGCCTCCGCCCCGATGTCGACCCGCCCTTCGACGGTGCCCTCCCCGCGGCGGCGCTCAGCGCGACCTCAAGCATCCCGCCGGAGGGACGGCGCAGCAGAGTCCAGACGAAGCACAGTGCGAGCGGGATCCCGACGGCGACGAGGTCGGGGCGGGACAGCGCGAGGCCGACCGCGGCGAGCAGCACGGCGCCGGCGAGGGCGACCGCGACGACGGGTGTGCGATGCCACACCAGCGGCGCCGTCACGCGAGCACCGGGAGCCCCGATCGACGGAGCCGCCGTACGGAACTCGCTCATACGGTCGCCCTCGTCACGCGGACACCGCGCTCGGCGCGCCCGCGATCGTCGGCGGGACCGGCGTCTGAGCGACGACCGTCGCCACGATCGACGCCGGGTCGACCCCCTGCGCCCAGGCCTGCGGAGTCAGCGTCAGCCGATGGGCGAGCACGGGCTCGGCGATGCGCTTGATGTCGTCGGGTCGCACGTAGGCCCGGCCGTCCAGTGCGGCGAGGGCGCGCCCGACGAGCACCAGCGCCTGCGATCCGCGCGGCGAAGCGCCGACGGCCACGTTCGTCGCGGCCCGGGTGGCGCGCACGAGATCCACGCAGTACCGCGCGACATCGGGATCGACGTGGATGCGCTCCACGGCGGCCTGCAGGCCGAGCAGGCCCTCCGCGTCGATGACGGTCTCGACCGGCGGCATCCGGCGTCTGCCGCCGAACGCGATCCAGGATGATGCGCGCCTCGCCCTCGGCACTCGGATAGCCCACGGACAGCCGCACCATGAAGCGGTCCAGCTGGGCCTCCGGCAGCGCGTAGGTGCCCTCGTACTCGATCGGGTTGGAGGTCGCGATGACGTGGAAGGGGGCGGGGAGCGGGAATCTGTTCCCCTCCACCGTGACCTGGCGCTCCGCCATGGCCTCCAGCATGGCGGACTGGGTCTTGGGTGTGGTGCGGTTGATCTCGTCGGCGAGGAGCAGCCCGGTGAAGATCGGCCCGGGACGGAACCGGAACTCCCCCGTGGCCGGTGCGTAGACGTACGAACCGGTCACGTCGCCGGGGAGCATGTCCGGCGTGCACTGCAGCCGCCGGAAGTCGAGGCCGAGCGCGGTCGCGATGCTGCGAGCGGCGAGTGTCTTGCCGAGCCCGGGGACGTCTTCGAACAGCACATGACCACCCGCCAGGATCGCGGCGAGCGCGACGGTCAGCGGGCCGTCCATCCCCACCACCGCACCGCGGACGCTGTCCAGCACCCGCCGGCCGATTCCCTCGATCTCGGTGATCTCGTCGGTGTCCATCTATCTCTCCTGCCTTGCCGTGTCGATGTCGTCCGGGGAGATGCGATCGATCGCGTCGAGCACGCGTTCGAGGTCGCGGCGACGCACCTCGCGACGGCCGAGCGCGTCGCGGACGCCCGGCCCGATCAGCGCGTCGATCTCTTCGTGCTGGGCCGGATCGTCGAGATCGAGGCCGTGGTGCGCGAGCCGTCGGCGCAGTGTCCGCTCCACCCGGCCGACGATGACGTGGCCGGCGACGCCGGTGCGCGGATTCAGCGACCAGGCCAGGCGCGACACGTCCGAACCCGGCAGCAGCGGGGTCGGCTGCTCCGGCGGCCAGGCGCCGCCCTCGTCGAGGAACGGCTGCCGCGTGGCCAGCACGATCGCAGCGAGGATCAGCAGCCACGCGATCGCGAACTCCAGCGGGATGCCGAGCACCGTCATCACCAGGAGGAGCGCGCCGGCCACGAGCAGTCCGATGACGCTGAGCACGATCCGCCCCTTCATCTCCACTCCTCCTCGAGCCGTTCGAGCAGGGTGCGTGCGGTGCGGCGGTCGCCGTCATCGGCGGAGTGACCGCCGAACCGCACCTTCTCGTAGAGGTCCACCAGCGCGACGACGTCCTGCTCGGTGGCGGCCCGCCTGGCGATGATCCGCAGCGTGAACTCCCGCGGTGTCTCGCTCGCGGCACGGGCGACGCCAGAGTCCGCGGCGGTCTGCTCCAGCCCCACCCACGCGGCGATGATCGCGTCTGCCGGGTCGCTGGACCCGCCGATGACGCGGATCGCCTCCGCGATGCCCCGTCTGATCACCACGGCGTCCACGATCACGGGCGCAGCAGCGGCCGCAGGCTGCTCGTCGAGATCGGCGCCGGCGCGCTGCCGGAGCGGGCGCCCGCGCCACAGCTCCCTCAGCCTGCGGATGATCACGATGAGCAGCAGCACGACGAGTGCGAGGACGACGAGACAGAGGATCACCGCGAGGATCACGGCGATGATCGTCGCGAGCAGATCGTCGCGCTCGGGCTGCGGCAGAGGAGTCGGCGTGCCGCTGGGCGGCGCCTGCGAGACCTCGGGGAGGGGTTCGCCGTCGCCCCAGTCGACCTGCCGGAACCTCGGGAGGCCCTGCAGCGCGGACACCAGCATGACGAGGATGAGGGCGACGCCGACGGCGATCCCGATCAGGAGCGCGTGGGATGAGCCGGTCCGCCCTTCGGGGGAACGGATGCCGCGGCGCATGTCTCCACCATAGGGGGCGCGCGACGACGGCCGTGACCGCCTGTGGGCACTCCTGCGTGCAGGATCAGAGATCGTCGGGGCGGCGTCCGGCGAACGGCGCCAGTCCGTCGCGCAATGCGGCGATCTGTGCGACGTCCATGCCGACCCTGGCCATCACCTGACGCGGAACGTCGAGCGCGCGCTGACGCAGTTCCCGACCCGTCTCGGTGAGGACGATGTCGAGCCGGCGCTCGTCGTCGGCGCTGCGCTCGCGGCGCACGAGTCCGTCCTTCTCCAGTCGTTTCACCAGCGGCGAGGCCGTCGCAGGATCGAGCGCGAGATCCACGGCCAGATCGTGCAGGGAGCGCGGCGAGCGCTCCCAGAGCGCGAGCATGGCCAGATACTGCGGATGCGTCAGGCCGAGGGGCTCCAGGATCGGCCGGTAGACGGCGACGACGTTGCGCGCGGCGGTGACGAGCGCGAAGCAGAGCTGGTTCTCGAGGCGCAGGAGGTCGTCGGACTCGGTCATGATCCTGATGCTACTCTCGACACGAATCATTAGTACACTAAGCAACATGCCGAAAGACGCAGACCACGTTCCCCTTCGCACCAGGATCAAGGAGGCCGGCGGCCTCTACTCGTGGTTCAACAGCAGGCTCATCCGACTGGCCGGACCGGCGTCGGTGGGTCCGTACGAGGCGACTCCCCGCCCAGCGCCGCGCAGCGCGCGGAGCGCGGATGCCCGCTCTGCGGCGCGCCGATGAACCAGCACACAATCGACCGCAGCGGGCCGAAACCGCTGATGCACTGCCCCTGAGCGCGGCGCCTCCGGACTCGATCAGGCGATCGAGTCGGTGCGACGCCGCCCGTACCGCAGCAGTCCGCCGAGCATGACCAGCAGCGCGCCGAACGCGCCCAGCATCCACGCGACGGTCCCGCCGGTGACCGGCAGCTCGCCGTGAGCAGGAGTCGTGTGGCTCGTCGCACATGTCCCGTCGCAGGCGCCGCCCTCACCCGCGACCGCCACGTTGCGCAGAGTCGCGTCGAAAGCATCGGAGCGCACGGTGACGCGGTAGGTCACCGACGCCTGCTCACCGATCGCGAGGGCCGGGACCCGCCACGACAGGGTCGTTCCCGACAGTGACAGCCCGCCGGGCAGCGGCTCTGCGAGGTCGGCGTCGTCGAGCACGTCCGACAGATCATCGGTGACCGTGGCCGAGGCGACCGGCGCGGGGCCGTCGTTGAGCACGGTCAGCGTGTAGTCGATCACTGTCCCAGGAGCGACCTGGGTTCCCGACGCCGGGTCGCTGGTCTTGCGCAGCGTCCACAGCGGCACGGGATGCTCGGTCGTGCACGGCTCCTCCGTGGTGCACTCCTCGGGGTCGACGGGGCCGGTGCCGGACACGGAGTTGCGCAGCGTCGTGCCCCACACCCCGTCCGCGACGGTCACCGTGTACGAGATCGACACGTCCTCCCCGACCGCGAGGTCGGGGATCGCCCACACCAGAGTCGTGCCGTCGAGCGTCAGCCCTTCGGGCAGGTCGCCGAGCGTGGCGAGGTTCAGCACGCCGGACAGGTCGTCGGTCACCTGCGCTCCCGACAACGGCACGGGCCCGGTGTTGCTCGCCGTGAGCGTGTAGGTGATGTCGTCGCCGGGGCGCACGGCGCTCGCGCTGCCCGGGTCGGCGGTCTTCGCCAGCGTCCAGGAGGGCACGGGATGCTCCGTCTCGCGGCACTGCTCATCGTCGGTGGGACAGGGGTCGGGATCGGGCACGTCGCCGGCTCCGATCACGACATTGCGCAGTGTCCTGCCGGCGGCGTCCTCGGTGACGGTGACCGTGTACGACACGGTCACCTGCTCTCCGGGCGCGAGGTCGGGTATCGCCCAGCGCAGCGTGCTCCCGGCCAGGGTCACCCCATCAGGCAGCTCGCCCAGCGTCGCCGACGAGAGCACGTCCGACAGGTCGTCCTCAGCGATGGCACCGGTCAGCAGGGCGTCCTCCGAGCTGTTGCCGGCGGTCAGGGTGTACGTGATCTCATCGCCCGGAAGGACGGATGAGCCGCTCTCGGGATCCGAGCTCTTCGTCAGCGTCCACTGCGGCGTGTACAGCTCTGTGGTGCGGCAGTCCGCATCGTCGGCCGGGCAGTCCTCGGGATCGGGCACGTCGCCGGCACCGGTGACGCTGTTGCGGATCGTCACCCCCACCGCGTCCTCATCGATGGTCACGGTGTACGAGATCGACGTGCTCTCCCCGCGGCGAGGTCCGGCACCGACCAGGTCAGCCTGGTGCCGTCCAGCGCGAGGCCATCCGGCAGGTCGCCCAGTTCCGCATGCGAGAGCACGTCGGCGAGGTCATCGACCGCCTGCGCACCGGACAGCGCACTGGATGCCGTGTTCTGAGCTGTCAGCGTGTAGGTCACGGTCGCACCGGGCTGCACTGTCGAACCGCTCTCCGGGTCCGACGACTTCGTGAGCGTCCACGAGTTGTACGCGTTGACGAAGGTGATCTGCGGGAAGTCCTTCAGCGGGTCGTCCTCGCGAACCACCCATTCCCTCAGCTGATCACCGCTGTCGGCGTCGGTGAGCACCGTGGTGGCCTGGAGCACTCCGTCATCGTCCCTGCTCGGCGCGGTGCACATCCGATACCGGGCGGTGTCGTACGTGACGCCCGTCAGCGGCGGTTCGGGGATCTCCTCGGAGTACACGAAGCAGTAGGTCTGTCCGAGTGCCTCGTCAGTCAGGATCGGCGCCACCTGCCGCCGTACCAGCGACTGCTGGCCGTCGCTCGCCCCGGGCATCTCGAAGACGGCTCCGTCGATGGGCAGATCGGCGATGGTCGCCGACGCCTCATCGTCGGGCACCACCCGTACGCTGAACTCCCCGTCGGACATGTCACGCCCGAGCAGGCGCTTGAACACGTCGTACTCGAACGGCGTGCGGTACACGTTCTCGAACGACTGGGTGGGGGCGGTCACGGCCGTTTCCAGCGTGCCGGAGCCGTCGTCGGTGACGTGCACGGTGGCGGTGAGCACCCGGTCGACGTCGTATGCGATGTCCTCGATCGGATCCGAGCTGGGCAGCTCGCGGATCTCGTAGCTGTAGTCGCCCGGTTCGCTGAAGGTGATCGGGCCGAACTCGCCGATGCGGATGCCGGGGCCGCCGGCGTCGGAGCCCGCCTCGACCGTCACTGTGGTGTCATCGGGCATCGGCGCGCCGTCCAGCCCGGTGATCGCGAAGCTGAAGCTGTCGCCGGCACGCCAGTCCCGGCCGAGGAGCCGCTTGTTGAAGCTGATCGAGGCAGTCCCGGGGCCGGCGGCGTAGGTGTTGTCGAAGCCGACCGTCGGCGTGGCCGTGTCGCGCGAGTCGAACGAGGTGCTGCCGCCGCCGGTGTCGGTGACGACCGTCCGCACCCACATCTCGTTCTCATCGAAGTCGTACTGGGGCGAGATCGCGACGGTGTGCGCGGTGTCGTCGTAGGAGACACCACCGACATCGGTGTCCTCTTCCGTGATCACGTAGGTGTAGGTCTTCCCCAGATCGTCCTGGGTGAAGGTGATCGCAGGCAGCGTGGTGACGGCTGCAGGCGTGCCGTCGGGCGAGTCGATGGGGTTCGTGAACACCTGGCGAGCATCGGCCCATCCGAGCCGGTCGCGGGATGCGGCATCCTGCGCTTCGACGACGATGCGGAACTCGCCCGGCCGCGCGTCGCGGCCGGTGAGCGTCTTGGTGATGACCAGGTTGGAGTAGGGAACCAGCGCCGTGAACGTGTTCACCAGAGTGCTGTCGTCGTTCGCCGTGGACACCTGGGCGTCCAGGCTGCCGCTCAGCCTCCCGTCGACGGGCTGATCAGAGACCACGACCGTGTACACGATGGTGCGCGTGTCGGTCTGCACCCCCGGCGGTGCCGGATCGGCTCTCTCCGTGACGGCGAACCTGTACGTGCCCTGACGCGTGAAGGTGATCTGATCGAAGAGCACATTCGGGCTGCCGCCCGAGGCGGGGGCAGTGGCCGTCGCCGTCGCCGGCGAGGGCAGCGTCACCCACCCGTCCGAGATCGCCGTCGCTGTGGAGTCGTCGGCGGCCGCCACGTCGAACGTGAAGACGTCGTTGTCCCCCAGTCCCGGCCGTCGAGGGTCTTGGTCGCGCCGAGGGTCACGTCCGCGGGGTCGGGGGTGTACGTGTTGACGAACACCGGCCCGTCGTCCACGGCGCCGTAGTCGCCGCTGCCTGCGGCACAGTCGCCCCACGGGGCGTCGTCCTCGACGTCGCCCTGCGTCGTCCGGCACAGGGTGACGGCGGGTGCGATCAACGCACCGTCGTCGGTCTGCTGCGAACCCACGTCGATCCGGAAGAACCACACCGCGTCGGAGAGCTCGAGATTCGGTATCGCCGGGTCGAACGGAAGCTCCTGGGCCTTGTAGTAGTAGACGTGGCCGACATGCTCGGTGGTGTAGTGCAACGCCGGCGATGGCACACTGATCCTGCCCGGAGTCGCCTGCACATCAGCACTGTCGCCGTCGCCCGTGAACAGCAGCTCCGGGCCGTCGGCGTCCTGCTGCACCGCGCTGAACCGGAAGCCGTAGGGGATCAGCGGTGGTCGGGTGCCGTCCACGGTCAGCGAGGCGTCATCGACTCTCTTGAAGATCTCGAGGCCCCGATCCAGGGAATCGATGCCCCACGTGTTCGTGAACGTCGCAGGCGATGTCGCCGGCTCGTCCACCGCGTCACCCGCATCGTCCGCGATCCGCCGCAGCGTGGTGCTGGCGTGCAGCGCGCCTTCGCCGTCATCCGTGACGGTCACCTGCCAGCGGAACGCAGCCTGTGAGTCGGTGACCCCGGCGACGCCGGTGGGCAGCTCGACGATGTTGTAGGTGTATGTGCCGGGGTCCGTGAAGGTGACGCGCCCGAACCCGACCGCCTGCCCCTGTTCGGTGATCTCGCCGCGCACGCAGCCGGTGTCGCCCTCCTGCTCGTCCGCGGGCAGCGGAGCGGGGGCCGACGCGATGGGACAGAGGCGCATCGTGTAGGTGCCGTCCAGCCAGCTGGGCACCATGGCCTTCGAGGCCGTGACGGTGTCGATCGCCACTGGATCGGCATCGTACGAGTTGGTCCACGTCAGCCGCGGGATCGTGGACTGCGGCACCGAGATGGTGCCGCCCGTGACATCGGGGCGGACGGTTCGTACTGCTCCGGCGGATCCTGTTCCGCGACGGAGTAGCCGGCGCCGTCGGGCAGTCCCATGACCCGGGCGTACTGCCCGTCGGTGAGCTCGATGGTGCCGCCGCTCGCGACAGCGCCGGTGCGCTGCGACTCGTTCTGCGCGTTGAAGACCCGGTACGGGAACTGCCGGTCAGCGGCCACACCGCTCAGGGTCACCGTGAACGCGAAGGTCTCATCAGGGTCGGGCTGCAGACCCGCCCGGTCGGTGGTGACCTGCTTGGCGATCTCGAACGCACCCGGCACGTCGTACTGCATCCAGCCGTTGTTGCCCAGGCGGATGCGCACCGACTGGCCCGTGCTCGGAACGACCGTGCTCTGCCGGGCGTACGGATCGGTGTCCGTGAGGTTCGACTCGGGACGCTGCTCGGCACAGGTCAGAGCGGAGTCGATCCACCGCACGTCCTCGTCGGCGCACTTGGGCATGTCGAGGTTCTCGATGCGCTCCGACAGGTCGTAGAGCCCTGCCGGCGCCACCATGCGACCGTCGACGGCGTGAATGCTCACCCCGGTCGACTGGCCGGAGAGCAGGATCGCCTTCGTCGTCTCCAGATAGACCGTCGTCTTCTCCGGCTGTGACCCCTGTGCGGCCCCCGGCGGCACGCTGTAGGCGACCTCGGTCCAGTACACGGGAGTGTCGTCGCCGAGCGCTGCCCACTGCGCCGGGGTGATCACCGCCGCCTGGTTCGGCGAGGTGAGCAGCACGGAGTCGCTCACGAAGCGGTAGAAGTCGTTCCGCGACGACGGCCGGAAGGTCGCCATCGTCTGCGACTGACGGGTCGTGCCATCGGTGGTGAACGCGTTCGCATAGAAGCGCACCGACCCGTCGTCGGCCGTGTTGGCGGCCAGATAGGAGGCCAGTGCCTGCTGATCGGCCGCGGACAGTGCCGTCGGATCGGTCAGCGCGGCCGCGACGCCCTCCTTGGGCGCGGCCTTGTAGTAGAGATGCACAGGGTGCGACTCGTACCAGTTCATGCTGACCGGGTCGCCGTTGCCGTCCTCGACGATGCTCGAGTTGACCATGGGCAGCAGAGCCACCGGTATCCGGAAGGTGACGACGTCCCCCACCGCCGCTGACGGACTCGATTCGACCGTCACCACGATGTTCGACACCGACGACGCGGGGAAGATGTCGTTCGACTGGTATGTCCCGGTGAACGTGTAGGTGGTCGTGTTGCCCTCGGTGCTCGATCCGGTGGGGGCGAACACCGTCGGGTCGCAGTCGGCGCCACCCGGCGTGGACTGCAGAACCGAGCAGAAGACGATGCTGTCCATCTTGCTGACCCGCATGAACTGTCCCAGCGGATCGGTGAAGGTGACGTATCCGTCGGTGTTCGGGTCGGGCGTCGTCGTCTCGATCGGCAGGGTGGGTTCCTCCTCGACCACCTGGCTCGCGATCCGCTCGAACACGTTCACGAGTTCGGCCGCCGTGTTGGGGGCGTCGAAGGTGGTGTTGTACCTGAGTTCGTCGTAGCTGGGGCTGTAGTCGATGGCGTCGACATCGCCCGACCCGCCTCCGATGACGCCGGTGGGCTGATTCACGCGGAAGCTCGAGGAGCTGTTCACGAGCACGTTCGGGACGCCGCCGCCGGCGAACGTCGTCATCGCCCCGGCGAACGAGGTGGCCATGGCGTTGTCGGGACTGGTCTGACCCGACGCCGGAAGGGTGCCCCGAGGGTCGAGCGTCGCATAGGCGAGCTGTCTGCCCTGCGTCTGCAGCGCCGACATCCCCAGCCCGACGGTGTAGATGTTCGTCTCGATCGGCGAGAACCCGTGGGCGGTGTTGAACGATTCGTCGTTGTAGACGTCGGTGACCTGGTTCTTCAGGTAGGCGGCCGACATCGCCGCCAGGAACCCGTTGCCGTAGTACTGGGTCGCCGTGGGCGATCCGGGACCCTGGTTGGCCGTGATGCTGCCGCGAAGATTCCACCACTGCGCGTCGTTCGCCGAGAAGGTCGGCTCCCCGTCGGAGAAGAGGATGACGCTGGGGATGTGCTGCTCCTCACCCGCGACGTCGCTGGTGTCCTGGCCGGCCAGGATCGCCCGTGCGCGGTCCACACCGCGCTGGATGTTCGTCGACTGCGTCGAACCGCTCACCGTTCCGACCTGGAGGTTGCTTCCGGCGGTGCGGATGGTCATCGCGTTGTTCTGGAAGACGAGCGACGCGTACTCGCCCGTCGACCCGTAGAAGCTCGGCTTGGCGAGATCGGTGAGAGTCGTCGCACCGGTGCCGAACGCGACCATGCTCACCCGTGCGTCGGGATCGGCCTCGACGATGTAGTTGATCGCGGCATTCACACCCTGCACCATCGCGTAGGCGCGCGAGTTCGTGTAGTTCGACGACGAGTTGCAGTAGCTCGAGCTGCCCACGCACTGCGTCATCGAGTACGAGTTGTCGAGCACGAGGACGAGGTCGATGACGGGCTTGCGCGTCGAGGTCACCTGCCGCGTCGTGCCCAGGGCCGACAGCACGACCGCCATCTCGTCGTCGGCGATGTCCAGGTCGTGATCGACATCGGCATCCGCGGCCTCGTCGTCATCGGAGAGCACCGTCTTGTCGGTCCAGATCCTCCCTGCGTTCAGGGACAGATGCTCGCCGGGGTTCTCGGAGTCCGGGAGCGAACCGGGGTAGCGGTGCCATGATGCGTAGTCGGCGAGCTTCTCCGTCGGTGAGACGCCGTTCGGCAGAGGACCTTCGGCTGCGGCCGGACCGCCCACCCAGACGAGCCCGGAGGCCAGAAGGAGACCCGAGAGGAGTGCTGCGATGCCGGGACGTGCTCTGTGTACTGACCTCTTCTGAACCCGCACCTGTTGCGATTGCATGCGCCGACGTCCCAAGACAGCCTCCGATTGTCCGCTGCCTGCGACTGCAGGTGTTCAGCGCCTTGACGATCCTTTTGTCAGTATTGCGCTGACGCGGTGGTCGTCACAAGGGTGATTCACAGCAAGGAGGAAGCCTCTCCAGGTTCGCAGCCGATCAGGCGTGGCCGGCCCGCTCCATCGCGCGCAGTTCCTTCTTGAGATCCTGCACCTCGTCACGCAGTCGGGCAGCGAGCTCGAACTTCAGCTCTTCGGCAGCGGCGAGCATCTGCCCGGAGAGGTCTTCGATCGTGGCTTCGAGCTGCTCGGCGCCCTCGGCCGCGATGCCCTCGCGGCGCAGGTTCGGCGTCGGAGACTTGCCCTTGCCGCTCTTGCCGGCCTTTCCGCGGCCGGCCTTCATATCGGCCGTGTCGGCCGCCTCCCGTGCCAGCACCTCGGTGATGTCGGCGATGCGCTTGCGCAGCGGCTGGGGATCGATGCCGTTCGCCTTGTTGTAGGCGACCTGCTTCTCGCGGCGCCGTTCGGTCTCCTCGATCGCGTTGCGCATCGAGTCGGTCATGTTGTCGGCGTACATGTGCACCTGCCCCGACACGTTTCGCGCGGCACGACCGATGGTCTGGATGAGCGAGGTGCCCGAGCGCAGGAACCCCTCCTTGTCGGCGTCGAGAATCGCGACCAGCGACACCTCGGGAAGGTCGAGGCCCTCGCGCAACAGGTTGATGCCGACCAGCACGTCGTACACGCCGGCGCGCAGCTCGGTGAGCAGCTCGACGCGGCGCAGCGTGTCGACGTCGGAGTGCAGGTACCGCACCTTCACACCGTGCTCGCCGAGGAAGTCGGTGAGCTCCTCCGCCATCTTCTTGGTCAGGGTCGTGACCAGAACGCGCTCGTCGCGCTCGACCCGGATGCGGATCTCCTCGAGCAGATCGTCGATCTGGCCCTTCGACGGCTTGACGACGATCTCGGGATCGACCAGGCCCGTCGGCCGGATGATCTGCTCGACCACGCCGTCGGCGATGCCCATCTCGTACTTGCCGGGGGTCGCCGACAGGTAGACGGTCTGCCCGATCCGGTTCTTGAACTCGTCGAATCGCAGCGGCCGGTTGTCCATCGCGCTCGGCAGCCGGAAGCCGTGCTCGACCAGGGTGCGCTTGCGCGAGGCGTCCCCTCGTACATCGCACCGATCTGCGGGACGGTGACGTGCGACTCGTCGATGACGAGCAGGAAGTCGTCGGGGAAGAAGTCGAGAAGCGTGTGCGGCGGCTCGCCCGCCTCACGACCGTCGAGGTGCCGGGAGTAGTTCTCGATGCCGCTGCAGAAGCCCAGCTGCTGCAGCATCTCGAGGTCGAACGTGGTGCGCATGCGCAGTCGCTGGGCCTCGAGCAGCTTGCCCTGCCGCTCCAGCTCGGCGAGGCGCTCGGCGAGCTCGGTCTCGATCGTGCCGATCGCGCGCTGCACGACGTCGGTGCCGGCCACGTAGTGCGAGGCCGGGAAGATCGGCACGGCGTCGAGCTTCGCGATCACCTCGCCGGTGAGCGGATGCAGCGAGTAGAGCGCCTCGATCTCGTCGCCGAACAGCTCGATCCGGATCGCGTGCTCCTCGTAGACCGGGATGATCTCGATCGTGTCGCCGCGGACCCGGAAGTTGCCGCGCGAGAAGTCGACGTCGTTGCGGTTGTACTGCATCGAGATGAACTGCCGGATGAGGGCGTCGCGGTCGTACCGCTCCCCCACCTGCAGAGCCACCATCGCCCGCAGGTACTCCTCCGGTGCGCCGAGGCCGTAGATGCACGAGACCGTGGAGACCACGACCACGTCGCGCCTGCTGAGCAGCGAGTTGGTCGTCGAGTGCCGAAGTCGCTCGACCTCGGCGTTGATCGAGGAGTCCTTCTCGATGAAGGTGTCGGTCTGCGGGACGTACGCCTCGGGCTGGTAGTAGTCGTAGTAGCTGACGAAGTACTCGATCGCGTTGTTCGGCATGAGCTCGCGGAACTCGTTGGCCAGCTGCGCGGCGAGCGTCTTGTTGTGCGCCATCACCAGCGTCGGGCGCTGCACCTGCTCGATGAGCCAGGCCGTCGTCGCCGACTTGCCGGTGCCGGTCGCGCCGAGCAGCACGACGTCGGTCTCACCGGCGTTGATGCGCGCGGCAAGGTCGGCGATCGCCTGCGGCTGATCACCGGCCGGCGCGTACTCGCTGACGACCTCGAACGGGCGGACCGAGCGCGTGGGTTGCATCCCTCTAGCCTAAGAGGGGCCGCCGACATCGGGGTCGGGGTGTCACGATCATGCGGACAGACATCAGCCCGCAACGCACCAGAGCAGGGCCGCCGGCCGAAGATTGCGGCCCCGATCCGGGCAGGTCAAGCTACGAGGATCGCCGATGCCTCAGCCACCTCGGACGACCACGTCGTCGTCCCACCGTTCAGCAGGGTCATCGTGCCGTTTACGTTCACAGGCCCCGCATGGTCTCCGACCATGTTCAGGGTGAGGTCCCCTCCCTGACTCGACGGAGTCTTCTGGAATACAAAGGTTGTGGAAGGTCCGAGGCCACCTTCAGAGGGTGTGACCTGCACCCAGCCCTGAGTATTGGGCTGAGTCAACGTCATGGGCTGGTCGAACACCAGAGTGATCTGGATGATTCCGTTCGCCGGAGGCTGCTGGTATGGGTTACCACCGTCGTAGGAGATTCGCGTGGAGAACCTGACGTTGAGGCCAGAACCCGCGGGATCAAGCGTCGCAAAGGTTCCCGTCGCCTCAGAATCCCAGAAGTAGTTCGCCTCGTCATTCGGCGCCTCACTCGCGGCGGCCAACGGCACGGCCGTCGCCACGGCGACGACGGGCACCGACCACGCGGCACCCTTCAGAACGGTTCGGCGGGAGAATCCGCTCTTCGGCTCACTCATTCGGTCGCACCCCTCAGCGATCGTAACCGGGTGGCACATTCGGGTGTATGTGCGGAGCCTCACAATACCAGGGCTTCCTGCGCTCTCACTGACACGCGGCGATCCGCTCCCACGCCTGGTCGACCTGCTCCAGGGTCTGCTCCAAGGTCCCCGCCGTGTCGATCACGATGTCCGCGATCGCCCGGCGTGCGGCATCCGGCACCTGTGCGGCGATCCTCGCCTGCGCCGCCTCGCGGGTCATGCCGCGCAGCTCGACCAGTCTTTCTACCCGCAGCTCGGCAGGAGCATCCGCGACGATGATCAGATCCCAGGGATCGTCCACGCGGGCCTCGACCAGAAGTGGCACGTCGTAGACGACCACCGCGTCGCCGTCCGCCGCGAACGCGGCGGCGAACCGGTGCGCCGACTCCGCCTTCACCGCCGGATGCACGATGCCGTTCAGCCGGGCCAGCGCCGTCTCGTCGCCGAACACGCGGGCGCCGAGCGCCGCGCGGTCCAGTGAGCCGTCCGGCAGCAGCATCCGGTCACCGAACTCCGCGGCGATCTCATCGAGCACCGGCGATCCCGCCGTCTGCACGTCCCGCACGATCTGATCGGCATCGACGATGACGGCGCCGTGCTCGGCGAGACGGGAGGCGATGGTCGACTTGCCCGAGGCGATGCCTCCGGTGAGCGCGATGAGCGGCATGGGACAATCCTGGCACTTGAGCGCGTTTCGTCTCACTCCGCTCGCTCAACGACCCGCAAGAAGGACACCGGAGATGCGGAACGGGCCGCCACCCGAAGGTGACGACCCGTTCCGTCTGTGCGATCGATCGATCAGCTGTTGCCCCCGGAGAGCTTCTCGCGCAGAGCCGCGAGAGCCTCGTCGTCGGCGAGCGTGCCGGCGCCGGCCGAATCGCTCGAGAAGGCCGAACCGCCGAAGTCCTCGCCGGCCGCGGCCTCGGCCTCGGCGGCCTTGATGACCTGAGCCTTGTGCGCCTCCCAGCGAGCCTGGGCAGCGGCGTACTCCTGCTCCCATGCCTCGCGCTGGGCGTCGAAGCCCTCCTTCCACGCACCGGTCTCGGCGTCGAAGCCCTCGGGGTACTTGTACTCGCCGTTCTCGTCGTACTCGGCGAGCATGCCGTACAGGGCCGGGTCGAACTCGGTGCCGTAGGGGTCGACCGACTCGTTGGCCTGCTTCAGCGACAGCGAGATGCGGCGACGCTCGAGGTCGATGTCGATGACCTTGACGAAGACCTCTTCACCCACCGACACGACCTGCTCGGCCAGCTCGACGTGCTTGCTGGAGAGCTCCGAGATGTGCACGAGGCCCTCGATGCCGTCCGCAACGCGCACGAACGCACCGAACGGAACGAGCTTGGTGACCTTGCCCGGGGTGACCTGGCCGATGGCGTGGGTACGGGCGAAGACCTGCCACGGGTCCTCCTGGGTCGCCTTCAGCGACAGCGAGACGCGCTCGCGGTCCAGGTCGACCTCGAGGATCTCGACGGTGACCTCCTGGCCGACCTCGACGACCTCGGAGGCGTGCTCGATGTGCTTCCACGACAGCTCGGAGACGTGCACGAGGCCGTCCACACCGCCGAGGTCGACGAACGCACCGAAGTTCACGATCGACGACACGACGCCCTTGCGGACCTGACCCTTGTGCAGGTTGTTGAGGAACGTGGTGCGCGACTCGGACTGCGTCTGCTCGAGCAGAGCGCGGCGCGAGAGCACGACGTTGTTGCGGTTCTTGTCCAGCTCGAGGATCTTCGCCTCGAGCTCCTGACCCAGGTACGGGGTCAGGTCGCGGACGCGACGCAGCTCGATGAGCGACGCCGGGAGGAAGCCACGCAGGCCGATGTCGACGATGAGGCCGCCCTTGACGACCTCGATGACGGTGCCGGTCACGACGCCGTCGTTCTCCTTGATCTTCTCGACGTCTCCCCAGGCGCGCTCGTACTGCGCACGCTTCTTGGAGAGGATCAGACGGCCTTCCTTGTCCTCCTTCTGGAGGACGAGGGCCTCGACCTTGTCGCCGACGGAGACGACCTCGTTGGGGTCGACGTCGTGCTTGATGGAAAGCTCACGGGAGGGGATGACGCCCTCGGTCTTGTAGCCGACGTCGAGCAGAACCTCATCGCGGTCGATCTTGACGATCGTGCCCTCGATGATGTCGCCGTCGTTGAAGAACTTCAGAGTCTTCTCGACCGCGGCCAGGAAGTCCTCGGCAGATCCGATGTCGTTGATCGCGACCTGCTTGGTGGCCGGGGCGGTCGTTGCGCTAGTCATGTAGTGGGTTGTCCTTGTTGATGGATGATCGGGCCTCGGAGCACGGTCGCGCACGACCGGTTCTCGCTCTTCGGCGAATGGAAGGTGATTTCTGCCACGCAGGCACACGAACGCGTGCCACGAGTGACACTTCAGGTTACCAGATCGGCCGGGGCTCCTCCATCCGGTTCCGGACGTCGTCATGAGATGCTGATCCGATGACCGACCGCCTCATGCTGCTCGACACCGCTTCGCTCTACTTCCGGGCGTTCTACGGTGTGCCCGACACCGTCAGGGCCCCGGACGGCCGGTCGGTCAACGCGGCACGCGGTCTGCTCGACATGATCGCGAAGCTGGTGTCGACCTACCGTCCGACGCAGCTCGTCGCGTGCTGGGACGACGACTGGCGCCCGCAATGGCGCGTCGACCTCATTCCCAGCTACAAGACGCACCGGGTCGTCGAAGTGATCGTCGGCGGACCCGACGTCGAAGAGGTGCCCGACCCCCTGGAGCAGCAGATCCCCGTCATCCGCGAGACGCTCGCCGCGCTCGGCATCCCGATCGTCGGCGCGGCGGAGCACGAGGCCGACGACGTGATCGGCACCCTCGCCACGCGCGCCGGCGTGCCGGTCGACATCGTCACCGGCGACCGCGACCTGTTCCAGCTCATCGACGACGCCGCCGGCGTGCGCATCGTCTACACAGCGCGCGGCATGAGCAACCTCGAGATCCTCACCGATGAGACGGTGGTCGCCAAGTACGGTGTGCGCCCCTCCCAGTACGCCGACTTCGCGACGATGCGCGGGGATGCCTCGGACGGCCTGCCCGGTGTGAAGGGCGTCGGCGAGAAGACCGCTGCCGCCCTGCTGCAGAAGCACGGCGATCTCGCCGGTATCAGATCGGCGGCGGATGCCGGAGAGGGAATGAGCGCGTCGGTCGCGGCGAGGATCCGCGACGCCGGGGACTACCTCGACATCGCACCGGCCGTCGTGCAGGTGGCCAGGAGCCTCGATCTCGAGGTGCCGACGTCGCGCCTGCGTCCGCTCGACCCCGCCGAGCAGGATGCCGCGAACGATCTCGCCGAGCGCTGGAACCTCGGCGCCTCGATGACGCGTGTGCTCGCGGCGCTGGCCGGGACCGCCTGAGTCAGTCCGCCCAGGCGCGCAGCCGGTCCAGTCCCCAGGTCGTCACGATGCGGCTCGCGGGCACGCCGGCGAGCTCGGCGCGCTCCGCACCGTGATCGATCAGGGAGAGCTGCCCCGGCGCGTGCGCATCTGAGTCGATCGAGAACAGGCATCCCTCCTCCAGCGCGATCGCGATCAGCTCGTCAGGCGGGTCCTGCCGTTCCGGCCGGGAGTTGATCTCGACCGCGACCCCGTGCTCGGCGCACGCGGAGAAGACGGCTCTGGCATCGAAGTCCGACGGCGGCCGGGTGCCCCTCGACCCCTGCACCAGCCGCCCGGTGCAGTGCCCGAGCACGTTCACCCGCGGGTTCGAGACGGCGGCGACCATCCGCCGGGTCATCGGCGCGGCATCCATCCGCAGACCGGAATGCACGGATGCCACGACGATGTCGAGTTCGGCGAGCAGCCCGGCCTCCTGGTCGAGCGCCCCGTCGTCGAGGATGTCGACCTCGATACCGGCGAGCACCGTGAGACCGGCCCCGGACTGTGCGCGCACCAGCGGGATCTGCTCCCGCAGCCGCTCGGCCGAGAGCCCGCGAGCCACCCGCAGCCGCGGCGAATGATCGGTGATCGCGCAGTACTCGTGTCCGAGCGCTCGGGCCGCCTCGACCATCGACTCGATCGGCGTCGTGCCGTCGGACCAGTCGGTGTGCGCGTGCAGATCGCCGCGCAGCATCGCCCGCAGCGCGGATCGGCGCTCGGGCTCGACCGACCCGCGCAGTTCGACGAGATAGTCGGGCACCTCCCCCGCGTCGGCCTGTCGGATGACGGCGAACGTCGACTCGCCGATCCCCTTGACCGCCCGCAGCCGGGAGGGGTCGGCGCGGACCTCATCCGGCAGGTCCTGCAGCGTGGACGCCGCCTGCCGGAACGCCTTCGCCCGGTACCGCGACGCCCGTTCCCGCTCCAGCAGAGCGGCGATCTCGAGCAGTGCGGCGACGGCGTCCACGGCGTGATCCGGTCAGGAGGCGGCGAGCTCGCGGGTCGTCCGCACCCATTCGCTCAGCTTCGCCGCAGCCCTGCCGTCGTCGACGGCGGCGGCGGCGCGCTCATATGCGTCGCGCAGCCGTTCGACGATCGGCACCTGGGTGAGGCTCGCGTCGCGCGAGAGCTCGAACGCGACGACGCCGGCCGCGGCGTTCAGGAGCACGATGTCGCGCACCGCACCGCTCTCGCCGTCCAGGGTGCGACGCAGCACGTCGGCGTTGTGCGCGGGCGAGCCGCCGATCAGGTCGGACAGGTCAGCGAGCGGGATGCCGAGATCGCGGGGGTCCAGGTCGTGCTCGTGGATGTCCCCGCGGGCGACCTCCCAGATGCGGCTGTGCCCTGTGGTGGTGAGCTCGTCCAGACCGTCGTCTCCGCGGAACACCAGAGCCGTCGCGCCCCGGGTGCGGAAGACGCCGGTGATGAGCGGAACGCGGTCGAGCTGCGCGACGCCCACGGCGTTCGCCTCGGCCCGCGCGGGGTTGCAGAGCGGGCCGAGCATGTTGAAGACCGTCGGCACGCCGAGCTCGGCTCGCGTCGTGCCCGCGTTCTTGAACCCGGGGTGGAAGGCGCCCGCCCACGCGAACGTGATCCCGGTGCGGTCCAGCACGGCGGCGACGTGGTCCGGTGAGAGCGAGAGGTCCAGCCCCAGTGCGGCGAGCACGTCGGATGAGCCCGATGCCGAGCTCGCGGCCTTGTTGCCGTGCTTGACGACCGGCACGCCCAGGGCGCCGATGATGATCGCCGCGGTGGTGGAGACGTTCACCGTGCCGATCCGGTCGCCGCCGGTGCCGACGATGTCGAGCACGTCGGACGAGACCGGCAGCGGGACGGCGGCCTCGAGGATCGCATCGCGGAAGCCGACGACCTCGTCGATGGTCTCGCCCTTCGCGCGCAGCGCGATCAGGAATCCGGCCAGCTGGGCCTCGGACACCTTCCCCTGCATCACCTGGCGCATCGCCCACGTCGACTCCCACACGCTCAGGTCGCGTCGTTCCAGAAGAGTCGTGAGCAGATCGGACCAGGTGAGGAGTCAGCCATAGCTGCGATCCTATAGAGGCACCCGCCGTGCACCCCACCGGATGACGGATGATGCCGGATCGATGCATCCCGGGCACCCTCCGCGCGATTGCGCGGATTCCGGGCTGATTCGCAGGTGGTTCTTAGGTTCGCCTAAGTGCGGATCGGGCGAAACGGGCGACGATGGTGCGAGATCGGCGTCGCGAATCGGCCATAATGGAACCGTGACCACCTCAGCGACCTATGCCCCGGCAGCAAGAACCATCAAGCGGCCAAATCCGGTAGCTGTCGGCACCATCGTGTGGCTCGGCAGTGAAGTCATGTTCTTCGCGGGACTCTTCGCGATCTACTTCACTCTCCGCAGCACCTCACCCGAACTCTGGGGTGAGCGCACCGAGATGCTGAACGTGCCCTACGCGTTCGTCAACACACTGATCCTGGTGTTCTCGTCGTTCACCTGCCAGATGGGCGTGTTCGCGGCCGAGGACCTGCAGCCCTACCGGCTCGCGAAGGGCCAGCTGAACGCGGCCGGCCGTCGCCGCCTGTTCGGCTGGGGCATGGTCGAGTGGTTCTGGGTCACCTTCGTCCTGGGTGCGATCTTCGTGTCGGGCCAGGTCTGGGAGTACGCGCAGCTGACCATGGAGGGCATGCCGATCTCGGCCGACTCCTACGGCTCGGCCTTCTACCTCACCACCGGTTTCCACGCCCTGCACGTCACCGGCGGCCTCATCGCGTTCCTGCTCGTCATCGGACGCGCGTACGCGGTCAAGAACTTCGGGCACAAGGAGGCGACCTCCTCGATCGTCGTGTCGTACTACTGGCACTTCGTCGACGTCGTCTGGATCGTGCTGTTCATCGTCATCTACTTCCTGAAGTGAGAGCGGAGCGAATCCCCGACATGGTACGAGAGAAGAAGCGTCGCTCACGCGGCCGTCGCAGCCCGTTCGCCGCCATCGCGCTGATCGGCGCCGGCCTGCTGATCACCGGTGGCGTGTACGCCGGAGCATCCGCGGCCATGGCCGCGACGGACGCCAAGACGCAGGCCTCGGCTGAGCTCACCGTCGACGACGGCCAGAAGCTGTTCCAGGCGAACTGCGCCACCTGCCACGGCATGAACCTCGAGGGCACCGGCGACGGCCCGACGCTGATCGGCGTCGGCGAGCTGGCCGTCGAGTTCCAGATGTCCACCGGTCGCATGCCGCTGCAGATGCAGGGCCCGCAGGCGCCGCAGAAGCACCCGCAGTTCAGCGAGGAGCAGATCCGCGCGGTCGCCGCCTACGTGCAGTCCGTGGCCCCCGGCCCGACCTTCCCGAAGGACGAGATCCTCGACGGCAAGGGCGATGTCGCGCACGGCGCCGAGCTGTTCCGCATCAACTGCGCGATGTGCCACAACGTCGCCGCGGCCGGAGGCGCGCTCACCGAGGGCAAGTACGCGCCCGCTCTGACCTCCACCAGCGCCCTGCACATGTACGCGGCCATGGTCACGGGTCCGCAGAACATGCCGGTGTTCGGCGACATGAACCTCTCCGACGAGGACAAGCGCGACATCATCTCGGCGCTGCTGTTCCAGCAGGACGCGGTGCAGATCGGCGGCTTCACGCTCGGTTCGCTGGGCCCCGTGTCCGAGGGCCTGTTCATCTGGATCTTCGGGATCGGCGCCCTCGTCGCGCTGACCGTGTGGATCACGGCGAAGTCCAACTGACGCATTTCAACTGAAGAGGAACGTACGAGGAGCACCATGGCACACGACGACGACACGCAGGCTCTCGACAGGGCCTACCAGCCCTCGCCGGGGCTGGGCGTCGCAGTCAGCGATCCCGTGCACAACCCCGGTCTTCCGCAGCATCGCGAGCGGATGACGGACAAGGACCCGAAGGCCGAGAAGGCCGCGGTCCGCACGGTCTACACCCTCTTCTACCTCTCGCTCGCGGGCAGCATCTGGGCGGTCGCCGCCTACATGCTGTTCCCGATCGAGAGCGGCGCGCTGGTCGACATCAGGTACAACAACCTGTTCATCGGTCTCGGCATCGCGCTGGCCCTGCTCGCCATCGGCCTCGGCGCCATCCACTGGTCCAAGGCCCTGATGAGCGACAAGGAGTTCATCGAGTACCGGCATCCCACCCGCGGCCGCGACTCGACGCGTGAGGCGTCGATCAAGGCGTTCGCCGACGCGAACGAGGAGTCCGGCTTCGGCCGCCGGGTGATGATCCGCAACTCGATGATCGCCGCTGTCGTGGCCTCGATCATCCCGGGCGTCACGCTGTTCCGCGGTCTCGCTCCGCACTCGACGCCGGACGACCCCGACGCGGGCGACCCTGTGGCGCTGCTGAAGCAGACCATGTGGGACAAGGGCGTCAAGCTGGTCCGCGATCCGGACGGCACGCCCATCCGCGCGGCGGACGTCACGCTCGGCTCGGCCGTGCACGTCATCCCCGAGGGCCTCACCGAACTCGGCCACGACGGCGGGATGCTCGAGGAGAAGGCCAAGGCGATCGTCCTGCTGATGCGCCTGCGCCCCGAGCAGCTCATCGAGAGCGACGACCGCAAGGACTGGTCCTACAACGGCATCGTCGCCTACTCCAAGGTGTGCACGCACGTCGGCTGCCCGGTGGCGCTGTACGAGCAGCAGACCCACCACCTGCTCTGCCCGTGCCACCAGTCGCAGTTCGACGTGACCGAGCACGCCAAGGTCATCTTCGGACCTGCTGCGCGGCCGCTGCCCCAGCTGCCGATCATGGTCGACGACGAGGGCTACCTCGTCGCGCAGAGCGATTTCCACGAACCCGTCGGTCCGAGCTTCTGGGAGCGTCATTGAGCACCGCAACCGTTACCGAAAAGCCCTCGTCCGAGAAGGCTGAGAAGCCTCTCGGCGGCCGCTTCATCGGCGCCACCGCGAACTACATCGATGAGCGCACCAGCCTGTCGGGCTTCGTCAAGGAGCTGGGTCGCAAGATCTTCCCCGACCACTGGTCGTTCATGCTGGGTGAGATCGCGCTCTGGAGCTTCGTCGTCGTGTTCCTCTCGGGCACGTTCCTGACGTTCTTCTTCCAGGCCTCGATGGTGCCCACGCACTACACCGGCGCCTACGCTCCGATGCGCGGCATCGAGATGTCGGCAGCGCTCGAGTCGACGCTGCACATCTCCTTCGACCTGCGCGGCGGCCTGCTGGTCCGGCAGATCCACCACTGGGCCGCGCTGGTGTTCGTGGCCGGCATCGGCGTGCACATGCTCCGCGTGTTCTTCACCGGTGCGTTCCGCAAGCCGCGCGAGCTGAACTGGGTGATCGGCTTCGTGCTGTTCATCCTGGCGATGGCCGAGGGCTTCACCGGCTACTCGCTCCCCGACGACCTGCTCTCGGGCAACGGCCTGCGCATCATCGACGGCATGGTCAAGGGCCTTCCCCTGATCGGCACGTGGACCTCGTTCCTGCTGTTCGGCGGTGAGTTCCCCGGCAGCGACATCGTCGGACGCCTGTACACGCTGCACATCCTGCTGCTGCCGCTGCTCGTGATCGCGTTCGTCGGTCTGCACCTGATGCTGATGGTGATCAACAAGCACACGCAGTTCGCTGGCCCCGCCCGCACGAACGAGAACGTCGTCGGCTACCCGATGATGCCGGTCTACATGTCGAAGATGGGCGGCTTCCTGTTCATCGTCTTCGGCACTATCGTGCTGATCGCCTCTCTCTTCCAGATCAACCCGATCTGGAACTACGGCCCGTACGACCCGTCTCCAGTCTCTGCGGGTACCCAGCCCGACTGGTACATCGGCTTCGCCGACGGCGCACTGCGTCTGGCTCCGTCCAACCTCGACGTGGTCTTCCTGAACCACACCTGGTCGTTCGGCATCCTGATCCCGGTCGCGGTGCTCGGACTGTTCATCGTGCTCGTCGCGATCTACCCCTTCATCGAGGCGTGGGTCACCGGTGACAAGCGCGAGCACCACATCGCCGACCGTCCGCGCAACGCGGCGACCCGCACCGCGATCGGCGTCGCCGGCGTGATCTTCTACGCCGTGCTGTGGGCCGCCGCGTCGTCCGACCTCATCGCGACGCACTTCATGCTGACGATGGAGGGTGTCATCCATACCCTGCAGGCGCTGCTCTTCCTCGGACCGATCCTCGGATACTTCATCACGAAGCGCATCTGCATCGCGCTGCAGAAGAAGGATCGCGAGATCGTGCTGCACGGCTACGAGTCGGGTCGTATCGTCCGCCTCCCCGGCGGCGAGTTCATCGAGGTGCACGAGCCCGTCGACGTGTACGACCGCTGGAAGCTCATCGACTACGAGACCTACGAGCCGCTGGTCGTCCGCCCGAACGCGAAGGGTCGCATCCCCTGGACGCAGAACCTGCGTTCGGCGATGTCGCGCTGGTTCTTCGAGGATCGGCTGCAGCCGCTCACCCAGGCGCAGATCGAAGAGGCGGACGCCCACCAGCACCACGCGCTGGCCGAGATGGATGCGACCGAGGCGGCGGAGATCGCGGGAGCGCACGAGCGCGCTGGTGTCTCCGACGAAAGCCAGGTCGCCCCGGCCACGGATGCCCCGATCGGTGAGACTCCGAACACGCCGAGCTCGGTCATCGCGACCGACCCGGTCAAGCGGCCGCGCAAGAAGAAGGACGAGGACGGCGAGTAGTCTCGCTCCTCTCCCTGCGGAATCAAGGAAGGCCCCGTCTCCGGACGGGGTTTTCCTTCGTCTGCTCGCCCGCTCGATAGGCTGTCCTGATGCCCCTGATCATCCGTGACGTCCGGCCCGAGGATCTTCCGCTGATCGAAGCGATCGAGGCGGATGCCGACCGGCTGCTCGTCGAGCGGTTCGGAGCAGTGGACTGGCCGTCACCGGATTCCGCGGCGGAGCGTGCAGCGCAGCCGGGCTTCCTTCTCGTCGCCGAGTTCGACGGAGAGGTGATCGGGTTCGCGCACGTCCTGGAGCCCCTGGGCGAGGCGCACCTCGAGCAGGTGGCGGTGCTCCCCGGTTCGGTCGACGCGGCTTCGGCCGGCAGCTGGTGCACGAGGCGCTCCGTGTCGCCGCCGCGCACGGGCACGACGAGGTCACGCTGCGCACCTATGTCGACGTGCCCTGGAACGCTCCGTTCTACGCCTCCTGCGGTTTCCGGGTGTCAGAGCCCGCGACGGACTTCCAGCGCGGTCTGGTCGCCGTCGAGGAGGATCTCGGACTGATGCGCCACGATGCACGCGTCCAGATGGTGACGTCCCTCTGACGCCGTCCCGTCCGGGAGTGCTAGAGTCTTCGCCATGCGAATGCTTCAGGTGACGACGACGCCGGACTCTCTCCGGCGCTGCCTGTAGCGAACCACCCACACATCAGAGCTCGGGGAACACCCCGGGCTCTCGTCGTCTTCCGGTGTCTCCTCGGCTCCCTTCGAAGGAGATCATCATGGAGAACGAGGACCACCGCTCACTGGGACGCCGGCTGCGCCTGTTCGACACTGTCCCGATCATCGGCGCGGGCCTGCCGATCTGGCTGCCCGACGGCGCCGTCATCCGCGGGGAGCTCGAACGGATGGCGGCGGAGATCGCCGAGCGCACCGGCTGCGTTCGCGTGCACACCCCTGTGCTCGCGAAGCGCGCTCTGTTCGAGCAGAGCGGGCACTGGAACAAGTTCGCCGAGGACATGTTCCCGGCGATGAAGGTCGGGGACGACGAGCTGGTGCTCCGTCCGGCGAACTGCCCCAGTCACGTGCAGGTCTACGCTGCCGAAGCGCACAGCTGGCGCGACCTGCCGGTGCGCCTCATCGAGTCGGCCTCGATGTTCCGCAGCGAGCTCTCCGGAGTTCTCGGCGGTCTCAGCCGGGTGCGTCAGATCAGTCTCGACGACGCCCACGTGTTCTGCGCCGAGGACCAGGTGGTCGACGAGGTGGTGCAGGCGCTCGACGCGATCACCGACGCCTACGGCGTGCTGGGCATCACGGTCGATCACTATCGGCTGTCGGGCCGAGGCCCCGGTTCCGGCGCCGATCAGGACTGGGACGCCTCGGAGGCCGACCTTCGTGCGGCGCTGGACCGACGCGGCATCCCTTTCGAGTACGTCCCCGGTGAAGGCGCGTTCTACGGCCCGAAGATCGATGTCCAGGTGCGCGACTCGGCCGGACGCGAGGAGACCCTGTCCACCGTCCAGGTCGACCGTGTGCTCCCGGAGAGGTTCGGTCTCAGCTACATCGGCGTGGACGGCGCGAAGCATCGGCCCGTGATGATCCATCGCGGCCTGCTCAGCTCGATGGAGCGTCTGGTCGCTCTGCTGATCGAGCAGTACCAGGGCGGTTCCCGACCTGGCTCTCCCCCGTGCAGGTCGCGCTCGTGCCCGTCGATCCACGCCGGCATGCGGATGCCGCGGAGCTGGTCCGCGCGCGTCTGGCTGAGGCCGGCATCCGCGTTCGGCTCCTCGACCGGGGCACCCTCGGATCTCGCGTTGCTCGCGCGCATGCTCTTCCGGCGCCGTATGTCGGCGTCATCGGCGATCGCGAGACCGCCGCCGGGAACCTGGCTGTGAACGGCCGGACCGTGGACCTCGACGCCTTCGTCGCGGAGCTGCGCGCGGAGATCGACGACCGGACTGCGTGCAGCCCGTCTTCGGCGCCGACCCCCGTGCGCTGAGCGGGTCACCTTCGCCGCCGGCACCATGCGCCACGTGCAAGGAGCTTTACGCTGCTCCGCTGCCGCTATCAGCAGCGGGAAGCTCCTTGCAACATCGTGCTCGAGGGAAAGCGCACGGCGTAGCCTGAGCGTATGGATCGCACTGACTACTTCACCGCCAAGCTCGCCTTCGAGACCGACCCCAGTGACGTGTACACCGCCCAGAAGGCCGGAGAGCAGGCGGTGATCGTCGACGTCCGTTCGGCTGAGGCGTGGGCGCAGGGCCGCGTCGCCGGCGCCGTGCACATGCATTACAGCGAGATCGCGGATCGTGCTCCGAGGGAGATCCCCGCCGGCAGTGCCGTGGTCGTCTACTGCTGGAGCCCCGGATGCAACGCCGGCGCCAAGGGGGCGCTCGAGTTCGCGAAGCTGGGCTACGAGGTGCGCGAGATGATCGGCGGCTTCGAGTACTGGGTTCGCGAGGGCTTCCCGATCGAGAACGCCGACGGCGTGCACCGCCGCCCCATCGACCCGAACACCAACGTCCCCCGCATCCGAACCCGCGCCTGAGCCTCTTCGGCTGACTCCGGGATTGGGGCGGAATCTCGCGTTCGGGGCGGCGCTACTCTGCCCCGGATGCGAGATTCCGCCCCATAGGGAATGCAGAACGCCCCGGGCTGAGCCCGGGGCGTTCTCGCTGAAATGATCAGCGCGCGAAGTGTCCGCGGTAGTACTCGTAGACCCATCCGACGATCGCGACCACGAAGATCGCAAGTCCGATCGGCAGCAGGAAGTGTCCGACGGCGAGGCCGATCATGAAGATCGACGCCGACCCGGCCAGCACCAGCGGCCACCAGGACCAGGGGCTGAACTCGCCGAGCTCGGGGTCGCCGTCGTCGATGTCCGCCGTGAGGATGTCCTCCGGCAGCTCACCGCCCTGCGCCTTGTAGGTGCGGTGCAGGTAGAGCGCGATCATCGCACCCATGAAGGCGACGAAGAGCAGCGCGACAGCTCCGACCCACTCGACGTGGCTCTCGGCGATGAGGTTCCAGCCCACGTACACACCGGCCGTGATCAGGAAGAAGACGGTGATGATCCACCACAGGACGACATTGGAGCGCATGGGTTACTTCGCCTCTCCTGCCGCGGCGGCAACAGGGTGCTCCGCAGCTTCGGGGTGGTTCAGGTCGAACGCGGGACGCTCGCTGCGAATACGCGGGATCGACGTGAAGTTGTGACGCGGCGGCGGGCAGCTGGTCGCCCACTCGAGGGATGCGCCGTAACCCCACGGGTCGTTGACGGTGACCTTCGGAGCCTTGCGCGCCGTGATCCACACGTTCAGGAAGAACGGCAGCATCGAGGCACCCAGGATGATCGCACCGATCGTCGAGACCTGGTTCTCCCACGTCCAGTTGTCGTACGCCGAGTAGTCCGCGTAACGACGCGGCATGCCGTCAACGCCCAGCCAGTGCTGAACCAGGAACGTCATGTGGAAGCCGATGAACAGCATCCAGAAGTGGATGTAGCCGAGGCGCTCGTTGAGCATGCGCCCCGTCCACTTCGGCCACCAGAAGTAGAAGCCGGAGAACATCGCGAACACCACGGTTCCGAACACCACGTAGTGGAAGTGGGCCACGACGAAGTACGAGTCGCTGAGGTGGAAGTCCAGCGGCGGCGAGGCGAGGATGACGCCGGTCAGGCCACCGAAGACGAACGACACCAGGAAGCCCAGCGCGAACACCATCGGCGTCTCGAACGTGATGGACCCTCGCCACATCGTGCCGATCCAGTTGAAGATCTTCACGCCTGTCGGAACAGCGATGAGCATGGTCATCAGGGCGAAGAACGGCAGCAGCACACCACCGGTGACGTACATGTGGTGCGCCCACACGGCCACCGACAGCGCGGCGATCGAGATGGTCGCGTACACCAGCGTCTTGTACCCGAAGATCGGCTTGCGGCTGAAGACCGGGAACACCTCGGAGACGATGCCGAAGAACGGCAGCGCGATGATGTACACCTCGGGGTGGCCGAAGAACCAGAACAGGTGCTGCCAGAGCAGGACACCGCCGTTGGCCGGATCGTAGATGTGCGCGCCGAGCACGCGGTCGGCGGCGGCGGCCAGGATCGCTGCTGCGAGCACCGGGAACGCCATCAGGATCAGCAGGCTGGTGATGAGCGTGTTCCACGAGAAGATCGGCATGCGCCACATGGTCATGCCGGGCGCGCGCATCGTGATGATCGTGGTGATGAAGTTCACCGCACCGAGGATCGTGCCGAAACCGGACATGCCGAGGCCGAGCATCCAGAGGTTTCCGCCGGCGCCCGGCGAGAACGATGCGCTCGCCAACGGCTGATAGGCGAACCAGCCGAACGACGCGGCACCCTGCGGGGTGAGGAAGCCGGCGACGGCGATGATCGAGCCGAACAGGAACAGCCAGAAGGCGAAGGCGTTCAGGCGCGGGAAGGCGACGTCGGGAGCACCGATCTGCAGCGGCAGGATCGCGTTCGCGAAGCCTGCGAACAGCGGTGTCGCGAACATCAGCAGCATGATCGTGCCGTGCATCGTGAACAGCTGGTTGTACTGCTCCTTCGTCGGCACGATCTGCATGCCGGGCGCGAACAGCTCCGCGCGGATGACGAGGGCCATCACGCCGCCGAGCAGGAAGAACAGCACCGACGCGATCAGGTACATGTACCCGATCGTCTTGTGGTCGGTGGAGGTGATCCACTTGACGACGATGTTGCCCTTCTGCTCCACGCGGGTGGAGGACAGCAGCGCGGCCTGACGGGCGGGGATCGTCGTGGGACGGCCCCTGGGTGTATCGGTCTGGGGTTCTGCAGTCGTCGTCATGGCTTACTCCTCTTCCTTCGCGCCCGAGTTCGATCCGGTGCCCGGAAGGTTGGACAGACGATCGTAGGCATCGGTGATGTCACCGGTGTTGCCCTTGTCACGCAGCTCGTCGAGGTACTTCTCGTAGTCCGCCTGGGACACGACCTTGACGTTGAAGAGCATCATCGAGTGGTACTCACCGCACAGCTCGGCGCACTTGCCGTCGTACTCGCCGACGCGGGTCGGGATGAAGGACCACGAATTGTCCTTGCCGATGTACATGTCCTTCTTGTACAGGAAGTCGATGATCCAGAAGGAGTGGATCACGTCGCGCGACTGAAGGTCGATCTTGACCTTCTGGTCGACCGGCAGCACCAGCGTGGGCAGCTTGTCGCGGTCGATGTCGCCGTTGTCGTCGGGCTGCGCCTGCACGCCCATGGTCCAGACGGCGTCGGAGTTGTCCTTCTCGTCGCCGTCGTACTGGAAGTCCCACGCCCACTGCTTGGCGATCGCCGTGATCTCGACGTCGGGGTCGTCCCACTGCGTCTCGATCGAGGTCTGGTCACGCGCGGTGAAGAAGAACATGCCCAGGATGAAGATGAGCGGGATCACCGTGTAGAGGATCTCGATCGGCATGTTGTAGCGCAGCTGCACCGGCAGGCCGGTCTGGCCCTTGCGGCGGCGGTAGACCGCCAGCGCCCAGCCCATCAGGCCCCAGGTGATGACACCGACGGCCAGCAGGACGATCCAGGAGTTCACCCACAGGGAGGCGACCCTGTCGGTCTGGTTCGTGGCGGCGGTGCCGTCCTCTACGAAGCCCGGGAGGAAGCCATGGAGCTCGGTGGGAGAACATCCCGCCAGAGCCACAGCTGTCGCGATTCCCAGCGGGATCGCGACCCAACGAAGGCGGCGTTTCGAAGGCACGGTGCACCTTTCAGATCTCGGACAGGGGCAACCCGAGTCTAGGGCAACCTCACACCTGATTCATGCCAACCACGCAGGTTGGCGGCGGGTCAGTGGAAGCTGTCGCCACAGGCGCAGGAGCCCTGAGCGTTGGGGTTGTCGATGGTGAACCCCTGCTCCGAGATGGTGTCCTTGAAGTCGATCGAGGCGCCGTCGAGGTACGGCACGCTCATGTTGTCGACGATGACCTCGACGCCGTCGAAGTCGACCGTCTCGTCACCGTCGAGGTACCGCTCGTCGAAGTAGAGCTGGTAGATCAGGCCCGAGCATCCGCCGGGCTGGACGGCCACGCGCAGACGCAGGTCGTCGCGGCCCTCCTGCTCGAGCAGGCTCTTCACCTTCAGCGCGGCGGCGTCGGTCAGCGCGACGCCGTGCGCGCGGGTGCTCGTCTCGGTCAGCGTGGTGTCGCTCATGTCACTCCTTGAGTACTCGTGCGGCGCTGGCGCCGCCGTGTTCGCAGTCTACCGCCGCAGACGCCACAGCGGCTGGTTCAGCCCTGTGCCGCGCCGTTCATCCGCGCGAGCAGCAGCGCTTCGGTGCGGACCGCGTTGCGGAACGTCTCGAGGTGCAGCGACTCGTTCGGGCTGTGCGCCGGGAATGCGGGTCCTCCACGCCGGTGACCAGGATCTGCGCGCCAGGGAACTCGCGCACCAGGTCCGCGATGAACGGGATCGATCCGCCGACGCCCAGATCGACCGGCGCGATCCCGTAGCCGTCGGCCATCGCGCCTCGTGTGAGCTCGACCGCCCAGCCGGCCGTGTCGACGAGGAAGCCGTCGCCGAGATCCACGTCGGTGAACGTCAGCTCCGCACCGAACGGCGCGTGCGCCCGCAGGTGCGCCTCGAGCGCGTCGTAGGCGTCCTGGGCGCGCTGGCCGGGCGCCACGCGCGAGCTGATCACCACACTGACCTCGGGCAGCAGCGTGTTGGACGCCGCCTCGACGCTGGTCGCGTCGATGCCGGTGATCGTCACGGAGGGCTTGTTCCAGATGCGGGACAGGATCTCGTCGCGACCGACGGGGGACACGCCGGGCAGCAGCCCGGTCTCATCGCGAAGAGTGTCCTCGCCGTACGCCGGCGTCTCGGCATCGCGGGCCTCCAGCCCGTCCACGGCGACGGCGCCGTCGGCATCCCACAGCGTGGCGAGCAGCGTGACGGCTGCCATCATCGCGTCGGGCACCGCTCCCCCGAACATGCCGGAGTGCGAGGCGTGCTCGAGCGTGCGGATCTTCACCGTGAACCGCGCATTCCCGCGCAGCGACACCGTCAGTCCGGGGGTGCGCTGGTCCCAGTTCCCGGAGTCGGCGACCACGATCGCATCGGCGCGCAGCGCGTCGGCGTTGTCGGAGAGGAACTGCGCGAACGACCGGGAGCCGTACTCCTCCTCACCTTCGATGAACATCGAGACGCCGAGGTCGAAATCGTCTCCCAGCACCTCGGAGACCGCGCGCAGGGCGGCGATGTGCGACATGATGCCCGCCTTGTCGTCGGCGGCGCCGCGCCCGTACAGGCGCCCGTCACGCACCGTCGGCTCGAACGGCGGCGTCTCCCAGAGGGACTCGTCACCGTGCGGCTGCACGTCATGATGCGCATAGAGCAGGATCGTGGGGCGGCCGTTCCGCGCCTTCTTCGTCGCGAGGATCGCGGGCTGGCCGGTCTCGTCGGTGCCGGGGATCGCCGCCCGCAGCACGCGCACCTCGTCGAAGACCCCGATGCCGCGGGCGAGCTCCGCCACCGCGTCGGCGCTGCGCTCCAGCTGGGTCTGATCGAACGCCGGCCACGCGATGCCCGGGATGCGCACGAGCGCGCCGAGGTCGGACAGAGCGGCGGGGATGCCCGAGGCGACCGCTTCCAGGACGGATGACTCCTGCTCGGCGGACGACGGGGAGGGGATGGTGGTCATGCGAGTAATCTTAAGGAAAGATCCCGTTCCACGACATGAGGACTGCTGTGCCCGCTTCCACTCCCCGCCAGCGACGACGCACCCGAGACGCCCGCCGTCGGCAAGGGCCGCGCCACCCCGAAGCGCTCCGAGCAGGAGGCCGCCCGACGTCGTCCCCTCGTCGCTGACACGAAAGAGGCCCGCGCCGCGGCGAAGGCCGACCTGCAGGCGCGCCGCGACCGCGCTCGCCTCGGCATGGAGCGGGGCGAGGACAAGTACCTTCCGGCCCGTGACAAGGGACCGCAGCGTCGCTGGGTGCGCGACTACGTCGACGCCGGCTGGCACCTCAGCGAGTGGGTGATGGCGATGATGATCGTCGTGATCGTGGCGGCGCTGATGCCGATCGCCACGATCGCCTACGGTGCGATGATCGCGCTCTGGATCTTCATGCTCCTCGCCGTGCTCGACATGGTCCTGCTCGCGTGGCGCGTCAAGCGGAAGGCCGCGGCGAAGTTCGGCAAGGAGCGCCTCGAGCGCGGCCTCGGCTGGTACGCCGCGATGCGCTCCCTGCAGATGCGCTTCATGCGCCTGCCAAAGGCTCAGGTCAAGCGCGGTCAGTACCCCGCCTGACCCGCGGGGGCGCTCAGGGCGCGATCCGACGCAGGCCGCGATTGATCTGGCGCGCCCAGAGCGGTCCGACGGTAGAGGAACGCGGTGTAGCCCTGCACCAGGGTCGCACCGGCATCCAGCCGCTTCTGCACGTCCTCGGCCGTCTCGACACCGCCGACGGCGATCACGCAGAAGTCGGCGGGCACGGCCGCGCGCACGACGGCGAGCACGTCCAGCGACCGCTGCTTCAGCGGAGCACCGGACAGTCCGCCCGCTCCGGCCGCCTCGACGACGGACGCGTCGGTGACCAGTCCCTCGCGCGCGATGGTGGTGTTGTGCGCGATGATGCCGGCGAGCCCTTCGGATACCGCCATCGCCGCGATCGCAGCGATCTCCTCATCGGGCAGGTCCGGAGCGATCTTCACCAGCAGCGGCGTCTCCCCCGCCGCCGTCTTCACCGCGCGCAGCAGCGGTGCCAGCGTCTCGACCGCCTGCAGGCCGCGCAGCCCCGGCGTGTTCGGGGAGGAGACGTTCACCGCCAGGTAGTCGGCGAGCGGTGCGAGCCGGCTGGCGGACGCCACGTAATCGGCGGTGGCGTTCTCGACGTCGACCACACGGCTCTTGCCGATGTTCACACCGATCACCGTCTGCGGCATCCGCCGGCGGAGCCTCGACAGCCGCCTGGCGGCGGCATCCGCTCCTTCGTTGTTGAATCCCATCCGGTTGATCACCGCGCGGTCGGCGACGAGCCGGAACAGGCGCGGCTTCGGGTTGCCGTCCTGCGGGATCGCGGTGACGGTGCCGACCTCGACATGGCCGAAGCCCAGTGCGGCGAGGCCGCGCACGCCGACGGCGTTCTTGTCGAATCCGGCCGCCACGCCGAACGGCGACGGGAACGAGAGTCCGAGCGCCTGCACGCGCTGTTCCGGGTGGGGCCTCGTCAGCCCGCGGGCGACCCACGAGAACGGCGGCGCGCCGGCCACCCGGATGACGGCCATGCCGGCGTGGTGCGCGAACTCCGGGTCGAAGCGCGACAGGACGAGGCGGAAGAGCAGCGGATACATCCCTGCCAGATTACCGGTCGTCGGCAGCGGCGATCTCACGGTCGGCGCGGAGCTCGCCGATGGCGGTCTCGAAGTCCTCGAGCGAGTCGAACGCCTGATAGACGCTCGCGAAGCGAAGGAACGCCACCTCGTCGAGCTCACGAAGCGGTCCGAGGATGGCCAGCCCGATCTCGTTCGTGTCCAGCTGCGAGACACCGGTCTGACGGACCGCCTCCTCGACGCGCTGCGCGAGGATCGCCAGGTCGGCCTCGGTCACCGGACGGCCCTGGCACGCCTTCCGCACGCCGCTGATGACCTTGTCGCGGCTGAACGGCTCGATCACACCGGACCTCTTGATCACCGCGAGGCTCGCGGTCTCGGTCGTGGTGAACCTGCCACCGCACTCGGGGCACTGGCGTCTGCGGCGGATCGACAGGCCGTCGTCGCTGGTGCGCGAATCGATCACGCGGGAGTCCGGATGCCGGCAGAAGGGGCAGTGCATGATGTTCCAGAGTACCCGCCGGATCAGCCCCGGTCGCCGAACCGCGCCTCGACGGCCTCGCCGTGGGCCGGCAGCCCTTCGACCTCGGCCAGCGCGACGACCCCTTCGCGGACCAGCGCGAGCGCTTCGCGATCGTAGGAGATCACCTGCTGGGGGCGCAGGAAGGTGTAGGCGCCGAGGCCCGGCGCATAGCGCGCCTGGCCGCCCGTCGGCAGCACGTGGTTGCTCCCCGCCATGTAGTCGCCCAGGCTGACCGGCGTCTGGTCGCCGAGGAACACCGCGCCGGCGCTCGTGAACGAGTCCGCGGCGCTCTCGGCATCGGCCAGGTGCAGTTCGAGGTGCTCCGGCGCGTAGGCGTTGCTGAACGCGACGGCCATGGCGCGGTCGTCGACGAGGACGACGGCGGACTGCGGTCCGCCGAGGGCCACGGCGACGCGCTCGCTGTGCCGTGTGCGTGCGGCGAGGGTGGCGACCTCTCCCGCCACGCGCTCGGCGAGCTGCCGTGAGTCGGTGACCAGCACGGCGGAGGCCTGCTCGTCGTGCTCGGCCTGGCTGATGAGATCGGCGGCGATGAGCAGCGGGTCGGCATTCGCGTCGGCGACGATCAGGATCTCGGTCGCACCGGCCTCCGAATCGGTCCCGACGATCCCTGCCACGGCGCGCTTGGCCGAGGCGACGTAGTTGTTCCCGGGTCCCGCGACGACGTCGACGGGATCGAGACCGAGGCTCTCGACACCCCAGGCGAGGGCGCCGATCGCACCCGCTCCGCCCATGGCGTACACCTCGTCCACTCCGAGCAGCGCCGCGGCCGCGAGGATGGTCGGGTCGATCCGCCCGCCGTGCGCGCTCTGCGCCGGTGAGGCGAGGGCGATCCGGGAGACGCCCGCCACCTGCGCGGGCACGACGTTCATCACGACGCTGGAGGCGAGCGCGGCCTTGCCGCCCGGGATGTACACGCCGACGCGATCGACCGGCTGCCAGCGCTGCACGATGCGCGCACCCGGTCCGATCTCGGTGGCACGGACTGCGGGCACCTGAGCCGCGGACCCGCGGCGCACCCGTTCGATCGCCGTTTCGAGCGCCGCGCGCACGCGCGGGTCCACCGAGTCGAGCGCATCGGCGAGGTGCTCGGCCGGCACCCGGATGTCGTGGCCGGAGACGCCGTCGAAGCGCTCGGCCTGCTCGCGCAGCGACTCCTCGCCACGACGGTGCACGTCGTCGACGATGCGCGCAGCCGTGTCCAGAGCCTCTGCGCGCGCCTGCGCGGCGCGCGGTACGGCAGCGAGCATGGCCGCGGCGGAGAGTTCCCGTCCGCGGAGATCGATGGTGCGCACCCGGTCAGCCCTTCGTGATGTTCGTGATGTCGTGCAGATAGCCGATGCGGCCGTCATCATGCCGGACGACGTAGGCGCCGCCGCGATCCTCGATGACCAGCGCCCAGGCGTGCGGTCCGACGCTGAAGAGCGTCCGGCCGTGCTCGTCGAGCACGTCTCGCGCATCCGGGCTGAGGATCCAGAACGGCTGTGCGGCCTCCTTCGTCCTGGGCTCGCCCGCCGGATGGGTCTCCTCGTCGGCGATGTCGTCGGCGATCTCTTCGACGGCTGTCACGTCGGCGGCCGTCACGTCGTCGGCCGTCACGTCGTCGGCCACGTCGGCGATCTCTTCGACGGCTGTCACCTCGTCCGCGCGGTCATCGACGTCGTGATGCGCGACCGGGAGCACCTCCGCCACGGCGTCCGTCCCTGTCGCGAACAGGAGGTCCGCCTCGGTGTCCTCGGCAGCCTCGGTGTCCTCGGTCCGATCGACCGGGGCCTCGATCGCGAGCATCTCCCGTTCGGGCCGGGGACGCGCGATCACCGGACGGGCCGGATTCGCGTTCCGGTGCGCCAGCGTCTCGAGACGGCCGTGGAAGTCGTCCTTCAGCCCGGGGATGAGGGGCGCGAGCACGGTGAGCACGACGAGGCCCAGCGCCACCACCGTCTCGACGATCGGAGACCAGCCGACGAGGAAGGCGCCATCCGACACCGACGCGGTTGCGAGGTCCCAGATCAGCTGCACCCAGAGCAGGGCGGACACCGAGAACGCGACGGACGCGAACTGGTCCACGCCCAGTGACCCGACGCGCCGGATCCCCTCCGGGGAGAACCTCCGCAGCACGATCAGGAACACCGCGACCGTCGGCACGGCGACCGGCAGGATCCAGTGCAGACCGCTCTGCCAGAGCGACGACGCGCCGTGACCGCCGAGCGGGAAGAACGACACGACGAAGCCGACGACCCACAGGGCGACGATCAGCAGCTCTCTCAGAGTCATCCCGAGGATGCCGTACTCGGGTTCGACCTGCTCTTCGTACAGCACGCCGTCGTCGGGGGCCGCTGTGCTCATCGGTGGTCTCCTTTCGTCGCGACGCGCGGTCGGGGGAGGTCGCGGCGCCGGGTACGCGACCCGATCCTACCGGCGACGGCCGTGCGCCCGCCGCCCGTGACGGTTGACGACAGCGTTCAGCCCAGGCAGGACGGACCGAGAAGGGACTTCAGATCGCCGAACAGGTCGGCGGTGACCGAGACGGGCATCGGCACCTCGAAGACCTTGGCGGAGCCGCCGCGATGCACCCGCAGCACGACCTCGGTCTCACCGGAGTGGCGCCGGAGCACCTCGGCCAGCTCGGTCATCACGCGTTCGGTCGCGCGCTGCTCGGCGACGACCAGCGAGAGCGGGCCCGCCGCGTCGAACGAGCCGATGTCGGGCGCGAACGCCGACTGAGCATGCAGGTTGAGGCCGTCGTCGCGACGGGACACCCGGCCGCGGACGGCGAGGATCGCGTCCTGCTGCAGGACGTGCTGGAATTCGGTGTACGTCTTGCCCATGAACATGACGGTCACCTCGCCGTTGAAGTCCTCGACGGTGATCATGCCGTAGGGGTTGCCACTGGCCTTCGCGACGCGGTGCTGCACGCTGGTGACCAGCCCCGCCACGGTGACCTGATCGCCGTCCCGCAGGTCTTCTGAGGCGAGCAGGTCGTGGATCGAGATCGAGGCGTGCTTGGCCAACGGCACCTCGAGCCCGGCGAGCGGATGGTCGGAGACGTACAGTCCGAGCATCTCGCGCTCGAAGGCGAGCTTGTCCTTCTTGGTCCACTCCGGCTTCTCCGGCACCTGTGCGGGGGGAACCTCGTCGGCCTCCCAGAGGCTGTCGAAGTCGAATCCGACCTCGCCGTTCACCTCCCGGCGCTTCGTGCTCACCGCTGCTTCGACGGAATCCTCGTGGACCTCCAGCAGAGCCCGGCGGGTGTTGCCCATCGTGTCGAACGCGCCCGCCTTGATCAGGGATTCGACCGTGCGCTTGTTCACCACATGCAGCGGCACCTTGTTCAGGAAGTCGTGGAACGAGGTGAACCTCTCGTCCTTGCGCGCTTCGATGATGCCGTCGACGACGTTGCTGCCGACGTTGCGGACCGCACCGAGACCGAAACGGATGTCCTCGCCCACGGCCGCGAAGAAGTTGATCGATTCCGACACATCGGGCGGCAGCACCTTGATGCCCATGCGACGGCACTCGTTCAGGTACAGCGCCATCTTGTCCTTCGAGTCCCCGACGCTGGTCAGCAGCGCCGCCATGTACTCCGCGGGATAGTGCGCCTTGAGATAGGCCGTCCAGTACGAGACCAGACCGTACGCCGCCGAGTGCGCTTTGTTGAACGCGTAGTCCGAGAAGGGAAGCAGGATGTCCCACAGCGCCTGGACGGCGCCCTCCCCGTAGCCGCGCTCCTTCATGCCGCCGGAGAAGCCCGCGTACTGCTTGTCCAGCTCGGACTTCTTCTTCTTGCCCATCGCTCGACGCAGGATGTCGGCCTGTCCGAGGCTGAAGCCGGCCACCTTCTGGGCGATCGCCATGACCTGCTCCTGATAGATGATCAGACCGTAGGACTCCTCGAGGATGTCGGCGAGGGGTTCGGCGAGCTCAGCGTGGATCGGCGTGATCTCCTGCTGCCCGTTCTTGCGCAGCGCGTAGTTCGTGTGCGAGTTGGCCCCCATGGGCCCGGGCCGGTACAGGGCGATGAGCGCCGAGATGTCGCCGAAGTTGTCGGGCTTCATCAGACGCATGAGAGAGCGCAGCGGCGGGCTGTCGAGCTGGAACACGCCGAGCGTGTCGCCGCGGCCCAGCAGCTCGTACACCGCGCGGTCGTCGAGCTCGAGGTGCTCGAGGTCGAGCTCCTCGCCCCTGTTCATGCGGATGTTGTCGAGGGCGTCCGAGATGATGGTGAGGTTGCGCAGCCCGAGGAAGTCCATCTTGATCAGCCCGAGCGACTCGCACGACGGGTAGTCGAACTGCGTGACGATCTGGCCGTCCTGCTCGCGCTTCATGATCGGGATGATGTCGAGCAGCGGATGCGACGACATGATCACGCCCGCAGCGTGCACACCCCATTGCCGCTTCAGGCCCTCCAGGCCGAGTGCCCGGTCGAACACCGTCTTCGCCTCGGAGTCGGTGTCGATCAGCGCGCGGAACTCGCTGGCCTCCTTGTAGCGGGGATGCGCGCTGTCGAACATGCCGCTGAGCGGCATGTCCTTGCCCATCACCGCGGGCGGCATCGCCTTCGTGAGACGATCGCCCATGCTGAAGGGGAAGCCCAGCACACGACCGGCGTCCTTCAGCGCCTGCTTGGACTTGATGGTGCCGTAGGTGACGATCTGCGCGACGCGCTCGGAGCCGTACTTCTCTGTGACGTAGTCGATCACCTCGCCACGACGGCGGTCGTCGAAGTCGACGTCGAAGTCCGGCATGGAGACGCGATCCGGGTTGAGGAATCGCTCGAAGATGAGGCCGTGCTCGAGCGGGTCGAGGTCGGTGATCTTCATCGCATAGGCGACCATCGATCCCGCGCCCGAGCCTCGGCCCGGTCCGACCCGGATGCCGTTGTTCTTCGCCCAGTTGATGAAGTCCGCGACGACCAGGAAGTAGCCGGGGAAGCCCATCTGCAGGATGACGCCGAGCTCGTACTCGGCCTGTTTGCGCACCTTGTCGGGAATGCCGCTCGGGTAGCGGTAGTGCAGGCCTTTCTCGACCTCCTTGACCAGCCAGCTGTCCTCGGTCTCGCCGTCGGGCACCGGGAACTTCGGCATGTAGTTCGCGGAGGTGTCGAACTCGACCTGGCAGCGCTCGGCGATCAGCAGCGTGTTGTCGCACGCCTCGGGATGGTCGCGGAACAGCTGCCGCATCTCGGCCGCGGTCTTGATGTAATAGCCGTCACCGTCGAACTTGAACCGGTTCGGGTCGTCCATGGTCGACCCCGACTGCACGCACAGCAGGGCCTCGTGCGCATCCGCCTCGTGCTGGTGCGTGTAGTGCGAGTCGTTCGTCGCGACCAGCGGGATGTTCAGATCCTTGGCGAGGCGCAGCAGATCCGTCATGATCCGCCGCTCGATGGACAGGCCGTGGTCCATGATCTCGGCGAAGTAGTTCTCCTTGCCGAAGATGTCCTGGAACTCCGCCGCCGCAGCACGCGCCGCGTCGTACTGACCGAGACGCAGGCGGGTCTGCACCTCACCCGAGGGGCAGCCGGTCGTGGCGATCAGACCCTTGCCATAGGTCTGGAGGAGGTCACGGTCCATACGGGGCTTGAAGTAGTAGCCCTCGATGCTCGACAGGGAGCTGAGCCGGAACAGGTTGTGCATGCCCTGCGTGCTCTGGCTCCACATCGTCATGTGGGTGTACGCGCCGGCGCCGGAGACGTCGTCGCTCTTCTGATCCGGCGAACCCCACGCCACACGCGACTTGTCGCCACGGTGGGTTCCCGGAGTGAGATACGCCTCGAGGCCGATGATCGGCTTGACGCCTGCGGCGTTGGCCGCGTTGTAGAACTCGAACGCCGCGAACGTGTTCCCGTGATCGGTCACCGCGATCGCCGGCATGCCGTAGTCGGCCGCGGCCTGGGTCATCGCGGCGATCTTCGCCGCACCGTCCAGCATCGAGTACTCGCTGTGCACATGGAGGTGGACGAAGGAGTCGGATGCCATGCTTCGAGTCTACGAGGCGGCCCCGACACCGGAGACCCGGTCAGGGCCGTGCCGGTGCCGTCAGGCTCACTCCACCATGTACTGGTTCGTGTTGGTGTAGGAGATCGAGTCGGCGAGCGTGCCGACGAGGCCCATCGTCACGCGCAGAAGTCCCGGCCTGATGTCGTCCAGCGCGGGCGGCGTGTCCAGGCCGAGTGTCAGCGTCTTGCCGTCGTGCCCCTCCGCAGTGATCGAGCCGATGTACACCGTCACGTTCCCGCGCAGCGCCATCGTGTCGGCCTTGGTCACCAGGCCCGGTCCGTCCGGCGGGCGCACCGTCAGCGAGAAGCCGGTGATGGTGATGGCGTCGGCGCTGATCTTCAGCACGCGCACGTCCTTGCCGCTCTTGGTGGGCACGGTCACGATGCCGATCGACTTCAGGCCACTGAACGACAGCCCTTTCGATCCCATCTGAGCCGGGATGTCCGTGAAGACCGGTGCGCCGGCGTCGGGCTGCGCGACGACCGGGGACGGCGTCGGGGTCGGTGCCGTGCCCTTCGCGACTGGAGCCGTGCCCTTCGCTCCGTCGTCCGCAGCCTCGTCCGTGCCGGGATCCGGTGCAGGCGTGGCGGATGCCGGGTCACTCCTCGACGGCGTCGGCGCAGGATCCGCCGGCTTCGGCGCCGGGCAGAGCCAGGGCAGGACGTCGCAGAATCCGGTGTGCCGGACCGTCGCGGCCGGCGCCGTGGCGGCCCCCACCGTCAGCGGCGTCACCAGCGCACCGACCGCCAGTACGGCGGCCGCGAGCCTCGTGCGGCGAGCCGTCACGAGGAGACCTCTCGGCCTTCCGGCTCCGCGCGCTTCCGGCGGCATCCAGGCCACCACCAGCACGCCGCCGACGGAGGCCATGATCATGCCGATGAGGAAACCGCCGAGGTTCACGCCGATCAGCGAGTACAGCGCGACGGCGAGCGCGATCACGCCGTAGAACACATGGTGCACGGGCATGGCGATCGCCAGGACGCCGAGCAGCAGCAGCGCGATCGGGATGATCGTCGCCTGCAGCCCCTCGATGCCGAGCTGCACGTGCAGATGGCCGATGTCGAGCTGACCGGAGAAGAACATCTCCACTCCCGCCACGGCGACCAGCAGCCCGCCGACGAACGGCCGGCGCTTCGCCCAGGCCCGGAAGCGCTGCCACCCGCCGAGGTGCTCGGACGCCTGCTCGGCGGCGGCCTCCGCCTCGCCCTCGGCGAGCAGCGCATCCAGCTCCGGCGCGTCCGCGCCGTCGGGTTCATGCGCGGCAGCGCGACGCTCCCGTCGCGACGACATCGTGCCGTCCAGGTCCTCGCTCTTCGACATCGGATGGGATCCGCTCAGAAGCATCCCTTTGATCCGTCCGTCAGCTCCAGGGTCATGCCGGTCAGCGTGAACACCGAGGCCTGCGTGCTCCACGCCGTCTGCTGAAGGCCCTTGATCGAGACGGTGTCGGCGTCCTGGGCGAAGTCGCCCGCGGTGCCCTTCTCCTTCGTGCTGACGGTCGAGGCGTCCACACCGATGCGGATGTGGCCGAACGACGCATCGCCCTTCAGACCTGTCATGCCGATCTGCAGGTCGGAGGCGGATGCCGGTGCGTCGCCGCCGCCCGCCTTGATCAGCACGCCGACCTTTCCGAGCGGGGTCTCGGTGACGACCGACTGGCAGAGATCCGCCAGCGTTGCGCTCTTGATGTTCGCGATGGCGACGGTGTGCTTGCCGCCCTCGGTGTCGGTGGCCACGCCGGCGTACTGCGAGAAGCCGGTGCCCTCGAGCTGGCTCGCGCTGATCTGGAACTGGCTGCCCGACACGGCGAACGACACCGGGACCTGTCCCTGGGCCACTCCCCCCATGAGGACCGCGGCGGCGATCCCGACCGGGACGGCGGCCAGCGCGATCCGCCCGCCATGAGTGGTGGTCAGCTTCGAGAACTTGGGCTTCTTCATCGATCCTCCTGGAGTGTGCATCCTCGTCGACGCGCTTACGAGCATAACCCTCATTGACTCCTAGTCAATAACGTCCGCCGATAGGATTTCGCCATGTCCGTCGAGCGCCGCGTCCGTCTCACCCCGGATGAGCGACGCACGCAGCTGGTCGCCACGGGCGTGAACTTTCTCAGCGATCACCCGCTCGACGAGCTGACCATCGACGAGCTGGCCGCGCGCGCCGGCGTCTCGCGCGCCCTGATCTTCCACTACTTCGACACCCGCCAGGGCATGCACCGCGCCGTCGTCACCACCGCGCGCGACGCACTGCTCACCGCCACTGCTCCCCGCCCCGAGCTGCCGCCGCGCGAGCGCGTGCGCGACACGCTGGAGCGCATCGCGATGTTCGTGCGTGAGCACCGCGGCACGTTCTTCTCGCTCGTGCGCGGCGTCGCGAGCGGCGACCCGGCGGTGCGCGCGGTCGTCGACGAGTCCCGCGAACTGAACGCCGCCCACCTACTGGAGGCGCTCGCCGAGGTCGGCGAGCCGGACTCACGCGCTCTGCGGATCACGCTGCGCGCCTGGGTCTCGTTCGCCGAGGAGGTCTTCGTCACCCTTGCCGTGGACGACGACGCCGACCGCGATGCCGTGGTCGCCTTCCTGGAGCGGTCGCTCGATGCGGCCGTCGCCGCGGCCCGCGGCGCCGAACTCTGACCCGTCGCCTCGGACTCAGCCCAGATCGAGCCGCATCAGCACGCGCGGGAATCCATCGAGCACCGAGTCGGTGTCGGCCGCCTTCGTGAACCCCGCCCCTTCGAACAGCGACCTCGTGCCGACGTAGGCCATCGTGAGGTTCACCCTGTCGACGCCGTTGTCGACCGGATATCCCTCGATCGCCGGAGCGCCCTGCTCCCGGGCGTAGGACACCGCGCCGTCGATGAGCGCGTGCATGATCCCCTGCTTCCGGAAGCCCGGCCGGACCCGGAAGCACCACAGCGACCACACGTCGAGGTCGTCGATGTGCGGGATGAGGCGGTTCCTGGCGAAGCTCGTTTCGCGCCGCGGGTGCAGCGCGGCCCACCCGACCGGCTCGCCGTCACCGTAGGCGATCACGCCGGGCGGCGGGTCCTGATGACAGAGTTCACGGACGCGCTCGGCGCGCGCCGCGCCGCGCAGCGCGACGTTCTCCTTGCTGCCGATGCGGTAGCTCAGGCAGAAGCACACGTTCGACGTCGGCTTCTTCGGGCCGACGAGCACGGCGACGTCTTCGAACTCGGTCGCGGGGCGAACCTCGATGTCCATGGACGTCAGTCTCGCACCGGCGTCCGACATCACTCGCCGCGCAGCACCTCGAGGGCGTGCTGGAAGTCGGCGGGGTAGGGCGATTCGAACTCGACCCAGTCGCCCGTCGCCGGGTGGGTGAACGCGAGCCGGTGCGCGTGCAGCCACTGCCGGGTCAGGCCGAGACGCTCGGCCATCCGCGGATCCGCCCCGTACAGCGGGTCGCCGACGCACGGATGCCGGTGCGCAGCCATGTGCACGCGGATCTGATGAGTGCGCCCGGTCTCGAGGTGGATCTCCAGGAGCGAGGCTCCGGGGAACGCCTCGAGCGTCTCGTAGTGGGTCACCGACGGCTTGCCGTCCGGCACCACGGCGAACTTCCACTGGTGGTGCGGATGCCGCCCGATCGGGGCGTCGATCGTACCGACCAGCGGGTCGGGGTGGCCCTGCACGACCGCATGGTAGATCTTCTCGACCGTGCGCTCCTTGAACGCCCGCTTGAGCGCGCTGTAGGCGGACTCGGTCTTGGCTACGACCATGAGGCCGCTGGTGCCCACGTCGAGGCGGTGCACCACGCCCTGACGCTCCGGAGCGCCGCTGGTGGCGATCCGGAACCCGGCTGCGGCCAGGGCGCCGACCACGGTCGGCCCCTCCCAGCCCAGCGAGGGATGCGCGGCCACACCGGTGGGCTTGTCGACGACGACGATGTCATCGTCGTCGTGCACGATGCCCAGTTCGGGGACCGCGATCGGCACGATGCGCGGCTCTTCCTTGGGCTGCCAGCTGACCTCGAGCCAGCCGCCGCCGCGCAGGCGGTCCGACTTGCCCAGAGGCGCTCCGTCGAGTGAGACGCCGCCTGCCTCGGCGACCTCGGCAGCGAAGGTGCGGGAGAAGCCCAGCATCTTCGCCAGAGCCGCGTCGACGCGTGCGCCGTCGAGTCCGTCCGGCACCGGCAGTGTGCGCGACTCCACGCTCAGCTCTCCGGAGAGGGCTGGACCCCCGGCGCCGCGCCCTCGGCCGCCGCGCCCTCGGCTTCAGCCTTCTCGGCAGCCTCATGGTCGCGCTCCCGCGTGCCGTCGAACCGCAGTCCGAAGAGCACCAGCAGGGCGACCGAGATCATGCCCGTGACGATGAAGATGTCTGCGACGTTGAAGATCGCGGGCATCATCCAGGGCATCGAGATCATGTCGACGACTTCACCGACCGGGAAACCGGGGTCGCGGAGCATGCGATCCGTCAGGTTGCCGAGGACACCGCCCAGCAGGCATCCGAGCACCACCGCCCAGAGCCGGGAACGCAGCCCGAAGGCCTTCCACACGATGATCACGGCCACGACCGCCAGGGCGATCGTGAAGATCCACGTGGCCTCCTTGCCGATCGAGAAGGCCGCGCCCGGATTGCGCACGTAGATCAGCTGCAGGAACTCGCCCAGGACCGGAACGGGCTCACCGTACGGCAGATGCGTGATGGTGAGGTACTTCACAAACTGATCGGCGGCCAGCACCACCGCCGCGAGAATCGCGACGATCGCACCGGCCGCCGACCGACGAAGGGGACGACGGACCAACGACTTACAGCCCGATGGCCGAGACCGGGGTCGAGTCCGTCGACGCCGCGCTCTGATCGAGGTCGCGGAGCTGACCCTCGATCAGGCTGCGCAGCTTGGAGCGGTAGTCGCGCTCGAACTCACGGAGCTCGGTGATACGGCCCTCGAGCGTGTTGCGCTCGCGCTCCAGGCGCGCCGACTGCTCGCGCTGCTTCGCCTCGGCGTCGCGCCGGATGCGCTCGACCTCGGTCTGCGCCTCCGCGATGAGCTGCTGGCGCTTGGCCTCGCCCTCGGCGACGTGCTCGTCGTGCAGGCGCTGGGCCAGCTCGATGATCCCGGCCGTGGCGGTCGCCGAGCCGGCGACCTCGGGGGCGATCGGCGCGGCCGCTGCAGGGGCCGACGCGACAGGGGCGGCCGCCTTCTCACCGGATTCGTAGGCCGCGAGCTTCGCCTTCAGCTCGGCGTTCTCCTCGAGGGCCTTGCGCCACTCGATGACGATCTCGTCGAGGAAGTCATCGACCTCATCCGGGTCGAATCCGTCCTTGAAGCGAACGTGCTGGAACTCCTTGTGGACGACGTCATCCGGGGACAGTGCCATGGGTGGCTCCTCTTTCGATGAGTGCGATGCGCCAGATGACGAGCACTGGCGATGAATATCGGTGGCGGTGCCCGGGGGCGCGCCTGGGTGCCAGCATCGTCCCCGACCCGAGACCTGCGAAGGCGAGTGCTCAGCGGAAGACGGCGCGCACGATCGACATCAGGATCAGCACGCAGAGCATCGTGAGCGCGAATCCGAAGTCGAGCGAGAGCTGGCCGATGCGCAGCGGAGGGATCAGCCGACGGAAGAACCGGATCGGCGGATCCGTGATCGTGTACACCACTTCCGCCGCGACCAGCCCGGCACCCTTCGGGCGCCATTCACGGTTGAACAGCGGGATGTAGTCCAGGATCAGCCGGACGAACAGCACCAGCAGGTACAGCAGCAGCAGCAGGTTGAGGATGCCGCCGATGAGGCCCAAGATCTCCAAGGCCGGCTGCGGTCAGGACTGATCGAACCCGGCGGACTCCGCCTGGGCGAGGCCGCCGTGACCGGAGACGGCGATGTTCTCGGGCGACAGCAGGAAGACCTTGCTGGTGACCCGCTCGATACGTCCGTACAGTCCGAGAGACAGACCGCTCGCGAAGTCGATGAGGCGGCGCGCGTCGGCATCGCTCATCTGCGAGAGGTTGATGATCACCGGAATGCCGTCACGGAAGTTCTCGGCGATCAGCTGAGCGTCCCGATACTGCTTCGGGTGCACGGTGAGGATCTCGTTCACGGCGCCTCCTGCCGGCTGACGGACGGCCGTGGGCCGACGCAGAGGGGTGACCGGAGCAGGTGCCTGCTCCTCGCGCTCACGCTCGCGATGCGGGCGCGCGGCGGGAGCCGCCTGCTGCGGCGTCTCGTCCTCGTACACCTCTTCCTCGTCGGCGAGGCCGAGATACACCATGGTCTTCTTCAGCGGGTTTCCCATCGTGTCCTCCGGTTGGTCGTCTGGGCCTGGTTCGAGGTTAACCCCGGTCGGGGTGCGGATCGGTGATTCACCCGCCGATCCTCCGGGTGTGTCGCGCGGCCTTCCCGCCGGAGCGGGGACGACCGCGCGACCGACGGTCACTTCAGGAACTCGGGGATGTCGAGGTCGTTGTCGTCGTCGATGGCGGGCTCGAAGCTCATCGCCGGGACGGTGACCTTCTTCTCCTCCACGGGAGCGGTGTCCTCGGCCTTCTCGACCTGCACCTCGGGCAGCGGCGCGGCGGGACGCTCCACGACCATCGGCTCGAGCCGCGGTGCGGGTTCTCCGCCGTCGAAGCCGGCGGCGATCACCGTGACCCGCACCTCGTCGCCGAGGGTGTCGTCGATGACCGTGCCGAAGATGATGTTCGCCTCGGGGTGCGCCGCCTCCTTGACCAGGTCGGCGGCGTCGTGGATCTCGAAGATGCCCAGGTTCGATCCGCCCTGGATCGAGAGCAGCACGCCGTGCGCACCCTCGATGGACGCCTCCAGCAGCGGCGACTCGACCGCGAGTTCGGCGGCCTTGATGGCACGGTCCGCACCGCGCGCGGAGCCGATGCCCATCAGAGCCGACCCTGCCCCCTGCATCACCGACTTCACGTCGGCGAAGTCGAGGTTGATCAGACCCGGCGTGGTGATGAGGTCGGTGATGCCCTGCACACCGGCGAGGAGCACCTGGTCGGCGGTGGCGAAGGCCTCGATCATCGAGATCCCTCGGTCACTGATCTCGAGGAGACGGTCGTTCGGCACCACGATGAGGGTGTCGACCTCTTCCTTCAGCTTCGAGACGCCCGCCTCGGCCTGACTCTGACGCCGGCGACCCTCGAACGAGAACGGCTTGGTGACGACGCCGATGGTCAGTGCACCGATCGACTTGGCGATGCGCGCCACGACGGGGGCGCCACCGGTTCCGGTGCCGCCCCCTCGCCGGCGGTGACGAAGACCATGTCGGCGCCGGTGAGCGCCTGCTCGATCTCCTCGGCGTGGTCCTCGGCGGCGCGACGACCAACTTCGGGGTCTGCACCGGCGCCGAGACCGCGGGTGAGCTCGCGACCGACGTCGAGCTTGACGTCGGCATCACTCATCAGCAGCGCCTGCGCATCGGTGTTGACGGCGATGAACTCGACGCCGCGCAGGCCGAGTTCGATCATGCGGTTGACGGCGTTGACACCGCCACCGCCGACGCCGACGACCTTGATCACGGCGAGGTAGTTCTGGTTCTGGCTCATGGCCGGCCTCCGTTATGTCGAGCCTGAAGAATGTGAACCTTAAACCTCAACTAGAGGTGTAAAGTATTTCCCGGTATTGCGTTCTCACGAATGAACGTAAGCGGCGACGGGCGTTTGCGCCCTCAAGCGACACGGCGTTTCGCTGCTATCGGCCGCGCAGAACGCGCCCGACCGCACCCGGTGGTCTCAGCCGACGACGGGAACGGTCGGAGAGGACACGTCGAAGGTCTTCGACTTCGGGTTCTTCGCCATCAGCTTCGACAGGATCACGGCCTTGGCGGATGACTCCTCGGCGCTCCCCCACAGGATGGTCCGCCCGTCCCCCAGCACGAGGGTCACGCTGTCCGGTGTCGCCGCGCGCACGGCGGTGAGTGCCCCGCGCACCTCGGCCGGGAGCGAGCGCACGACGAGCCCGGCGCTCTCGAAGGCGGGCGTGCCGGCACCGCCGGTGATGGCCAGGAGCGGCTGCCCCTCGGGGCGGGCATCCGTCGTGGCGAGCGCGACTCCGGCGGCGTCGACGAGCGTGTACCCGGCATCCGACCGGAGCACGCCGATCGGCGTGCGCTCGACGATCCGCACCGTGAGCCCGTGCGGAGGGCGCACCTCGAGGGCGTACGTCTCGATCAGCGGGAACGCCATCAGCGCGGACTTCACCTCGCTGTCGTCGACGAGCGCCAGCGGCTTGCCGACCTGGCCGGACAGTGCCTGCTCGACCTTCTGCGGATCGAGCGTCTTCGCGCCGACCACAGAGATGTCCTCGACGGCGAACAGCGGGCTGTAGGCCGCCGCGGCCGTGCCGAGCACCACGAGCAGCACGGCGCCGATCGAGGTGAGCCAGATCGTGCGGCGTCTGCGTGACCGCGAGGTGAACCGCCGGATCTCCGCCCTCAGCGCCTTGCGTCGCGCGCGCGCCGCGCGCCAGACGTCGGCACCGCTGAGCTCGGCCGCGGGTCTCCGGTCGATCGGATCGATCGGCGCGGTCTCGTCTTCGGCAGCCGCGTCGTCGGCACGCAGCGGCACCGGCTGCCGGACGGCATCGGACCGAACCGGCTGCTGCGCCTGCTCCTCCGAGGCCGGGATCGGTGCCGGGCGTCGCACGTCAGGCCTCCGCGGTCCGCCGAAGGGAGCCGAGCACCTGCGGGATCATCTGGTACACGTTGCCGCAGCCGAGGGTCACCACGACATCCCCCTCCCGAGCGACGCTCGCGGTGTAGTCCGCTGCGTCCTGCCAGTCCGGCACGTAGTGCACGTGGGCGGGATCCGCGAACGCGCTGGAGACCAGCTCACCGGTCACGCCGGGCACCGGATCCTCCCGTGCGCCGTAGACGTCGAGCATGACGGTGTGGTCGGCGTACTGCTCCAGCACCTCGGCGAACTCGCGGTACATGTGCTGCGTGCGCGAGTACGTGTGCGGCTGCTGGATGGCGATCAGCCGTCCTGCGCCGGCGAGAGTGCGCATCGCCTGCAGGGCGGCACGGACCTCGGTCGGGTGATGCGAGTAGTCGTCGTAGACCCGCACGCCGCGCTCCGCACCGTGCAGCTCGAGGCGCCTGACCGTGCCGGCGAACCCCTCGACGGCCCTCACGGCGTCGGCGAGGGCGTACCCCAGCGTCAGCAGCACAGCGACCGCGCCGGTGGCATTGATCGCGTTGTGCACGCCGGGAACCGCGAGCTGCATCCGCGCACTGTCCGCGCCGTGCAGGACGGTGGCGGCCACGGGACCGTCAGTGGCGATCTCGACCACGCGGACGTCGGCGTCTTCCGCCTCACCGAACGTGATCACGTTCCGATGCGAGAGCCCCGCGTGCACGCGCTGGGCACCGGCGTCGTCGCTGGAGATCACCACGGCCTCCGAGGCCTCATCGCCGAACCGCACGAATGCGTCGTAGAACGCGTCCTCGTCGCCGAAGAAGTCCAGATGGTCGGGGTCGACGTTCGTGATCAGCGCGATCGCGGTGTCGTAGAGCAGGAACGTGCCGTCGGACTCATCAGCCTCGATCACGAAGAGCTCGTCACCACCCGTCGCGCTGGAGACCCCGAGCTGCTCGATCACGCCGCCGTTGACGAAGTTCGGATCGGCGCCCAGCGCCTGCAGCGCCGTGACGATCATCCCGGTCGAGCTGGTCTTGCCGTGCGCGCCGGCGACCGAGACCAGTCGGCGCGTTCCGATCAGCCAGTGCAGCGCCTGCGAGCGGTGGATGACGTGCAGTCCGCGCTCCTTCGCCGTGACGAACTCCGGGTTCTCGGGCCAGATGGCTCCCGTGTGCACGACCGTGTCGGCGTCACCCAGGTGGGCGGCGTCGTGTCCGATGTGCACGGTGGCACCGGCAGCGGCCAGAGCGCGCAGATTCGCGCCGTCGGCCCGGTCGGAGCCGGACACGCGGATGCCCGCGTCGAGGAACATGCGGGCCAACCCGCTCATGCCGGAGCCCCCGATGCCGATGAAGTGCGCGGAATCGATGGTCTCGGGGATCGGGAGGGAGAGGTCGGGTCTGATCATGTCCTGCCCAGTCTACTTTTGCGGGCGCTTCGACAGGCTCAGCGACCCACGTGAGGCTCAGCGACCCACGTGATGCTCAGCGACCCGCGCCGTCGTCGCCGAGCGCGCGGTCGATCATCGCCACGACGCTCTCGGTCCCGGTGCGGGTGCCGACGCTCGAGGCGGCATCCGCCATCGCCGCGATGCGTTCCCGATCCTGCAGCAGCGGGATCACCCGGTCGCGCACGGTGTCGGCACTGAAGGTCGCGTCGTCCAGCAGCACGGCCGCACCGGCATCCACCGCGGATGCCGCGTTCAGCCGCTGTTCCCCGTTGCCCACCGCGTACGGCACGTAGACGGCGGGGATGCCCAGGGCGGAGACCTCGCTCACGGTCGCCGAGCCCGCGCGCGAGACGATGACGTCGGCGACGGCGAAGGCGAGGTCCATCCGGTCGATGTAGCGCCGCATGGCGTAGCCGGGCACCTCGGGGTCGATCCACTCGCCCCGCTCCCCCGTCGCGTGCAGCAGCTGCCAGTCCGCGGCGAGGACGTCGGCCCAGGAGCCGGCGAGGGCCTCGTTCAGGCGCTGCGCGCCGAGCGATCCGCCGAACACGAGCAGCACGGGCCTGGCCGGATCGAGGCCGAACAGCTCGGCGGCCTCTTCTCGCGCCGCGGCTCGGTCGAGCTCGACGACCTCGCGGCGCAGCGGCATTCCGACGACCTTGCCGCGCTTCAGGGGCGTTCCCGTGAAGGCGACGCCGACGCCGGCGGCCCGGCGGGCGCCGAGCACGTTGGCGAGGCCCGGCTTCGCGTTGGCCTCGTGCACGACGAAGGGGATGCCCTCACGATGTGCGGCGACGTACGCCGGGGCCGAGGCGTACCCGCCGAAGCCGACGACGACATCGACGCCGTGCTCGCGGATGTGCGCGCGCACCTGCGCGATCGCGCGGCGGAAGCGACCGGGAAACGCCACGGCCTGCTTGTTCGGGCGGCGCGGGAAGGGCACCTTGTCGACGATGAGCAGCTCGTAGCCCCGTTCCGGCACCAGCCGGGATTCGAGTCCCTCCCTGGTGCCCAGCACCAGCACGGTCGCGCCGTCGCGCTCGCGCAGCAGATCGGCGACGGCGAGCAGCGGATTGACATGGCCGGCGGTGCCCCCGCCGGCGAGAAGGTACGTGGTCACCCGGCGATGCTACCGGGGCGCGCGGAGGCGCGCCTCGGGGTACCCTGTGCGCGCTTCGGCTCGGCCTGCGTCGTCGAGCCTGTTGCGGGGATGGTGCGCGCGAACGCGAGCAGCACCCCGCAGGCGAGCAGCACCGACAGCAGCGCGGTGCCGCCCTGGGACATGAACGGGAGCGGAACGCCCATCACCGGGAAGATGCGGATGACGACGCCGATGTTGAACAGCGCCTGCCCGACGATCCACAGCGTGATGCCGCCGGCGGCGACGCGGATGAACGGATCGCGGGTCTTGCGGATGATGTGGAACGCCCCGACGGCGAATGCCGTGAAGAGGCCGAGCACCAGCACGCAGCCGATCAGGCCGAGTTCCTCGCCGACGATGGCGAAGATGTAGTCGTTCGCTGCAGCGGGGAGCCAGCCGTACTTCTCCTGTGAGTTGCCCAGACCGACGCCGAAGATGCCGCCCGAGGCCATGCCCCACATGCCGTGGGTGGCCTGGTAGCACTCGTTCGCGATGTCGCAGTCCTCCGGATTGAACGCGGCGAGGATCCGCTTCATCCGGTTGTCGCTGGTGAGCGCATAGCCCAGGACCGCCACCACGCCCAGCAGCATCGGCAGGATGAACAGCCGCAGCTTGACACCGGAGAAGAACAGGCAGCCCAGCACGATGAGCACCATGACCATGGCCGTGCCCAGGTCCTCGCCCGCGACGACAGTGCCGATGGCGAGGGCGGCCACGGGGACCACGGGGATGAAGACGTGGTGCCAGATGGCCAGACGGGTCTGCTTGCGCAGCAGCACGAATGCGATCCAGACGGCCAGCGCGAGTTTGAGGAGCTCTGACGGCTGCACGGTGAAACCGGCGACACCGATCCAGTTGCGGTTTCCTCCCGAGGCGATGCCGAGCCCGGGAACGAAGACGAGCAACTGCAGCAGGATCGCCAGCACGAGACCCGGCCAGGCGAGTCTCTTGATCACGTTCACCGGGATCCGGCTCACGAGGAACATCAGCGGAATTCCGACCACCGCGAACATGCCCTGCTTCAGGACCTCGTCGAAGGGCCCCTTCGTCGTGTTCGCGCTGGTGGCGGAGAGCACCATGACCAGCCCGAAGACCGTGAGCAGCAACGCGGAGAACGAGATGAGCAGGAACTCCATCGGCACAGGCTGGAACAGCCGGCCGAGCGAGACGCGAGCGGCGAGGCCGCTGCGAGCAGGAGCGGATGCTGCGGGCTCAGTGCGCTTCGGGTGAGCCGTCTGCGTCATCAGCGCTCCCCCTGTCGATCCAGTCCCGCACCGCCTCGGCGAAGCGGTGGCCGCGATCCGCGTAGCTGGTGAACTGATCGAAGGATGCCGCCGCCGGGGCCAGCAGTACCGTGCCCCCGTCGCCTGCGATCCCCGTCGCCAGTTCGACGACACGGGTCATGACCTCTTCAGTCTCTGCGGGGATGACCTCGTGGACCGGCACGTTCGGCGCGTGTCGCCGGAATGCCGACAGCACGGGCTCGCGCTCGACGCCGATGACGATCGCGGCGCCGGCGGTTCCGCCGACCTCGGCCACGAGCTCTGAGATGTCGACGCCCTTGAGATCGCCGCCGACGACCCACACAGCGCCCGGATACGCGCGCAGTGAGGAGGCGGCCGCATGCGGGTTCGTCGCCTTCGAGTCGTCGACCCAGGTGATGCCGGCGTGCTCGGCGACCACCTGGATGCGGTGGGCGTCGAGACGGAAGGACTGCAGCGAGCCGTGGATCGCCTCGGGCGAGACGTCCAGGGAGCGCGCCAGCGCGGAGGCGGCGAGGATGTTCTGCACGATGTGCGGCGCGGACAGCCCCACGCGACGCAGATCATCGATCGTGGTGAGTTCGAGCGCGCTGTTGCGGCGGTCGTCGAGGAAGGCCCGATCCACGAGGATTCCGTCCACGACGCCGAGGTCGCTGGGTCCGGGCGTGCCGAGGTCGAACCCGATCGCGCGGGCTCCCTCGACGACATCGGCCTCCTCGACCATGAGTCTCGTCGCCTCGTCGGCCTTGTTGTAGACGCAGGCGACGCGGGTGTTGCGGTACACGAGGGCCTTCGCATTCCGGTAGGCCTCGGCGCTGCCGTGCCAGACCAGGTGGTCGTCGGCGAGGTTGAGGCAGACCGCGGCGTGCGGCAGTAACTCCCCCTCCTCGGCGGCGAGGCCCAGGTACCAGAGCTGGTGACTGGACAGCTCGACGACGAGCACGTCGAAGCCGCCGGGATCGCGCACCGCGTCGAGCACGGGCACGCCGATGTTTCCGCAGGGCGCCGCGCGCAGCCCTCCCTCGGCGAGAAGCGCCGCGGTGATCTGAGTCGTCGTGGTCTTGCCGTTGGTGCCGGTGATGAGCACCCAGTCGGCCGGCGTGCCGTCCGAGCGCACGACCTTGTCGCGCACCCGCCAGGCGAGCTCCACGTCGCCCCACAGGGCGATGCCGGCATCCTGTGCCCACCGGATCACCGGATGCGACGGCGGGAAGCCAGGCGACGCGATCACCACATCCGGCGCGAAGTCGATCAGTGAGGCCGGCGGCTCGGCGAGGGAGGTCAGCTCGAGCCGGGCGCCGATCACCGGAAGCAGCCGCTGGTACTCCTCGGACGCGGACTCGGACAGCACCAGCACCTCGGCACCGAGCTCTGTGAGCGTGTCCGCCGCCGAGAACCCCGTCGTCGACAGGCCGAGCACGGCGACTCTGAGCCCTGTCCAGTCCGCGTTCCAGCTGGTCAGGCCTTTCAGACGCGCGCTCATACCTGGGTCAGCCAGTCGACGTAGAACAGACCGACGGCGGATGCCGCGAGCAGGCCGGCGATGATCCAGAGGCGCACCACGATCGTGACCTCCGGCCAGCCGCGCATCTCGAGATGGTGGTGGAATGGGCTCATCAGGAACAGCCGCTTGCCCCTCGTGATCTTGAAGTACAGCCGCTGCAGGATGACGGATCCGCTGGAGAGCACGAAGACGCCGGCGATGAGCAGCAGCAGCAGTTCGGTGCGGGTGAGGATCGCCATCGCGGCGACCACGCCGCCGATCGCCATCGACCCGACGTCGCCCATGAAGACCTTCGCCTTCGGCGCGTTCCACCACAGGAAGCCGATCAGGCTTCCGGTGAACGCCGCCGCCACCCACGCGAGGTTGAGCGGCTCGCGCACCTCGTAGCAACCGGCCACGGCGGCGCCGACGCAGGTCTGCTTGAACTGCCAGAACGCGATCAGTCCATAGGAGCCCACCACGAAGATGCCGGCTCCGGCGGCCAGACCGTCCAGGCCGTCGGTGAGATTCACGCTGTTCGACGTCGCGACGCCGATGATCGAGACCCAGACCAGGTACAGGATCCAGCCCAGCACGGTGCCGAACGCCATCAGGTTCAGCCACGGGATGTCGCGGAACAGCGAGACGTAGCTGCTCGCGGGAGTCTGACCGAGGCTGTTCTGGAACCCTGGGGCGAGGGCGACCACGCCGAACGGGATGATGACGATGAGCTGGCCGACGATCTTCCGCCAGCCCGACAGGCCCAGGCTGCGCTGACTGCGCACCTTCATGTAGTCGTCGATGAAGCCCACGACGCCGAAGCCGACCATGAGCCAGAGCACCAGGATCGCCGAGAGGCCGGGTTCGTTGCCGCCCATGTAGACGCCGGTGAGGTAGCCGACGATGGTTCCGGCGATGAAGATCAGGCCGCCCATGCTCGGCGTGCCGCGCTTGTGCCCGTGGCTCGGGTTGCTGATGTCTTCAGGGGTGCGGATCACCTGCCCCCAGCCGAGCTTCCGGAAAAGACGGAGGAAGGCGGGGGTCAGGAAGAGCGAGAAGGCGAGCGACACCGCCGCCGCCATTAGCAGAGACCTCACGAGAACGATTCTCCCAGACGATCGCCGAGAAACCTGAGTCCCGCGGAGTTGGACGATTTCACGAGCACCAGATCGCCGTCGCGCAGCTCACCGGTGAGGTAGTCGAATGCGGCGTCCTGATCGGGCAGGTGCACGGCCTCCCCGTCCCAGGACCCCTCTCCCACGGCGGCGAGGAAGAGCCGGCGCGCCTCGGTGCCGACCACGACGATGCGCTGGATGTTCAGGCGCACCGCCAGCAGGCCGATGCGGTCGTGCTCCTCGCCCGCGACCTCGCCCAGTTCGCTCATCGCTCCGAGAACGGCGACGGTGCGCTGGCCGGGAGCGGCGATCTGTGCCAGCGTGCGCAGCGCGGCCGCCATCGCATCGGGGCTGGCGTTGTACGCGTCGTTGATGATCCGCACGCGGTCGCCGCCCATCGGCTGCATCCGCCAGCGCTCGGCGATCTCGACGGTCTCGAGGCGTGCGATGGCCGTGCGAGCGGGAACGCCGAGCGCCCCGGTGGCGGCGATCGCGGCGAGAGCGTTCGAGATGTGGTGCTCGCCGAGCACCTGCATGCGAAGCGGCAGCGCCTCGTCTCCTGCGCGCACGACGCACGTGGTGCCGGTGGCGGAGACCTCGACATCGGTCGCGACCAGGTCCGGCGGCATCCGTGCGCCCGAATCCGACCACCTGCATGCCGCGCGACTCCGCGAGGGAGCGCATCGCGGCCACCCTGCTGTCGTCGATGTTGAGCACCGGCGGTGCCGTCTGCGCGTGCTGCCTGGATCAGCTCCGCCTTCGCCTGAGCCGTCTTCTCGATCCCGCCGAAGCCGCCGGCGTGCGCGAGGCCGACCATCAGCACGACGACGACATCGGGGGCGACCAGTCCGGCCAGACGGGCGATGCTGCCGGCACCGGACGCACCGAACTCGCTCACGAGGTACTTCGTGCTCTCGGTGACCCGCAGCATGGTGACCGGCGCGCCGACCTCGTTGTTGTACGAGTTGATGGGGGCGATGGTCTCGCCCTCGTCCTGCAGGATGCGGGCGATGAAGTTCTTCGTCGTGGTCTTGCCGTTGGAGCCGGTGATACCCACGACGCGCAGCTCGCCGCTGGCACGCACGCGCGCAACGACCTCCTTCGCGAGCGCCGCGATCGCCTCGATCACGTCGGCGACGACGATCTGGCTCACCTCGGCGTCGACCGGGCGCTCGACGATCGCCAGGACGGCGCCCGCCTCGACGGCGGACCCGACGAACCGATGACCGTCGGTGACCTCCCCCGGCTTCGCGACGAAGACGGCACCCGGCTCCATCTTGCGGGAATCGGTGTCGACGACGCCCGACACGAGCGTGTCGGCCGTGTCGGATCCGTGCGTCCGCAGATCGCCCCCGATGACGGAGGCGATCTCGGCGAGGGACAGGGCGATCATGACGAACTCCAGTACCGGCAGGGCGTCCGGCGAGTCATTCGCCGAACTTGGGGAGGGGCGCCTCCATCGGCTTGGACGACGGGGCGACGCGGTAGGTCTTCAGCACCTGAGTGAGCGCCTTCTGCAGAGCGGGCGCGGTTGCTGCCGACGAGGTAATCCTCAGTCGGCTCCTCCATGGTGATCATGACGACGTACTGCGGATCCTCGATGGGGGCGACACCCAGGATCGAGGTGTAGTACACGCCCGACTTGTACCCGCCCTTGCCGTTCGCGACCTGCGCGGTACCGGTCTTGATGCCGATCCGGTACCCCGGCACCTTCACGGTATTGGCGAGTCCGCCCTGCACGGCGACGTTCTCGAGCATGCGGCGCACCTGGGAGGCGGTTCCCTCCGACACCACGCGCTCCTTCTCGGCGTCGGTCGTGTGCTCGACGCCGTCACGATCGGTGCACGACTCGATCAGGCTCAGGTCGATGTGCTCCCCGCCGTTCGCGAGCGTCTGGTAGGCGCTGGCCACCTGGATCGGCGTGACGGTGAACGCCTGGCCGAACGTGGTGGTGTACAGGGTCTGGTTGTCCCACGTCTTCGGGTCGCGCACGCCACCGGACACCTCCTCGGGGAAGCCGACCGCGGTCGGCGTGCCGACGCCGAACTTCTTCAGATAGTCGTAGCGGGTCCGCGGGGAGACCTTGCTGCCGAACTTCGACAGCGCCACGTTGGACGAGTCGATCAGCGCGCCGGCCAGAGTGTAGTCGTACTGCGGATGAGAGAAGGCGTCGCCGATGTTGGCGCCGTTCGGGAACCTCTCGCGGCTCTTCGCGGAGACCACGCTCCCCGGTGTCGCCGCCCCCTCCTCGATGAGCGTGGCGGCGGTGACCGGCTTGAAGGTCGAACCCGGCTCGTAGCTGTGCGAGAAGATCTGCGAGCGCCAGTACTTCGGCGCGGTGCCGTCGATGTCGTTCGGATCGAGAGGGGTACTGGGCCGCGGCGCGGATCTTGCCGGTCTTCACCTCGATGACGGTCGCGGTCGCGGACTTCGCGCCCTTGATCTTCGCCTCCTCGGCGATCATCTGGGACAGGTACCACTCCAGGTCGCTGTCGATCGTGAGCTTCACCGTGCCGCCGTCGACGGCCGGGGTCTCGCGGTCGCTCCCGGGGACGATCACGCCGTTCTTCCCCGCAGGTAGGTGCGCTCACCGTTCTTCGGCGCGAGACACTGGGCCGCCATCTTCTCGATGCCGTACCCCTCGCCGTTGCTGTTCACGAAGCCGACCAGGTTGCCGCCGACCGCACCGTTCGGATACACCCGGACCGCTCGGGACTTCATCGCCAGGTAGGGAAGCTCGAGCTCACGGAGCTCGAGGTACTGCTCGGTCGAGAGTCCCTTCTTCAGCGGGAGATAGCGGGACTTGGCGTTCTCCGAGAGGTTGTCGGCCACCTCTGCTCGCAGCTCGTCGGCGTTCAGACCCATGACCTCGGCGATCCTGTCGCTCGCCTCCGCCCACTGCATCGTGTCCTTGTCCTTGCTCTTGTCCTCGAGCTCGGTGATCAGCCACGGGTCGAGCTGCGCGTCGTACACGAGCTTGCTGGACGCCAGGACCGTGCCGTTCTCGTCGACGATGTCGCCCCGGTTGCCCGCGATCGGCTGGGTGCTGCCGAGATTGCCGGTGTTCCGGGACTCCGCGACATGCTCGTCGGCGCGCACCACCTGGATGTCGACGAGGCGCACGACGAAGGCGCCGAGCACGGCGAGCACCACGGCGAGGGCGACCACCGTACGGCGACGCGGGCTGCGGGTTGCGCGGGTGGACATCTGCGGCTCCGTCCGGTTCTCTTCTTCAGTGCGTCTGCGGCGTGGGCAGGCCGTCGTCCAGCGACGGCGGCAGGGCGGGTTCGGTCTTCTTCTCGGCGGCATCCGACTTCGCGGCATCCGATGCCGTTCCGCCCTCCGCCGCCTTCTTCTCGGCGTTCGGGGCGTCGAGCAGGGCGTTTCCGACCTTGGTCGGCCCGTTCGGGTCGACCGTGGAGGTCCACCCGGCGCCGTCCGTGACGCCGAGCACCGCGCCGTCGCTGAGCCGCAGGTAGGACGCGCTGCCGGCGACGACCAGACCCAGGGTCGCCGCCTTGCTGGCGAGCGACTGCGGCGAGCTGAGTCCGACGAGCTCGTCCTGCATCGCCTGCTTCTCGAGGCCGAGCGCGTGCTGCTGGGCATTCAGATCGGCCAGGACGAAGGAGTCCTGGGTGGAGGCCAGCGACAGTCCCATCTGCGCGATGCCGATCACGGCGACGCCGCCGACCGCGAGCAGTGCGTAGGCGAGCCGCGGGCGGCGTCGTCGACCGGGCGCGCTGAGCGCGTGCAGTCGCCGTTCGGATGCGGAATCCGGCTTCTCGCGGGGCTCGACGCGGAGCGCGTTGAGGCTCATGCCGCCTCCCTGATCTTCTCGGCCGCACGCAGACGCACGGGGATCGCCCGCGGGTTGCGGGCGCGTTCTTCTTCGGTGGCCTGCTCCGCGCCCTTGGTGAGGATGCGGAAGCGCGGCGCGTGTTCGGGCAGCTCCACCGGAAGGCCGGCGGGCGCCGTGGATGCGGCGGCCGCTGCGAACGCCTGCTTCACCAGGCGGTCCTCCAGCGACTGGTACGACATGACGGCGATCCGTCCTCCGATGGCCAGGGCATCCATCGCCGCCGGGATCGCGTCGGCGAGCACGTTCAGCTCGGCGTTGACCTCGATGCGCAGCGCCTGGAACACCCGCTTGGCGGGATGCCCCGCGCGTTGCGCGGCGGCCGGCGTCGCCTCGATGAGCAGATCGACCAGCTCGCCGGAGCGTGTCAGCGGGCGCTCGTCGCGGGCGGCGACGATGAACCGGGCGTAGCGCGCGGCGAGCTTCTCCTCACCGTAGCGCTCGAAGATGCGGCGGAGGTTCCCCTCGCTGTACGTGGCGAGCACCTCGGCGGCGGTGACGCCCTTGGTCTGATCCATCCGCATGTCCAGCGGAGCATCCTTCGAGTAGGCGAAACCGCGCCCGGCCTCATCGAGCTGCAGCGAGGAGACGCCGAGGTCGAACAGCATCGCCGACGCGCCCTGCGCGTGCAGGCCGATCTCGTCGTAGACGGTGTGCACCAGGGTGACCCGGTCGCCGAACGGGGCCAGCCGCTCCCCCGCGATGCGCAGCGCGTCGGTGTCGCGGTCCAGGCCGATCAGGCGGATGTTCGGGAAGCGCTCGAGGAATGCCTCGGAGTGTCCGCCCATGCCGAGCGTGGCGTCGACGAGCACCGCGCCGTCGTGTGCGAGGGCGGGGGCGAGGAGCTCGACGCAGCGGTCGAGCAGAACGGGGATGTGGATGTCGCGGAGGCTCATGATCTCTGGGGTCCTGTCGTGTGAGGTGACCTCCGGCTCTGATTCCCCTCCGCTCGACCCGGCACCGGGGAAGTGTGCCGGGGCGGAGCGGCGGGGTATCACAGCCGTGGTCAGAACAGGCCCGGAATCACCTCCTGCTCTAGGTCTGCGTAGCTCTCCTCGTTGCTGGCGAGGTAGTCGTTCCACGCGGCGGCATCCCAGATCTCGGCGTGAGCGCCGACGCCTGTGACGACGAGCTCCTTCTGGAGCCCGGCGTACTGCCGCAGGTGCGGCGGAAGGGTGATCCTGTTCTGGCTGTCCGGCATCTCGGCGCTGGCGCCGGAGAGGAACATCCGCAGGAAGTCGCGGGCCTGCTTGTTGCTGAGCGGAGCCTGGCGGATCCGCTCATGCAACTCCTCGAACTCGGCCGTGCTGAAGACGTAGAGACAGCGCTCCTGTCCGCGGGTGACCACGATGCCGCCGGCGAGGTCCTCGCGGAACTTCGCAGGAAGGATCACCCTTCCCTTGTCGTCCAGTTTCGGCGTGTGGGTACCCAGCAGCATCGGCCATCACCCCCTCTGCGTCCGGCCAACCCGAGGTGTGCCCCACTTTACTCCACTTCACTCCACTTTCCTACGACATTCACGTCGGATTCTCTCCTGGCCCCTGCGAGAGCTGCCATTTGGGCATGAAAAACCCCGGAATCTCGGGGATTCCGGGGTCGTGGAGTGGAGTGGAGGAGAAGTGGAGGATCCGGTGCGGATCAGTATCCGCGGATCAGCGCCCTTCCTGGCGACGATCCCAGCGGTCGTTCATGCGATCCATGAAGGACGAGTCCGTGCCACGGGATGATCGATCGTCACGCGGCGTGGCGCCACCGGTGCGGCGGACCGGCGTGAAGGCGAGCATGACGCCCGCGAGCATCGCGAGGAACGCGATGACTCCGACGGCGATGCTGAACACGCTGCCCAGCTGCGAGCCCAGTGCGACCGCGGCGACCAGCCCGCCGATGCCGGCGAGCAGCAGCAGCGCGCCGTAGATCAGGTTGCGATAGCTGAGCGATCGGTCACCGGAGGGCGCAGTGACGACATCGGCGTCATTCTGAAGGAGATGGCGTTCCATCTCGTCGAGCAGACGCTGCTCCTGTTCGGAAAGAGGCATTTCCATCCCCCTCGGGTTCGTCTTCTCATCTTACTCTCGCGCAGCGCGCTCGGGCCAGCGTTCGCCCACAACCGGCTGCGTATCGACTGTGTCTGTATGCACCATAGGCTGTGAACGTGTCCGCCTCCCAGTCCGTGCCCGAAGCCGTCGCCGCTCGCCTGGAGCTCTTCCTCGAAGACCGGAGGACGGATGCCGACGAGTACGGGCCGGACGGCGCCGCATTCCTCGACGCGGCCGCGGCCACTCTCGTGGGCGGCAAGCGGCTGCGAGCGAGCTTCTGCCGCACCGGCTGGGCGGCGGTGGCGCTTCGCGCCGACGCGCGCGCGGTGGAGAGCGACGCGCTGTGGGATCTCTGCGCGTCCCTGGAGATCTTCCAGTCCGCGGCGCTCGTGCACGACGACCTCATCGACAACTCCGATGTGCGGCGGGGCATGCCCGCAGCGCACCGGGCCCTCGAGCACGCCCACCGCGGCGCCGGGTGGAGCGGTGACGCCGAGGCCTACGGGCGCTCGGCGGCGATCCTGCTCGGCGATCTGCTGGTGGCCTGGAGCGACGACCTCGCCGAGCAGGCCCTCGACGGTCACCCGCAGGCGAGGAGGGTGCGTGCCGAGTACGCGCGGATGCGGCGCGACGTCACGGTCGGCCAGCTGCTCGACATCGCCGAGGAGTCCGCGTGGAGCGTGCATCCCGCGCAGGAGCATGCCGCACGCGCCTTCCGTGTCGCCTCCCTGAAATCGGCCAGGTACAGCGTGGAGCAGCCGCTGGTGCTCGGGGCCGAGTTCGCCGGGGCGAGCACCGAGCAGGTCGCCGCGCTGCGCGCCTTCGGACATCCCGTGGGAATCGCCTTCCAGCTGCGCGATGACGTGCTCGGCGTCTTCGGCGATGCCGAGGTCACCGGAAAGCCGGCGGGCGACGACCTGCGCGAGGGCAAGCGCACCGTGCTGGTCGCTCGCGCCCGCGCTGCGCTCTCGGCCTCGGCGCGGAGCGTGTTCGACGAGATGCTTGGCGACCCGAGGCTCGACGACGCGCAGATCTCGTCGCTGCAGGCGACGATCGCCGACACCGGGGCACTGGCCGCGGTGGAGGAGATGATCGCCGATCACGCCGCGCGCGCCGACCGCGCGCTCACAGGCGCCCCGCTGGACAACGCCTCTGTCGGCGAGCTGCGCGATCTCGCCAGAGCGGCGACGACCCGCACGCGCTGAGGCGCAGGATCGGCTCAGGCGAGCGTACGCGCGACGCGCCGCACCTCGCTCTTGTGCCCGGCCAGGAGCGCCGCGATCGGCGAGCGTCCGAGGCTCTCCTCCTCGGCGAGCAGCCAGTCGATCACCTCGTCATCGCTGAATCCGGCATCCTGCAGGGCGATGATCGTGCCGCGCAGCGAGGGCAGCGGATGCCCGTCGGCGAGGAAGACCGCCGGCACCTGGACCGGACCGTTCCGCCGCGAGCCGATCAGGTAGTGCTCGTCGAGCAGTCGCCGCACCCGACCGGGGGTCTCGTCGAGCGCCTCGGCGAGGTCGGGGATGGTCAGCCAGGCAGTGTTCTCAGGGGAAATCTCGGACACGTGCCCACTATCTCACGCCCGCGGCGGTGCCGCTGAGCGGGATGCACGGTCAACAGTTTTCACATGCGTCACATGCATCACTTCTGTTGACAACAGTTTACAACCGTGTCAGCGTGTCAAGAGCCGAGAACAAGGGGGGACCTTGAAAATGCGCGCATTCACCACCCGTGAGCACGGCCTGGGAGTCGGAGTCTCCGCCGCCGTGGTCGGCGCTCTCGCCGCGACGCTCACCGTCGCTCCGGCATCCGCCGACACCGTGCGCGCCGGGACTCAGCAGGGACACGCCCCCGCCTACGCCGGCGGACACCTGCAGACGCTGCCGGCGCGCTCCCCCGTCGCATCGGCGGCCGCCCCCGCCTCCTACACCGTGCGTCCCGGCGACACGATCTGGTCGATCGCGAAGAGGCACGGCCTGCGCACCGCCGACGTCCTCGCCTGGAACGGACTGAACGCGCGCTCGGTGATCCACCCAGGACAGAAGCTGCGCCTGCAGAAGGCCGCGGCGGCAGCGCCCGCAGCGGCCCCGCGCGGCGCGACGAAGACGAAGACGCACACGGTCGCCGCGGGCGACACCGTCTACGGCATCGCCCGCAAGTACGGCACATCGGTCTCGGCGATCATCACCGCCAACCGCCTGAGCGCATCGGCCACCATCCACCCGGGGCAGAAGCTCGTCGTCTCCGCCGTCAAGGCCGCCGTCTCGCGACCGGCTGCCTCGCGCGCTCCCGCCACCGCGGCGAAGACGCACACCGTCGCCGCGGGCGACACCGTCTACGGCATCGCCCGCAAGTACGGCACGTCGGTCTCCGCGATCGCCGCCGCCAATCGTCTGGGCGCGTCGGCCATCATCTACCCGGGCAGAAGCTCATCGTCTCGAGAGCGAAGCCCGCGGCATCCTCCGCCGGACCCGCCACCGATTCGGCTGCGAAGTCCGCCGCCAAGCCCGTGGCAGCCGCATCCAAGACGCACACGGTGGCTGCCGGCGACAGCCTGTACGCCATCGCGAAGAAGCACGGCACGACGGTGGCGGTGATCCTGGAGGCGAACGACCTCGGCGCGTCGGCCATCATCTACCCGGGGCAGAGGCTGAAGCTCACCCTCCCCGCGAACACGCAGCGCTCGGCCCGCCTGGACGCGGAGCAGATCTCGAACGCACGGCTCATCATCCGCATCGGCCGCCAGCTCGGCGTACCGGACCACGGCATCCGCATCGCTCTGGCCACCGCGATGGTCGAGTCCTCGCTGCGCAATCTCCGCGGCGGTGACCGCGACTCCCTCGGCCTGTTCCAGCAGCGCCCCAGCCAGGGCTGGGGCACGCAGGCGCAGATCATGAACGCCGAGCGCAGCACACGGGTGTTCTACGGCGGGTCCTCCGATCCGAACGGCTCCCGCTCGCGCGGCCTGCTCGATCTCAGCGGCTGGCAGAACAGGAGCTTCGGCAATGCAGCACAGGCGGTGCAGATCTCGGACTACGCGCATCGCTACGGCCAGTGGGAGAAGCAGGCCGGTCGCTGGCTGTCCGACCTCGGTTAGTGGCAGAACGCCGGGAGGTCGGGCATCAAGGGTGAGCCGCTCCCCGGTCACACAGGCAGTTCTCCCTAGACTTTCCCTGTGACCACTCAGCAGGCCGACCCTCTCATCGGGCGGCTTGTCGACGGCCGATACCGGGTGCGCGCCCGCATCGCCCGCGGCGGCATGGCCACCGTGTACGTCGCCACTGACATGCGCCTCGAGCGCCGCATCGCCCTGAAGGTGATGCACGCCCACCTCAGCGACGACTCGGCGTTCCAGAGCCGCTTCATCCAGGAGGCGCGCGCAGCGGCCCGGCTCGCCGATCCGCACGTCGTCAACGTGTTCGACCAGGGACAGGACGGTGAGCTGGCCTACCTGGTGATGGAGTACCTGCCCGGCATCACACTGCGCGAGCTGCTCAAGGAGCAGAAGCGGCTCAGCATCCCGCAGACGATCACGATCATGGACGCCGTGCTCTCGGGCCTGGCCGCGGCGCACCGCGCCGGCATCGTGCATCGCGACGTGAAGCCCGAGAACGTGCTGCTGGCCGAGGACGGCCGCATCAAGATCGGCGACTTCGGCCTGGCGCGCGCCACCACGGCGAACACGGCGACCGGCGCCCAGCTGCTCGGCACCATCGCGTACCTCGCCCCCGAGCTCGTCACCCGCGGCACCGCCGACGCCCGCAGCGACATCTACGCCCTGGGCATCATGCTCTACGAGATGCTCGTCGGCGAGCAGCCGTACAAGGGCGAACAGCCGATGCAGATCGCGTTCCAGCACGCGACCGAGCAGGTGCCCCGCCCCAGCGCGCGCAACTCCGCCGTGCCCGAGCAGCTCGACGAACTGGTGCTCTGGGCCACCGAGAAGTCCCCCGACGAGCGTCCGATCGACGCTCAGGCGATGCTCGACCGGCTGCGCGACATCGAGCGCGAGCTCGATGTGAAGCCGCTGCTCACCGCGGCGCTGGTCACGCCGCGCGGCGGTGGTGCCGACACCGGATCCGTGACGCGCGTGCTCACCGGACCGACCGCGGCGGCCGAGCCGATCGCCGCGCCGCAGCAGCAGGTCGACAACGCCACGCTGCTGCGTCGCCGCATCTCGCGACGCAAGGCGCGCGGTGCCATGCTGCTGGCCGTCGTGCTGCTGCTGGCCGTGCTGGCCGGTGGCGTGGGCTGGTGGTTCGGCTCCGGCCCCGGTTCGCTGGTCGCGGTCCCCCATGTCGCCGGGATGACCTACGACGCGGCGGCGGCGGCGCTGAAGGAAGACGGTTTCGTCCCCATCCAGCGCGACGAGAGCTCAGTCGACGTAGATGCCGGAACCGTGATCGAGACCAAGCCCGGCGAGGGCGAACGGCTCGACCAGGGCGCGAGAGTGCGGGTCATCGTGTCGAGCGGCCCTGCCTCGCATCAGCTGCCCGCTCTCGGCGGTAAGAGCGAATCCGACGCGCGAGCGACGCTGACCACGGCGAACCTCGAGGTCGACGACCAGTCCGAGGAGTACTTCACCCCCGATGCCGCGCGCGACAAGGTGATCAATGTGCGGATCACGCCGCGCGACGGCGGCAAGACCTTCGGCTGCGCCGGCGGATGCACAGTGCGCGAGGCGGACCGCGCGACCGTGCAGGTCTCGCTCGGTGAACTCCCCGACGTGATCGGGGATCCCGTGGACGCCGCGGTGAAGACTCTGACGGACGCCGGGCTCGACGTCTCCGGCGATCGCCCTTCGGAGTGGAGCGAGAAGTTCGCCAAGGGCGAGGTGATCCGCCACTCCGAGCGCTCCGGCGGCGGCCTGTGGCGGCCCGGCGACAGCATCACGCTGACCGTGTCGAAGGGGCCTCAGCCCGTCGAGGTCCCCGACGTCGAGGGGAAGAACCTCGCCGACGCGATGAGGATCCTGCGCGAGGCGCACCTGAATCCGACCTCGACCCTGCCCGAGTTCCTCTGGGGCCTGTTCACCGTGTCCAAGACAGACCCCGAGGCCGGTGAGACGGTCGAGCGCGGCACCGAGGTGAAGGTCAAGGCCAAGGAGAGCTGATCTCGGATCAGCTCCCCCGACCGGCGATCAGCGCTTCTCGAGCTCCTCGGCCACGAGGAACGCGAGCTCCAGCGACTGCATGTGGTTCAGCCGCGGGTCGCACAGCGATTCGTACCGGGTGGCCAGCGCCGCCTCGTCGATCCGCTCCGAGCCGCCGAGGCATTCGGTCACGTCGTCGCCGGTGAGTTCGACGTGGATGCCGCCAGGGAACGTGCCGACAGTGCGATGCGCCTCGAAGAAGCCGCGCACCTCGTCGACGACGTCGTCGAAGCGGCGGGTCTTGTACCCGGTCGGAGTGGTGATGCCGTTGCCGTGCATGGGGTCGGTCACCCACAGCGGGGTGGCGCCGGAGTCCTTCACGGCCGCGAGCAGCGGCGGAAGAGCATCGCGGATCTTTCCCGCCCCCATCCGCGTGATGAACGTGAGCCGGCCGGGCTCGCGGTTCGGGTCGAGCTTGTCGATCAGCGCCAGCGCGGTCTCGGGCGTCGTCGTGGGGCCCAGCTTCACCCCGATGGGGTTGCGGATCTTCGAGAAGTAGTCGATGTGCGCCCCGTCGAGGTCGCGGGTGCGCTCGCCGACCCAGAGGAAGTGCGCCGAGGTGTTGTACGGCGTGTCGGTGCGCGAGTCGATGCGTGTCATCGGGCGCTCGTAGTCCATCAGCAGGCCCTCATGACCGGTGAAGAACTCGACGCGCTTGAGCTCGTCGAAGTCGGCGCCGGCGGCCTCCATGAACTTGATCGCGCGATCGATCTCGGAAGCCATGCGCTCGTAGCGCTGGTTGGCCGGGTTCTTCGCGAAGCCGGTGTTCCAGGAGTGCACCTCGCGCAGGTCTGCGAAGCCGCCCTGCGTGAACGCGCGGATGAGGTTCAGCGTGGATGCCGCCATGTGGTAGCCCTGCAGCAGGCGCGACGGGTCGGCCGTGCGGGACCCCTCGGTGAAGTCGTACCCGTTGACGATGTCGCCGCGGTACGCGGGCAGCGTGACGTCGCCCCGGGTCTCGGTGTCGCTCGAGCGGGGCTTGGCGAACTGCCCCGCCATCCGCCCCATCTTCACGATCGGCATGGACGCGCCGTAGGTGAGCACGACGGCCATCTGCAGCACCGTCTTGATGCGGTTGCGGATCTGATCGGCGGTGGCGCCGGCGAACGTCTCGGCGCAGTCGCCGCCCTGCAGCAGGAACGCCTGGCCGGATGCCGCGCGGGCGAGACGCTCACGCAGGTTGTCGACCTCACCGGCGAACACCAGCGGGGGCAGGGCGGCGATCTGTGTGGAGACCTCCGCGACCCGGCCGGCATCGGGCCACTGCGGCTGCTGCTTGATCGGCAGCTCGCGCCACTCGTCGAGGGCTCGGATGTCGAACGCGGACGGGGCGGCGGACGGCGGCTGTGGCATCTCCCCAGCCTAGTCGTCGCGGAAACCGCCCCGTGCGTCCATGACGACGAAGCCCGCGGCCTCTCTCAGCGCACCGGAGCGGGCATGCGGTCCTTCACCGACGACGCGTACACGTCGTCGTATCGCTGGGCGCCGAGGCGCTGCAGCGCGACCATGATCTCGTCGGTGACGGAGCGCAGGATGTAGCGGTCGTTCTCCATTCCCGCATACCGCGAGAAGTCCAGCGGCTCGCCGACCACGATCCCGACCCGCACCACCCGGGGCATCCGCCGGCCGATGGGCATCGCGGTGTCGGTGTCGATCATCACGACGGGCACGACGGGCACCTTCGCCTCGAGCGCCATCCGTGCGATGCCGGTACGGCCCCGGTACAGCCGGCCATCGGGGCTGCGCGTGCCCTCGGGGTAGATGCCGAGCAGATCTCCCCGCCCAGCACCTGCAGTCCGGTGTTCAGCGAGGCCTCGGAGGCCTTCCCCCTGAGCGGTCGATCGGCAGCTGACCGGTCGCACTCATGAAGAACTTCGTCGCCCATCCCTTGATGCCGCGCCCGGTGAAGTAGTCGCTCTTGGCCAGGAATGACATCCGGCGGTCCAGCATGAGCGGCAGGAAGATCGAGTCGGCGAACGAAAGATGATTGCTGGCGAGGATGGCTGCGCCGGTGGCGGGGATGTTGTCGCGCCCCACCATCCAGGGTCGGAAGATCGCTTTGACCAGCGGCCCGATCACGACGTACTTCATCAGCCAGTAGAACATCGCCTCGCAGTCTACTGCGTGCCCGCTCGGCATGCGGAAGAGCACGAGAGCCGCGACTGAGTACCGTGATTTACGCGACTGAATCCCATGACGTAGACTCGGAGCAACCCGCCCGCCTGGTACCGAAGGAGCTGCCGTGGTTCAGTTCGAAGTCCCCGCGATCGTCCCCGCTGACCCCGAGGCGAACGTCACGGACCTGCTCGAGAAGCGCGTGGAGGCCACTCCCGATCGCGCGCTGTTCTCCGTTCCGGAAGGAGAGGGCTGGCGCGACATCTCCGCCGCCGACTTCCGCACCGCCGTCGTCGCCCTGGCCAAGGGCTTCGTCGCCGCCGGCATCCAGCCCGGCGAGAAGGTCGGCTTCATCGCCCGCACCACCTACGAGTGGACGCTCGTCGACTTCGCGCTGTTCTACGCCGGCGCCGTCATGGTGCCGATCTACGAGACCAGCTCGCCCGCGCAGATCCAGTGGATCATGGAGGACTCCGGGGCCATCGCCATCGTCGCGGAGTCGTCGGATCACTTCACCCGCATCGACGAGGTGCGCGGTGATCTCCCCTCGTCCGCGAGGTCTGGCAGCTGCATCTCGGCGCGATCGACACACTCACCGCGCAGGGCACCGGCGTCGATGACGCGGAGATCGAGCGGCGACGCTCGATCGCGAACGGCGCCGACATCGCGACCCTCATCTACACCTCGGGGTCCACCGGCCGCCCCAAGGGCTGCGTGCTCACGCACAGCAACTTCGTCGAGCTGTCGCGCAACGCCGCCGAATCGCTCAAGGACGTCGTGAACACCCCGGGCGCCTCGACGGTGCTGTTCATCACGCTCGCGCACGTCTTCGCCCGGTTCATGTCGATGCTCTACATCCACGCCGGCGTCCGGGTCGGCCACCAGCCCGACACGAAGCAGCTGCTCGCCTCGCTCGGATCGTTCCAGCCGACCCTGCTGCTGGCGGTCCCGCGCGTGTTCGAGAAGGTGTACAACTCGGCCGAGCAGAAGGCGGAGGCCGGCGGAAAGGGCAAGATCTTCCGCGCCGCCGCCGCGGCCGCCGTCGAGCACTCGAGGCTGCAGGAGCGCGGCGAGAAGATCCCGTTCGGCCTGCGGATGCGCTTCGCCCTGTTCGACAAGCTGGTCTACGCCAAGCTGCGCGCGGCCATGGGCGGCAAGGTCGTGTACGCCGTCTCGGGCTCGGCGCCGCTCGGCGACCGCCTCGGGCACTTCTTCCGCAGCCTCGGCGTGGTGATCCTCGAGGGCTACGGCCTCACCGAGACCACCGCGCCGGCGACCGTGAACCGTGAGGACGGGTTCAAGATCGGCACCGTCGGCCCCGTCCTGCCCGGCGTCGGCATCCGCCTCGCCGAGGACGGCGAGATCGAGGTGCGCGGCATCTGCGTGTTCAAGGAGTACTGGAACAACCCGGAGGCGACCGCTGCGGCGTTCGACGACGGCTGGTTCCGCACCGGCGACCTCGGCTCGTTCGACGCGGACGGCTTCCTCACGATCACCGGACGCAAGAAGGAGATCATCGTGACCGCCGGCGGCAAGAACGTCGCCCCCGCGATGCTCGAGGACCCGATCCGCGCGAACCCGATCGTCGGACAGGTCGTCGTGGTCGGCGATCAGAAGCCGTTCATCGCGGCACTGGTCACGCTCGACACCGAGATGCTGCCGACCTGGCTCGCGAACAACGGTCTTCCCGCCGACCTCTCTCTGGCGGATGCCGCGCAGGACGACGCCGTTCGCGAGGAGGTGCAGCGGGCGATCGACCACGCGAACACCCTGGTCTCGCGCGCCGAGTCGATCCGCAAGTTCACGATCCTGCCCACCGAGTGGACCGAGGACAGCGGGCACCTCACGCCGAAGATGTCGATCAAGCGCAACGTGATCCTCAAGGACTTCGCCGGCGACATCGAGCAGATCTACACCCAGCCCGTGCAGACCACCAACGTCTCGCTGGGCTGACCTGCTTCGACAGGCTCAGCGACCCAGAGCGTTCGGTCCCTGAGCCTGTCGAAGGCCGTTCCGTCCATGCGGTCGGATCAGAACCAGGCGCTCTCACGCACCTGGCGCATCGCGATCCTGCGGGTCTCCGGGTCCAGGCGTCCCAGGTAGACCATGCCGTCGAGGTGATCGGTCTCGTGCTGCAGGGCCTGGGCCAGCAGTCCTTCGCCTTCGAGCACGACAGGTGCGCCGTCGAGATCGATGCCCTCGACACGTGCCCACGGATACCGCGGTGCATCGTGCCAGAGTCCGGGAACGGAGAGGCAGCCCTCCCCGTCGGCTGCGGTTCCCCGCGGACCTCGGTGAGAACGGGGTTGAGCACGTACCCGATGTCGCCGTCGATGTTGTAGCTGAACGCCCGCACGGCGACGCCGATCTGCGGTGCGGCGACACCGGCCCTGCCGGGCAGCTTCACGGTGTCGACGAGATCGGCGACGAGTGCGCGCACGCCGTCGTCGATGTCCTCGATCGGCGCGCAGACCGTGCGCAGCACGGGGTCGCCGTACAGCCGGATCTCGCGGACGCTCATCGGGCGGTGACCTGGGTTCGCAGACCCTCGACCAGCTGTGCGGCGAGCTCTCGGGCGGCCAGCCGTGTCTCCGGAGCGAGGCTGCTCCAGACGATCGCACCGCCGCCCGCGATCTGCGGGTCGTACGGGATGCGGATGACATGCCCGACCCTGGTCGAGAAGTGCGCCTGCAGCTCGTTCAGCCGCACCAGCGGCGCACCCGAGGTGGACTGGTTGAGCACGACGATCGCATCCCGGGCCTTGTCCGCGTAGCCGTTCGTCTCGAGCCAGGTCAGGGTCTCCGAGGCGAGCCGCGCCTCGTCGACGCTGAGCCCCGAGACGATCACGATCTGGTCGGCCAGGTCGAGCGTCGCTCCCATGACGTCGTGCACGATCCCGGTTCCGGTGTCGGTGAGCACCAGCGAGTAGTAGTGCGCGGCCACCGAGGCCACGTCGCGGTAGTCGGAGTCGCTGAACGCCTCCGCCACGCGGGGGTCGCTGTCCGATGCCAGCACGTCCAGGCGGGTGCTGTCGCGGGCGACGAGCGCCGAGACGTCGTGGAATCCCTGCACCTCGTCCTTGGCGCGCACGAGATCACGCACGGAGCGGCTGCTCTCTCCGACGATGCGGTCGGCCAGCGTTCCGCGGTCCGGGTTGGCATCGACCGCGATCACGCGGTCGTCACGGGCATCCGCCAGGGCCATGCCCAGCAGTGCGGTCACCGTCGTCTTGCCGACACCGCCCTTGCGGGACAGCACCGGCACGAAACGGGCGTTGCCCTGCAGGTGACCGGAGATGCGCCCGGTGAGCTCCTTGCGGGCACGGGCCTTCTTTCCGTCGCCGAGGTTGATACGGCGGCCGGAGACCGTGTACACGAGATGGTTCCAGGCGCCCTCGGGCTCGGGCTTCACCATCCGGCTCGGATCGAGCAGCCGCTCGGCCGTGAGCAGGTCCGCGCTCTCCCGGGATGCCTCGCGAGAGGCGTCGCCGAGCCGCTTGGAGGACAGCGCGACCTCGGCGGTGCGGTGCGCCTCGGCACGGGTGCGCGGCGCACCGGCCGCGGGTCGGGGCGCGAGCTCGCGCTGGTCGTCAGTGTCCACGGTCGTCTCCTCCTCGGGAGCGGTGAGCATGCCAGTCGCTGCTGCAGGGACGGATGCCCCGGCCACTGCCTCGTCCTCACGATCCTGCCCGTCGACCGTCTCGGCGTCCAGGGTCTCGTCTTCGACGGCGGCGGCAGCAGGAGCAGGCTCTTCGGCGGGCTGTTCCTCGGTGATGTCGTGCTCCGCGGCGACCGCCCCGTCGACAGACTCGGGTTCGACCGGCCGCTTCTCGGTGGGCCGCTGTTCAGCAGACTCGACCGCGCCGTCCGGCTCGCCGTGGATCATCAGCTCCAGCCTGATGCCGGTCGCGGTCTCCGCGACGCCGTCATCGAGATCCTCACCGGCGGAATCGTCGCCGAGATCGTCGTCAAGATCTTCAGCGTCGAGTTCTTCTCCGTCGAAGTCCCGGGCATCGTCGTGGAGGCTCTCGTCGTCGGGAGTCTCGTCTCCCGCGTCCGGGTCCTCGTGATCATCCCCGGTGTCGCCGTCCGCGCCGTCGCCCTCATCCGAGGGTGCGACGTCCTCGAGGACCACTTCGGCCGTGACCGCGTCGGGCTCGTCCACGACAAGATCCGGGGCGGCCCCGGCATCCGATTCGACGAGGTCGGCGATCACCGGCGGCTCGGTCCCGGCCGGCAGCTCGATGATGATCTCGGTGGTGTCGCGCTGCAGGCGCTCCACCGTCTCGTCGTCGGCGACAGCCGAACGGTCGATGACCAGATCGGTGGCGGGCGGCTCCACGGCGATCTCATCGCCGAGGACGTCGTCGTCGGCGTCGAGGTCCTCATCGTCGCCGCCGGTCGGCATCGCGACATTCACCTGGGCAGTGGCTCCGAGGAACCCGATCCCGGCGTCATCGAGCGAGGCGGAGTCGTCGAGGACTCCGCGGTCTTCGTCGCCGTCCTGGTCGTCGGTCTTCTTCGGCGTCACGGTTCTCCTAGAAAGCTTGTGCGAGCATGTCGCCCGCCCAAGATTACTGGCCCGGGCTGATCACGACCAAAAGATCACCGGCGTCCACCTGCTGGGTCGAGCCGATCGCCAGCCGCTCGACCACGCCCGGGACGGTGGCCGTGATCGCCGCCTCCATCTTCATCGCCTCGATCGACGCGACCGGCTCCCCCGCACGGATCGTGTCGCCCGCCGCGACCTGCAGCGTCACGACGCCGGAGAACGGCGCGGCCACCTGCCCGGGCTGGGAGGGGTCGGCCTTCTCGGCCTCATGGGCGTCGACGGCCACAGAGCGGTCGCGGACCGACACCGGCCGCAGCTGACCGTTCAGGGTCGTCATCACGGTGCGCATCCCGCGCTCGTCGGCGTCGCCCACGGCCTCGAGGCCCACGTAGAGCTGCACGCCGCGATCGATCTCGATGAGGTGCTCCTGACCGGGCACGAGCCCGTACAGGTAGTCGCCGGTCTCGAGCACCGACAGATCGCCGTACTGCTCACGAATCCGGCCGAGCTCGCGTGCGGGCCCGGGGAACAGCAGCTCGTTCAGCCGTGCGCGCCGCTCCGCGCTGTCGCCCCTGAGCGCCGACTCGTCCTCCGCCGAGATCTCGGCGCCGGAGGCGCGAACGGCTCTGCCCGCGAGCACCTTGGTGCGGAACGGCTCGGGCCATCCGCCCGGCAGATCCCCGAGCTCTCCGGCCATGAACCCGACCACAGAGTCCGGCACGTCGTAGTTCTGCGGGTTCTGCTCGAAGTCCGCGGGATCCGCCTTCACCGCGGCGAGGTGCAGGGCGAGGTCACCGACGACCTTCGACGACGGCGTGACCTTCGGCACGCGTCCGAGGATCGCGTTCGCCGCGGCGTACATGTCCTCGATGAGCTCGAAGTCCTCCGCGAGGCCGAGCGCCTTCGCCTGCTGGCGCAGGTTCGACAGCTGCCCGCCGGGGATCTCGTGGTGGTACACGCGTCCCGTGGGCCCGGGCAGCCCGGATTCGAACGGTGCGTAATGGTGGCGCACCGCCTCCCAGTAGGGCTCCAGATCCGAGACGCCGGCCAGGTCGATCCCGCTGTCCCGGTCGGTGTGCGCGAGCGCGGCCACCAGCGCGGAGAGCGACGGCTGACTGGTGGTGCCTGACAGCGGTGCGGATGCCGCATCCACGGCGTCCACGCCGGCAGCCGAGGCCGCCAGCAGAGTGGCGAGCTGACCGCCGGCCGTGTCGTGCGTGTGCAGGTGCACCGGCAGCTCGAACCGCTCGCGCAGTGCGGTGACGAGCTTCGCGGCCGCGGCAGGGCGCAGCAGCCCGGCCATGTCCTTGATCGCCAGCACATGCGCCCCGGCATCCGCGATCTGCTCGGCCAGCCGCAGGTAGTAGTCCAGGGTGTACAGATTCTCAGCGGGGTTCAGCAGGTCACCCGTGTAGCAGAGCGCCACCTCCGCCACCGCGGTGCCGGTCGCGCGGACGGCGTCGATCGCCGGGCGCATCTGGCTGACGTCGTTCAGCGCGTCGAAGATGCGGAAGACGTCGATGCCGGATGCCGCGGCCTCCTGCACGAACGCGTCCGTGACCGCGGTCGGATACGGCGTGTACCCCACCGTGTTGCGGCCGCGCAGCAGCATCTGGATCGCGATGTTCGGCAGCGCGGCGCGGAGCTTGTCGAGGCGCTCCCAGGGGTCCTCCCCCAGGAAGCGGAGGGCGACGTCGTACGTCGCTCCGCCCCAGGCCTCGACCGAGAGCAGTTCCGGGGTGAGCCGTGCCAGGTGCGGCGCCACCGCCACGAGGTCGCGGGTGCGCACCCGGGTCGCGAGCAGCGACTGGTGCGCGTCGCGGAACGTCGTGTCGGTGATCGCCAGCGCGCTCTGCGCACGCAGTGACCGGGCGAAGCCCTCGGGCCCCAGCTCGAGCAGACGCTGCCGGGAGCCGGGCAGCGTCTCGGCGCTCAGCTCGATCGCCGGCAGCTTCGTGCTCGGATCGGCGGTGCCGGGGTGCGGGCCGTTCGGCCGGTTGACGGTGACGTCCACCAGCCAGTTCAGGATCTTCGAGCCGCGGTCCTTCGACACCCTGCCCTGCAGCAGCTCCGGTCGCTCGTCGATGAAGGCGGTGCTGATGTCTCCGGCGATGAAGGCCGGGTCGTCCAGGAGCGCCTGCAGGAACGGGATGTTGGTGGACACACCCCGGATGCGGAACTCGGCCAGGGCCCGCCTCGCCCTGGACACCGCTGCGGGGAAGTCGCGGCCGCGGCAGGTGAGCTTCGAGAGCATCGAGTCGAAGTGCGGGCTGATCTGCGCGCCCTGGTGCACGGTGCCGCCGTCCAGCCGGATGCCGGCGCCGCCGGGCGAGCGGTAGGTGGTGATCTTGCCGGTGTCGGGACGGAAGCCCTGGGCGGGATCCTCGGTGGTGATCCGGCACTGCAGCGCCGCGCCGCGCAGCCGGATGTCGTCCTGCTCGAGTCCGAGCTCGGCCAGGGTGGCGCCCGCCGCGATGCGGATCTGGGCCTGGACCAGGTCGACGTCGGTGACCTCCTCGGTGACCGTGTGCTCCACCTGGATGCGCGGGTTCATCTCGATGAACACCACCTCGCCGGTGCGCTCCCCGCGGTCTCCAGCAGGAACTCGACTGTGCCGGCGTTCACGTACCCGATCGAGCGGGCGAACGCGACCGCGTGCCGATGCAGGGCCTCGCGGATGCCGGCGTCCAGGTTCGGCGCCGGGGCGATCTCGACCACTTTCTGATGCCGGCGCTGCACCGAGCAGTCCCGCTCGAAGAGGTGCACGGTCTCGCCCCGGGAATCCGCCAGCACCTGCACCTCGATGTGCCGGGGGCGCACGACCGCCTGCTCCAGGAACATCCGCGGATCGCCGAAGGCGCTCTGCGCCTCGCGCATCGCCTCGACGAGCGCTGCGGCCAGCTCGTCCTTCGTCTCGACCCGCCGCATCCCTCTTCCGCCGCCGCCGGCGACCGCCTTCGCGAACAGCGGGAATCCGATGCCGTCGGCCTGGCCGACCAGCTCGTCCACGTCGCCGGACGCCTCGGTCGAGCGCAGCACCGGGACCCCGGCGCCGACCGCGTGCCGCTTGGCCTCCACCTTGTTGCCCGCCATCTCCAGCACGCGCGCCGGCGGTCCGATGAAGGCGATGCCCGCTTCTGCCGCTTTCTCGGCGAGCTCCGGGTTCTCGGAGAGGAAGCCGTAGCCGGGATAGATCGCATCGGCGCCGGACTCCACGGCGACGCGGACGATCTCGTCCACGTCGAGGTAGGCCCGCACCGGGTGACCGCGCTCGCCGATCTCGTACGCCTCGTCGGCCTTCAGCCGATGCATCGAGCCGCGGTCCTCGTACGGGAAGACCGCGACGGTGCGCGCCCCCACCTCGAACGCCGCACGGAAGGCGCGGATCGCGATCTCGCCGCGATTGGACACCAGGATCTTCTGGAACATGCACACCTCTGGGTCAGCGCGCGGAGGCGCACAGGAGCGGGGGCTGAGTGTGCCACCAGACTAGTCCGTGTGCTCCGCGCCGATTCGCCGGGTTGCAGCCGGGGTGAAGGAGAGTCACAGGCTCAGCACTGTAACGTGGAGATCGTGCACGTACTCAGCGTCAGCTCCCTCAAGGGAGGCGTCGGCAAGACGACCGTCACTCTCGGTCTCGCCAGCGCCGCCTTCGCCCGCGGCATCCGCACTCTCGTGGTCGACCTCGACCCGCAGTCGGACGTCTCCACCGGCATGGACATCCAGATCGCCGGCAGGCTGAACATCGCCGACGTGCTCGCCAACCCCAAGGAGAAGGTGGTCCGTCAGGCGATCACCACCAGCGGGTGGGCGAAGGTGCACCCCGGCACCATCGACGTGCTGATCGGCAGCCCGTCCGCGATCAACTTCGACGGCCCGCATCCCAGCGTCCGCGACGTGTGGAAGCTCGAGGAGGCCCTGGCCACCGTCGAGAGCGAGTACGACCTGGTCCTCATCGACTGCGCACCGTCGCTGAACGCCCTCACCCGCACGGCCTGGGCGGCGAGCGACCGCGTCATGGTCGTCACCGAGCCCGGTCTGTTCTCAGTCGCTGCGGCCGACCGCGCGCTGCGCGCCATCGAGGAGATCCGCCGTGGTCTGTCTCCGCGACTGCAGCCCCTCGGCATCGTCGTGAACCGCGTGCGCCCGCAGTCGATCGAGCACCAGTTCCGCATCAAGGAGCTGCGCGACATGTTCGGCCCGCTCGTGCTCTCGCCGCAGCTGCCCGAGCGCACCTCCCTGCAGCAGGCGCAGGGTGCCGCCAAGCCGCTGCACATCTGGCCCGGCGACTCCGCGCAGGAGCTCGCGGCCGACTTCGACCAGCTGCTGGACCGCATCGTCCGCGCCGGCCGTGTCCCGGTGCCGGAGACCGGCGCACAGGTCTGATCCGCCCCCGTACACGAAGAAACGCCCGGCTCCGGCCGGGCGTTCTCATAGCCATGGGTCCCTGAGCCTTTCGAGGGATGGGTCCCCGAGCTTGTCGAAGGTGGGTCCCTGAGCTTGTCGAGGGATGGGTCCCTGAGCTTGTCGAAGGGCGCGTCAGGCGGTGCGCTTGGCGCGCCGCTGCGCGAGCTCGTCCACCGGGTCGGGCGCGGTGGGGTCGAACTCGACGAGCGTCGACTCGACCTCGCGGAGCACCTTGCCCACCGCGATGCCGAAGACGCCCTGGCCCCGGCTGACCAGGTCGATGACCTCGTCGTTCGAGGTGCACAGGTAGACGGAGGCGCCGTCGCTCATGAGGGTGGTGCCGGCCAGGTCACGGATGCCGGCGGCACGCAGCTGCTCGACCGCGATGCGGATCTGCTGCAGCGAGATGCCGGTGTCGAGCAGGCGCTTGACCAGCTTGAGCACGAGGATGTCGCGGAAGCCGTAGAGGCGCTGCGACCCCGATCCGCTCGCGCCGCGCACGGTGGGGACCACCAGCTCGGTGCGGGCCCAGTAATCCAGCTGGCGGTAGGTGATGCCCGCCGCGCGAGCGGCGACCGCACCGCCGGTAGCCGACCTCGTCGTCCATGTTGGGAAGACCGTCCGTGAAGAGGAGTTCGGTCACGAAACGCGGGTCTGATGAGAGCTCATCCGCATTCATGCTCTCTCCTCTCGGAACATCGTGTTCTCCTCGGAACGGAGTCCCGCTCCCCCGGAGCGGATACCTCCACGGTAGAGCAGGGGTGGTGGTCGGGCAATGACATCCGGCGCGCGTCGGAGGTGTGTCGCAACCTGTTCGTTATCGAGAGCATCCGCGACAGCGCCGCCGACACCAGGATGCTGCGCACCTCGTCGATGCGCGCGGCGAGCTCGGGCGCCAGCTCGCCGGCGCGGCCTCGGGATGCGGCGTCCGTGCGGCGCAGCATGGTCTGCAGCGCCGACTCGATCAGTGCGACCTCGCGCTCGGCGCCCTGGCGCAGGCTGCGCAGGTGACGCGGCTCGATGCCGTGACGGTCGAGGGCGACCAGGCTGCGCAGCAGCGACACCGTCTGCTCGGTGTACGAGTCGGCCGCGGCGATCAGCCCGGTGCTGACCGCGTCGTTCAGCAGCTGCGGAGCGGCACCGGCGGCCTTCAGCAGCTCGTCGCGGCGGTATCGGCGCGCAGCCGGGGCGATCGAGGGCGGTGGGGTGACCGGCTGCCCCTCGACGGCATCGTCGAGCTGTTCGCGGATGACGTCGAGGGGCATGTAGTGGTCGCGCTGCAGAGTCAGCGCCGTGCGCAGTCGCTCGACATCGGATGCCGAGAACTTGCGGTAGCCGGACTCGGTGCGAGACGGCGTGACGATGCCCCGGCCCTCGAGGAAGCGCAGTTTGCTGGCGGTGATCTCCGGGAAGTCCGGGGTCAGACGCGACAGCACCTGACCGATGCTCAGCAGGCCCGCGGGCGCTGAGCGCTCACGGGCCGGGGAGGACCCCGCCATCAGGCGTTCGCAGCCGCGATGTCGACCGGTGAGGCGAAGAAGTTCAGCCGGAACTTGCCGACCCTCAGCTCGCAGCCGTTCTGCAGCAGGCTGCGGTCGGCCCGCTCGCCGTTGACGTAGGTGCCGTTCAGCGAGCGCTGGTCGACGATCTCGAACGACGTGCCGGTGCGGGTGATCTCGGCGTGACGGCGCGACACGGTCACGTCGTCGAAGAAGATGTCGGCCTCGGGGTGGCGTCCGACCGTGGTGACGTCCGCGTCCAGCAGGTAGCGCGCGCCGGCCAGGGCGCCCGAGCGCACCAGCAGAAGCGCGGACCCGGAGGGCAGCGCGGAGATCGCCGCCTGTTCGGCTTCGGTCAGTTCGGCTCCGAACGGCACGAACGACAGATCGGAGTCGTGTCCGAAAGTCTGCGTCACGTCGTGGCGCTGCTCGCCGGTGCGGTGGATCGCGTCGTCGCCGTTTCGGCTCTGGCTGTCAGTCACGGGTGGCCCTCCTTCCCTCCAGACTAACGGATCCGAGCACCGCATCGGGAGGGGCAGAGGCGCACGGGGCGCGCCTAGGCTGAAGAGGTGCTGATGACCAGGTCCTCTCGACGACTCCCCTCCTCGCACTGCTCGCCGCACTGCTGACGGCTGCGTTCCTGGCGGTCGGCTCGCTGCCCGCCTCCGCGCACGACGAGCTCGTCTCGGCCGACCCCGATGCCGACCAGACCGTGGAGACGCTTCCCGCGCAGCTCGTGCTCGCCTTCAGCGGGGACCTGCTCGACGCCGACGGGGCCACGATGATCGCCGTGACCGACCCCTCCGGCGCCCCCGTCACGGATGGCGCACCGACCGTGGCCGGCTCCGCGGTCACCCAGCCCCTGGCCGACGGCGGCCCCGCGGGCGCCTATCACGTGGCGTGGAAGGTCGTCTCGGGCGACGGCCACCCGATCGCCGGCGAGTACAGCTTCACGGTGTCCACCGGATCGTCGGTCGAGACACCCGTCCCGAGTGCGACGCCGACGCCCGAGCAGACGGTCACGCAGACGACGCCGGGCCCCACGGTGACCGTCACCGCCACGCCTGTCCCGATCTCGGGGGCCGCGGCGCCGGTCTGGCTGTGGGTGCTGCTCGTCGTCGCCGTCGTGCTCGTCGCCGGGATCGCCATCTGGCTCGGCACGCGCCGTCGGCCCGCCGAGGGCGCGGAGCCGCCGTCATCCGACGACCCGTCCGCCGCCACGGACCCCTCGGAACGATAGGCTGAGAGCATGCCACACTACGATGTCGTCATCCTCGGCGCGGGCCCTGGCGGATACGTCGCCGCCGTCCGCAGCGCTCAGCTCGGACTGTCCACCGCCATCATCGAGGAGAAGTACTGGGGCGGTGTCTGCCTCAACGTGGGCTGCATCCCCTCGAAGTCGCTCCTGAAGAACGCGGAGATCGCGCACACCTTCACCCACAAGGCCGAGTTCTTCGGCATCTCGGGCGACGTGCACTTCGACTTCGGCGCGGCGTTCGACCGCAGCCGCAAGGTCGCGGACACCCACGTCAAGGGCATCCACTTCCTGATGAAGAAGAACAAGGTCACCGAGTACGACGGGCGCGGCACCTTCACCGGTCCGAAGGCGATCTCGGTCGCGAAGTCCGACGGCACGACCGAAGAGGTCACCTTCGACAACGCGATCATCGCGACCGGCTCGACCGTCCGCCTGCTGCCCGGTGTGCAGCTCAGCGACAACGTCGTGACCTTCGAGGAGCAGATCCTCACCCGCGACCTGCCCGAGTCGATCGTCATCGTCGGCGCCGGGGCGATCGGCATGGAGTTCGGCTACGTGCTCGCCAACTACGGTGTCAAGGTCACGATCGTCGAGTTCCTCGACCGCGCTCTCCCGAACGAGGACGTCGAGGTCTCGAAGGAGATCCAGAAGCAGTACAAGAAGCTCGGCATCGACATCCTCACCTCCACCGCGGTGAAGACGGTCACCGACAACGGGTCGTCGGTGCACGTCACCTACGAGACCCGCGACGGTCAGCCCGGTGAGATCACCGCCGGCAAGGTGCTCATGTCCGTCGGCTTCGCGCCGAACGTCGAGGGCTACGGCCTGGACAAGACCGGCGTGAAGCTCACCGAGCGCGGCGCCATCGACATCGACGACCACATGCGCACGAACGTCGAGGGCATCTACGCGATCGGCGACGTGACCGCCAAGCTGCAGCTCGCGCACGTCGCCGAGGCGCAGGCGGTCGTCGCGGCCGAGACCATCGGCAAGGCCGAGACGATGACGCTGGGCGACTACCGGATGATGCCGCGCGCGACGTTCTGCCAGCCGCAGGTCGCCAGCTTCGGCCTCACCGAGGAGCAGGCGCGCGCAGAGGGCCGTGAGATCAAGGTCGCGAAGTTCCCGTTCAGCGCGAACGGCAAGGCCAACGGCCTGGGTGAGCCGGTCGGCTTCGTCAAGCTGATCGCCGACGCCGAGCACCTCGAGCTCATCGGCGGCCACCTGATCGGCCCCGACGTGTCGGAGCTTCTGCCCGAGCTGACCCTCGCGCAGAAGTGGGATCTCACCGCTCTCGAGGCGGCGCGCAACGTGCACACCCACCCGACCCTGTCGGAGGCGCTGCAGGAGGCCTTCCACGGCCTCGCCGGCCACATGATCAACCTCTGATCGATCTCGATCAGGGTGAGGGCGGCGCGAATTCTCGCGCCGCCCTCACCCGTTCCGCAAAGGCGCCGATGTCGACTGCACTGCTCCCTCGTTCCGCACCCGCCGATCAGGGGGTCTCGTCGCGCGCGGTCGCGGCGCTGCTCGACCGGCTCGCGGCCAAGGGCATCGAATGCCACTCCCTCATGGTCGTGCGCCACGGCCACGTGATCGCCGAGGGCTGGTGGGCGCCGTACTCGGCAGAGCGCCCGCATCTGCTCTACTCACTGACCAAGTCGTTCACGTCGATCGCGGTGGGACTCGCCGTCGAAGACGGCCTGCTGTCCCTCGATGACCGGGTCGCCGACGTCCTGCCCGACCACGTGCCGTCGGATGCACCGGAGCAGGCCCTCCGTCTCACCGTCCATCACCTGCTGACCATGACGGCCGGGCACGAGACCGACACCCTCGTCGAGGCATGGGAGCGAGAGCCGCAGAACCTCGTGAAGGGGTTCCTGAGCATCCCGGCCGTCGCCCCCGAGGGCACCCTGCACACCTACGACAACGCGACGACCTTCATCCTGGCCCGCATGGTGGAGCGCGTCACCGGGCGTCCGCTGGACGAGTTCCTCGACGAGCGCCTCTTCGTCCCGATGGGCATCGCCGATGCGGAGTGGGACCGCGTGGGCAGCGGAGCGGTGTTCGGATTCCACGGGCTGCACCTGCGCACCGAGGCCATCGCCGCCTTCGGCGAGCTCCTGCTGCGCGGAGGGCTCTGGGGCGGGCGCCGGCTGGTGGCGCGGGAATGGGTGGAGCTCGCGACCCGGTCGCACATCGTGAGCCGGTATCACGACGACATCGAGCACGCTCCGGACTTCCGGGCGGGCTACGGTTACCAGATCTGGATGTCGCGGCATGGATTCCACGGCAACGGCGCATTCGGACAGCACTGCATCGTCGTCCCCGCGCACGACCTCGTCGTGGCCGTCACCTCCGCGCAGACGACGGTGGAGCACGCTCAGGACGTGCTCGACGCCGTGTCGGACTGCCTGCTTCCCGGCATCGGCCACCCCACCCCTGCCGAGGACCGCCCGCTCGACGAGCGGATGCGGGATCTGCGTCTGTCAGGGCAGCGGCCCTCCGAGGGGACGGCGCGCGGGCTCGTCGGGACGATCGACGCATCCGTCGCCGACTCCGCCCTGCCGCACGGCACGACGATCCGGGTGGAGCCGACGGGCGGCGGCTGGACGGTGCTGGTCGGATCCCTCTTCGAGATCGAGGTCGGACACGAGCACTGGCGCGAGAGCTCTCCGCTCGGCCGTCCGCTCGCCGCCTCCGGCGGCTGGCAGGGCGACACCTTCGTCACCGATCTGCAGCTGGTCGCCTCTCCGCACCGGGTGCGACTCACCGTGGATCGCCGGGCGGCCACCGCCACCTGGACCACCGTCCCCCTGACGACCTCGGATCTGCTCCTGCACCTGACAGCGCCGCTGATGACGCGACCCGACGTCGCCTGACGGCGGCCGTTCAGCGTCCGAGCGCCCTGGCCAGCTTCGACCCGGAAGAGGCGTCCCTGGCGCCGGCGGCGAAGATCGCCTTCTCCGCCGCGGCGAAGAACGTCTGCCGGCCGGCGTCGTCCGCGGGCGCGGCGGGGCCGAGCTCGAGCTCCCACTCCCGCCATTCGCGACGGGTGCCGTCGCTCAGATCCGTGCCGCGCACGTGATCGTCCACGAACTCGGCGAGCACGCCGTCCGGCCCGGTCAGCAGGAACGCGGTGCGCGAGTTCTCGATCCGGGCGATGGGCCGCAGGGCGGACGCCTCCACCGGCGCGATCGCCTGTGCGACGGCATCCGGGATCACGTCCTGCTCGCCGAGCGGCCAGCCGAGCTCGACCCGGCCGTCGCCGGTGCGCGGACCCTTCAGATGCCAGCCGGCATCCGGGCCGCCGGTTCGGCGGCGCAGCGCGCAGCCGGCGGCCGCCAGGGAGAGATCCGCGGTGTCGAGATACTGCGCGTCGAGCTCGCGCAGCTCACCCGGCGACGCCGAGAGCACGCCGGCAACCGTCGCCCAGTCCGGAAGCGGGGTGTCCGCGTCGACGTCGTACTTGCGCTCGACCTCGACGGACCGGGAGGGCGCGGAATCAGTCATCGGCGGGATTGATGTCCTCGAGCGACTCGTCGTACCAGTAGTCGATCTCGGTCGGGCCGTCGGCCGTGCCGGTGTTCTGCGGCGTTCCGCGGCGGTTGTAGACGATCTGCGTCTCGCTGTAGGGGACGATCAGCTTGTCGTCCGCATCGCCGTCGATGGGGATGATCTGCCCGTCCAGCGGGCCACCGTGAAGTCGCGCGAGTGCCATGTGCTCGACACTAGCGCGCAGTGACCCTCGCGGAGCGGAGCGGCGCCCGCGGCGTCATCCGACCGCGATGCCGAGCACGGCGCCGATGATCATCCACGGCCCGAAGGCGATGCGGGTGCTGCGGTCGGCCCGGCGCAGCGCCATGAGCACGAGGGCGTACAGCGCGCCGAGCACGAAAGCGGATGCCGCTCCGATCGCGAGCGTCTGCCAGCCGTGCCAGCCCAGTACGAGTCCGATCACCGCGGCGAGCTTCACGTCGCCGCCGCCGATCCCCTGTCTGCTCGCCAGCCGCATCACGGCGTAGAAGCCCGCCAGCAGCAGCATCCCGAGCAGGGCGCGCACCAGGCGCGCGGCGTCGCCGGCGATGAGCGCCTCCACGCCGACGAGCACCAGCAGCGCACCGAGGGTCGGCAGCACGATGCGGTTCGGCAGCCGGTGCGTGCGGGCGTCGATGATGAGCAGCCACGCCCCGACGCCGGCCAGGGCGATGTGCACCAGTACGGCGATGATCGCGTGGAGTGTCACCCTCGCAGACTAGGCGAGCCGCGCGCCGGGCGGGGACGCCTGTGGAGAACCGCCGTCAGAGGTCGAGGATCTCGAGGTCGACGAGCACCGTGCCGCCCTCCTCGATCGCCTCGGCCCGGCGCACCTGCTTCTTCAACGGCAGCACGTACCCGTCCTTGCCCGGGAAGATCGAGGTCGTCCACTCGGTGCCGCCGATCCGTGCGCGCACCCGCAGCGACCCGAATCCGCGCGGCGGCGAGGGCAGCTCCCTGATCTGGAGCGAGAGCTCCTCGGGCATGACCGCGAAGAACCATGCCTCTGTCCTGGCATCCCATCGGACGACGTCGCTCTCGTACTCGACCCGCATGCCCTCAGCGTAGCCCAGCGGCTTCGAAGGACGATGTCCGATGTCCGAATTACGATTCAGGATGAACTTGTTCTTTTCGAATATCTCTTCGAGGATGGATACATGGGGATCGGTACTCTGCGGGCGCTCTCCCCGCCGACGAACGGGCGGGCGAGATCCTGCGCCTGCGCCGCGAGATCGGACGGATGCAGCGGCTGCGCAGCGACGAGAAGCTGCTGCCGGTGCCGCCCGCTCTCGAGCAGATCCTGCCGGGTGGAGGTCTGGCCGCCGGCACGGTGTACTCGGTCTCGCCGTCGCTGAGCCTGCTCTTCGCGCTGCTCAGCGCGTCCTCCCTGCGCGGATCGTGGTGCGCGGCGGTCGGCCTGCCCGATCTCGGCGTCGAGGCGGCCGCTGCTGCGGGGATCGATCTCGAGCGCCTGGTGCTCGTCCCCGACCCCGGGTCGCGCTGGGTCGCCGTGGTCTCGGCGCTCGCCGAGATCGTGCCGCTCATCGCGGTGCATCCCGGCGCCCTGCCGCAGGACGCGGAGTCCGCCCGCCTCGCCGCGCGGCTGCGCGACCGCGGCTGCACTCTGCTCATGACCTCTCCCTGGCCCCAGAGCGAGGGACTGATCAGCATCCACGACCCGCAGTGGGAGGGCCTCGGCGAGGGGTGGGGGATTCTCGAGGACCGTGCCGTCACGGTGACGGCGCAGACCCGCACCCGCCCGCGTCCGCAGAGCGTGCGGGTGCGCCTGCCGGGGCGGCTCGGCGTCGTGGAGCAGATCGAGCAGGCTGCGCCCGCCCCGATCGCGATCGATGCGAGATGGGCGGCGGCAGGATGACCCCTCCGAGCAGGATGCATGTACTGCGGTTCCCGGACTGGCCGCTGCGCGCGGTGCTGGGCGAGCCTCCGCCGCATCCGCCGACCGCGCTGGTGCGGCAGAACACCGTCGTCGCGTGCACTGCCTCGGCTCGCGCGCTGGGCGTGCGCGTCGGCCAGCGTCGGCGGCTCGCGCAGGGGCGCGCTCCTTCACTGCGGATGCTGCCGCACGACCCCGCGCAGGACGAGCGGGCCTTCATCCCGGTGCTGCGCCTCATCGAGCAGCACGCCCCCGGAGCGCTGCTGCTGCGGCCGGGACTCGCCGCGCTGCGCTCGCGCGGGGTGTCACGCTTCCACGGCGGTGAGGCGGAGGCCGCCGACGCGCTGCTCGCGATGCTCGCCGCGGAGGGATATCCCGAGACGCTGATCGGCGTCGCCGACGGCGCGTTCACCGCCGAGCTGGCAGCTCTGCGCGCCGAGGGGATCCCGCCCGCCGGACGATCGTGCCCGCCGGCGAGGCGGCGGAGTTCCTCGCGCCCGTGCCCGTGCTGTCCCTGGGCGACGAGGAGCTGGCGAGCCTGCTCGCGCGCCTCGGCGTGCACACCCTGGGTGAGTTCGCGGCTCTGGGCGAGGGGGCGGTGCGCGACAGGTTCGGAGAGCACGGCGCGCGGCTGCACACCCTCGCGCGAGGGGCCGACTCCCGTCCGATGCGCCCTCGCCCGCCGGATCCCGAGCTCACCGGGGAGGTCGCGTTCGACACACCCCTCGGGCAGGCCGATCAGATCGCGTTCGCCGTGCGGCAGACGGCGGATGCCGTGATGCTGGCGCTGGCCGATGCCTCCGCGGTGTGCACCGAGGTACGCATCGATCTCACCGACGATGACGGACGGGTGAACTCGCGCACCTGGCTGCATCCGACCTGCTTCGAGGCCACCGACCTCGTCGATCGGGTGCGCTGGCAGCTCGAGGCGCTGGCCTCCGGAACCCGCGACGACGATCACGACGCCGCGCACGCGTTCCGCGGGATCGTCGGGGTGCGCATCGCCCCGGTGGCGATCGACGACGCCGCGCACCATCAGCCCGCGCTGTTCGGTCAGGCGAGCGAGGAGCGTCTGCACCACGCCCTCTCCCGGGTGCAGACGATCGTGGGGCATCGCGGCGTCGTCACCGCCGCCGTGGCCGGCGGCCGTTGGCTGACCGACCGGCAGGTGCTCACCCCCTGGGGCGAGCGTCCCGTCGCTCCGCGCGATCCCGCCCTTCCCTGGCCCGGGAGCCTTCCGGGACCACATCCGGCCGAGGTGTTCGATCCGCCGCGACCGATCCGGGTGCGCGCGGCTGCGGACACCGCCATCGAGGTCGACGACCGCGGGACGCTCTCGGCGGCACCGGCCTTCGTCGAGGACGCCGCGGTGACCTCCTGGGCGGGTCCGTGGCCTGTTCAGGAGCACCGCTGGGATGCGGGTCGTGCCCGCAGCGGGCAGCGTTTCCAGCTGGTCGACGAACGGCAGCGCGCCTGGCTGGTCGTCCTCACGGATGAGGGATGGCTGGCAGAAGGACGGTACCGATGAGCACGGCATCGATGAGCAGCGGGCGGTACCGCTGATGGGCTGGCACAACCCCGAGTTCACCTGGGCCGAGCTGGAGCGCACGCTCAGCGATCCCACGAATCCCCCGTCCGCCGAGCCCCTCGGCAGCCGCGTCGATCCCGGTCCTCTCAGCAGACGCCGGGCGCGGCCCGCTCCGCCACCGGTGGCGCGACCCGTGGACGCCGTCCCGTACGCCGAGCTGCACGCGCACTCCTCGTACTCCTTCCTCGACGGCGCCTCGTCCCCCGACGCCCTCGTCGCCGAGGCCGAGCGCCTCGGGCTCACCGCACTCGCGATCACCGACCACGACGGGTTCTACGGCGCTGCCCGATTCGCCGAGGTCGCCGAGCTGACCGGCGTGCAGACGGTGTTCGGCGCCGAGCTCTCGCTCGGCGACCAGGATGGGTCCCCGAGCCGGTCGAGGGGCGGCATCCCCGATCCGGTCGGCGACCATCTGCTGGTGCTCGCCCGCGGCCTCGAGGGCTACCGCAGGCTGTCCTGGGCGATCACGCAGGCGCAGCTGCGCGGTGGAGAGAAGGGTCGTCCCGTCTACGACCTCGACGAGCTCGCGGCGAGCGCGGAGGACCACTGGACGATCCTCACCGGATGCCGCAAGGGCGGAGTGCGCCGAGGACTCGCCCGCGGCGATGCACGCACTCCGCTGCGGCGCCTGGTGGACCTGTTCGGACGGGATCAGGTGATCGTCGAGCTCATCGACCACGGCGATCCCCGCGACACCGGGCGCAACGACGCCCTGGCGGCCCTGGCATCCGAGCTGCACCTGCCGACTGTCGCGACCAACAACGTGCACTACGCCGCCCCCGCGCAGGCCGGGCTCGCCGAGGCCGTGGCATCCGTGCGCGCCACCCGCAGCATGGACGACCTGGACGGCTGGCTGCCGGCGCACGGCTCGGCGCATCTGCGCAGCGGCGCGGAGATGACCGACCGCTTCCGCCGATACCCCGGTGCGATCGCGCAGAGCCTGCGCATCGCGGCGGACTGCGCCTTCCCGCTGCGCAGGGCGAAGCCGGATCTGCCCCGTCTGGACACCCCGGACGGCATCCCCCGATGCAGCACCTGCGCGAGCTCGTGTGGGCGGCTGTGCCGGAGCGGTACCCGCGGCTCGACGCCGACGGCCGCTCCCGCATCGAACGGGAGCTGAACGTCATCGAGGAGAAGGACTTCCCCGGGTACTTCCTCATCGTGCACGGCATCGTGGCGGAGGCCCGTCGCCGAGGCATCCTCTGCCAGGGCCGGGGATCGGCCGCGGCGAGCGCGGTCTGCTATCTGCTGGGCATCACCGCCGTCGATCCGATCCTGTACCGGCTCCCCTTCGAGCGCTTCCTCGCCACCACCCGCACCGAGGAGCCGGACATCGACGTGGACTTCGACTCCGGCCGGCGCGAGGAGATCATCCAGTGGGTGTTCCAGACCTACGGCCGCGATCGCGCCGCCCAGGTCGCCAACGTCATCCAGTACCGCCCGAAGAACGCCGTGCGCGACATGGCGCGCGCCCTCGGGCACTCGCCCGGGCAGCAGGACGCCTGGTCGAAGCAGGTCGACGGCTGGAGTGCGGGGATCGAGGTGCCCGAGGGCAGCGACATCCCCGGTGACGTGCTCGCCTACGCCGGCGAGCTGCTGAAGGCGCCACGGCATCTCGGCATCCACTCCGGCGGGATGGTGCTGACAGCCCAGCCGGTCGGCGAGGTGGTGCCGGTCGAGCACGCCCGCATGGAGGACCGCACCGTCATCCAGTGGGATAAGGACGACGCCGCCTCGATGGGGCTGGTGAAGTTCGACCTGCTCGGGCTGGGGATGCTGGCCGCGCTGCGGCACTGCTTCGACCTCGTCGAGGATGCCACCGGCGAGGTCTGGACCCTCGCCTCGCTCCCCAAGGAGGAGCCGGCGGTGTACGACATGCTGTGCCGCGCCGACTCGATCGGGGTGTTCCAGGTGGAGTCCCGCGCGCAGATGGGGCTGCTCCCCCGGCTGCAGCCCCGGGAGTTCTACGAGCTGGCCGTGCAGATCGCCCTCATCCGGCCCGGTCCCATCCAGGGCGGAGCGGTGCATCCCTTCGTCCGGCGGAAGATGGGGCAGGACGAGGTGACCTATGCGCATCCCGATCTCGAACCGGTCCTGAAGCGCACCCTGGGCATCCCGGTGTTCCAGGAGCAGCTGATCCAGATGGCGACGACGCTCGGCGACTGCACGGCCGACGAGGCCGACCTGCTGCGCCGTGCGATGGGCTCCAAGCGCGGACTGGAGAAGATCGACCGCATCAGGGAGTCGCTGTACGACGGCATGGCGCGCCGTGGGCTGAGCGAGGAGGCCTCCGACCGCATCTACGCGCAGATCCAGGCGTTCTCGAACTTCGGCTTCGCCGAGTCGCACTCCCTGTCGTTCGCCCTGCTCGTGTACGCCAGCTCCTGGCTGAAGCTGCACTATCCGGCGGCGTTCCTCGCGGGTCTGCTGCGGTCGCAGCCGATGGGCTTCTACTCCGCCTCGACGTTGACCGCCGACGCCCGCCGGCACGGTGTGAAGGTGCTGCGACCCGACCTGCATCTGTCCGGGGCGACCGAGACGCTGGAGCGCATCGCGGACGGCGATCCGACCGGTCTGAACAGCTGTCTCTCGATGCCTCAGCCCCCCATCGGGGCCTTCGATCGCGACGCCCCCGACGAATCCCCCGCGCACCGCCGGGACGGCCGGTTCGCGGTGCGCCTCGGGCTGTCCGGGGTGCGCGGAATCGGCACGCCACTGGCCGAGCGGATCGTCGCCTCCCGCGACGAGGACGGCCCGTTCCGCGATCTGCACGACCTCGTGCGCCGCACGGATGCCACGGCCGCCCAGCTCGAGGCCCTGGCGACGGCCGGGGCGTTCGAGTGCCTCGGGCTGAGCCGGCGCGAGGCGATCTGGACCGCGGGGACCGCCGCAGAGGACCGTGCCCGCTATCTGCCGGGCACGGCGATCGCCGTGCAGCCGCCGCTGTTCCCCGATCAGACCGGGTACGAGCGGCTGTCGGCGGATCTCTGGGCGACCGGAGTGTCCACCGACGACCATCCGATGGCGCACTTCCGCACGGCATTGGGCGAGCGCGGGGTGCTCTCCTCCACGCGGTTGCGCACCCATGAGCAGGGGCGTCGCATCGAAGTGGCCGGCATCGTCACGCACCGGCAGCGGCCGGCGACGGCGAGCGGCATCACCTTCCTGAACCTCGAGGACGAGCACGGCATGGTGAACGTGATCTGCTCGGCCGGCGTCTGGGGGCGCTACCGCCGGATCGCGCGCGACTCCCCGCGCTCATCGTGCGCGGCATCCTGGAGCGCTCCCCGAAGGCGTGGCCAATGTGGTGGCCGACGCCTTCGAGGATCTGCGCACCGGGCTGGAGCACCGGTCGCGGGACTTCCGCTGAGCCTCAGCCCCGGCGTCCCGCCCTGGCCGGCGCGCAGCGAGGAGCAGATCGGACTCGCACGCCGGGTGCAGCGGCACACCGACCAGACGGGTCGCGAGGTCACCGCGGAAGAGGTGCGGAGAATGCTGCGCGGCCCCGTGACGTGACGGCATTCCGCCGCGGAGCCGGATGACGCGCCGGACGGCCGAGTATGGCGCGCGAGGTCACCAGTGCCGATCCTGCGGCTCGGCAGGACGCTTGTCCGTCCCGCCCCAGCGCTCCGCCTCCGCTTTCGCGGCGGCGACGGCGGCATCCGCCTCGCGCAGCGCCTCCTCGGCATCCGCCGCGCGATCCGCGTCGCTGCGCTCATCCTTCATCTCCATGTCTCCAGAGTAGGACGCCGTGCGGCGGCGTGGCTCTCTCACCCGATCGGGATGAAACCTGCACGCGGAAGACCGGCAGGCGATAGCCTCCTGCTAGCGTCTCATCGACGATCCAGGAGGTCCCCGTGCAGCGCCCCCTTGCCGGACTCACCCGCAAGAACCTCGGTCGTGAACTGCTCGCCGGGGTCACGCTCATCGCCATCGCCATCCCGCTGAACATCGGATACGCCCAGATCGCCGGGCTGCCGCCCACCGCCGGACTCTACGCCCTCGTCGTGCCGACGATCATCTGGGCGCTGGTCGTCTCGAGCCGGCAGCTCGTCGCCTCGCCGGATGCGGCCGCCGCAGCCCTGGTCGCGTCTTCGATCGGCGGCCTCGCCGCCGCCGGGGTCGGCCGACTACGCCACCATGGCGCTCGCGCAGGCGGTCATCTGCGGCGTCATGCTGCTGCTGATGTCGGTGTTCAAGCTCGGATTCCTGGCGAACTTCCTCTCCAAGCCGATCCTGGTCGGCTTCGTCGGCGGCCTCGCCCTCGACATCCTCGTCTCCCAGTTCGCGAAGATGCTCGGCGTCAAGATCGACTCCGGTGGCGAGTTCGTCGAGAAGCTCACCGGACTGGTCACCGGCCTGCCCACGCTGAACATCTGGTCGCTGCTGATCTCGGTCTGCGCGGTGCTGATCCTGCTGCTCGGCCGCCGGATCGCGCCCGTCGTGCCCTGGGCGCTCGTGGTGATGGTCGTGGCGACCATCGTCGTGCTGGTCACGCACGCGGACAAGGCCGGCGTCTCGGTACTCGGCGAGGTGCCCGCCGGCCCGCCGGCGCTGACCTGGCCGATGCTGGACTGGCAGACCTGGGCGATGCTGATCCCGTCGGCCATCGCCCTGACGATGGTCACCGCCGCGGAGGGCCTGCTGGTCTCGCGCTCCTACGGCGAGAGGCGCGGCTACCCGACCAGCCCGAACCGCGATCTGCTCGCGTTCGGCGCCGCCAATGTCGCGGCCGGGGCGAGCGGCTCGTTCGTGATGGGATCCTCGACCAGCCGCACCGCGGCGATGGATCAGGCCGGTGCCCGCACGCAGCTGCCGTCGATCGTGCTCGCCGTCGGCACGCTCCTGCTCCTGCTGTTCGGCACGGCGCTGCTCGCCGACATCCCGAATCCCGCGATCGGCGCCATCGTCGGCGTGGCGGTGCTGCCGCTGCTCGGCGTGAAGGAGTTCCGTCAGCTGTGGGGAGCGGACAGGTTCGAGTTCGCCGTCGGCGCCACCTGCTTCCTCGTCACGCTGTTCGTCGGCTCCATCCCCGGCATCCTGGTCGCGTTCGTGCTGGCGCTGATCAACATGGCCAAGCGCGCGGCGGCTCCCGCCATCGATGTCCTCGCGGTCGACGATCAGCCCTCCGGATCTCTCCTCGACCAGGCGCCGGAGGGCGCCGTCACCGCGCCCGGCGTCGTCGTCGTCCGCATGGCCGCGCCGCTGTTCTTCGCCAACGGGTCGGTGTTCACCGACGCCGTCAAGAAGTCCGTGACCTCGGCGGAGCACTCCGCCGGCGGACCCGTCCGGCACGTCGTGCTCGACATGGAGGCCGTCACCGACATCGACGTCACCGGCGCCGAGGCCTTCGAATCGCTGCAGGGCTGGCTCGAGCAGCACGACGTCTCACTGTCGTTCAGCCGGATGCGGCCGAAGACCAAGGACCGGCTCGTCGAGCTCGGGCTGCTCGGAGGCCGCACCGCCTATCCGACCAACCGTGACGCCGTCGCGGCGCTCACCGAGAGCTGAGAGGACACGACATGGGTTCCGTCATCGGCGACATCCTCCCGCTCGCGATCGGCGTCGCGATCAGCCCCGTGCCGATCATCGCGGCGATCCTGATGCTGCTTTCGCCGAAGGCTCGCACGACCAGCGTCGGCTTCCTGCTCGGCTGGGTCGTGGGCATCGCCCTCGCCGCGACGGTGTTCACGCTGCTCTCGTCGGTGCTCCCACAGGACGAGCAGAGCGGCTCCCAGCCGATCAAGGGCGTCGTCCAGATCGTGCTGGGCGCCCTGCTGCTGCTCGTGGCGGTGCGCCAATGGGGCAAGCGTCCGAAAGACGGCGACGAGCCCGCGATGCCCGCCTGGATGAAGGCCATCGACACGATGACCTTCGTCAAGGCCTCCGGTCTGGCGCTGCTGCTCGCCGCCGTGAACCCGAAGAATCTGCTGCTCGCCGCGAGTGCGGGTATGACGATCGGCTCCGCCGGGGCTCGCCGGGGGCGAGCAGACGGTGGCGATCCTCATCTTCGTGCTGCTCGGCGCATCGACCATTCTGATTCCCGTCGTCGGATATCTCTTCGCAGCCGATAGACTTCGGGGCGCTCTTGATGCGATTCGCACCTGGTTGACGAAGGAGAATGCCGTGATCATGGCTGTGCTGCTCCTGGTCCTCGGCGTTGATCTCATCGGCAAGGGCATCGGCAGCTTCTGACCTTCACACACCCTCCCAACGAAAGGAAACAAAATGGGATTCTGGGACTTCCTCTGGCTGATCGTCTGGTCGTTCTTCTTCATCGCCTACCTGATGGTGCTGTTCTCGATCATCGGCGACATCTTCCGCGACACGAAGCTGAACGGCTGGCTGAAGGCGCTCTGGATCATCTTCCTCGTCTTCGTGCCCTTCCTCACCGCGCTGGTCTACCTGATCGCGCGCGGACAGGGCATGGCCGAGCGCAGCGCCGCACAGGCGCAGCAGGCGAAGGACGCCACCGACGCGTACATCCGCGAGGCCGCGGGCAAGAGCCCGTCGGACGAGATCGCGGATGCGGCGAAGCTGCTCGCAGCGGGCACCATCACCACCGAGGAGTACGAGAAGCTCAAGGCCAAGGCTCTGAGCTGATCGGCATCCTCTGACAGCAATGCATCCGAAGGGGGTGTCGGACACGCGTCCGGCACCCCCTTCTGCCGAAAAGAGAACGCGTGCCTGAATTCCGTTACGGGCCCGTCGAGTACACGCTCGTCGGTTTCGAGGGCGAAAGGCCGGATGCGTCGGTGATCGACGCCCTCACCGAAATGCTCGAGACCGGTCACGTGCGCCTGGTCGATTTCCTGCTGATCGCGAAGTCGGATGCCGGAGAGGTGACGGTCATCGAGGTGGAGGACGACCCCGACGGCATCGACCTCGGCGATATCGCCCTGGCCGCCTCGGGCATCACCGGCGAGGACGACATCGCCGAGTTCGCGGAGCTGGTCCCGCCGGGCGGTTCCGCGGCGCTCGTCGCCGTCGAGCTGACCTACCAGCGCGAGCTCGCCCGCCGCCTCGCCGCTTCCGGCGGTGTCGTGCTGCAGCACGAGCGCATCCCCGCGCCCGTCGTGAACGCCCTCATCGACCACCTCGAGAACGAAGGAGCCTGATATGCCGATGTTCCGCAGGATCGGACGCCCCGGCCTGGTCGGCCTCGCAGCCCGCACCGCCGTCGTCGCCGGCACCGCCGGCGCGGTGAGCGGCGCCATGGCGAATCGCCAGCAGCGCAAGGCGCAGGATCAGTACGAGCAGGAGCAGTACGAGGCCGCTCAGCAGCAGGCGCAGCTGAATGCCGCGGCGCAGGCAGCTGCCGCGCAGTATGCGGCTCCTGCACCCGCCGCGCCGGCAGCACCTGCCGGCGGCACCGATGTCGTCGCCGAGCTGCAGAAGCTCGCGGCACTCAAGCAGCAGGGCCTGCTCAGCGACGCCGAGTTCGACGCCGCCAAGGCGAAGCTGCTCAGCTGAGAGCACGACCGAGGAGGGGGCGCCGGCCGTAGGCGGCGCCCCCTCGTCGTGCCAGACTGGCGGCATGCCCGATCTCTCCGCTCAGTTCGCCGGGATCCAGTGGTGGCAGCTCGTGGTGGCCGCCATCGTCGGCATCCTCGGCTGGATCGCCGCACGCTACGCCCACCGGGGCATGGTCGCCCTGCTGCGCAAGGTGCCGAACATCCCGGAGGCCTATGTGCAGCCGGTCTCGCGCGGCGTGGAGTATCTCGTCATCGCGTTCGGGATCGGCCTGGCGCTCGCGATCCTGGGCGCCAACATCCAGCCCCTGCTCGCTGTCGTCATCCTCGTCGGCGTCGTCGTGGTCCTGGTGCTGCGCGGGACCGCGGACAACTTCGCCTCGAGCGTCGTCATCCAGTCGCGTCGCACTGTGCAGGTCGGCGACATCGTGCAGGTGGACACACCCGATGGAGCGATGACCGGCACGGTCGCAGAGCTCAATGCGCGCGCCGTGATCCTGGTGACCGCCGACGGTGCGACCGTGCACGTGCCCAACTCCAAGCTGCTCTCGGACTCGGTGGTCAATCTCTCGTCGCACGGGAGGAGCCGCAGCCAGGTGCAGGTGCGGCTCGAACGGCGCGACGACGACACGGTCGAGGCCCTGCTGGCGCGGCTCGCCGGCGTCGCCGGCACAGCTTCCGCCGCGGTCTCGGACCCCGCAGCCACGGTGTCGGCCGTGTCGCCGGCGCGGGTGATCGCGACCGTCGGATTCTGGCATCCTCCGGCCGACGGCGCCTCCGCGACCTCCGACGTCGTTCGCGCGCTCGCCGACGCGTTCCACGCGGAGCAGCGCGAGGCCACCGTGACCGGCGCGAGCACTCCCCTGCCTCTGACGCCGCCCGACTCGCTCTGACGGCAGTCCGCCTCGCTCCGACGACTGGCCCGCCTCGCCCTGACTCCCGTGGCCGCGGCGGCGAGTCAGGCGTCCTTCGGCTCGTCCGGCGCCGGGATCTCGCCCGGCCGGTACCTGGGCAGGCGGGACGCGGGGATCGCCGCGAGCAGGCTGATGCCGGCGAGGATGAGGAAACCGAGCTTGAGGGTGCGCAGGCGCTGCTCCTCGTTCAGGGCGACCGCCGCCTCGACCTGGGCCTCATCGGCATCCGTGCGCTCCAGCGCTGCGCGCAGGTCGTCATTGCTGATGAAGTTCACGCTGTCGAGGTCGACCTGGGCGACGAGCTCGGGAGGCAGCTCGGGATGCTCGGAGACGGCGCCCGCCACGCCGATGCTCAGCGTGGTCACGAGCACGGCGCCCATGACGGCCGTCCCGACCGCCGAGGCGAGGTTCTGCGTCGTGCCGCGGATCGAGCCGACGTCGCCGGCGAGCTCCTTCGGCGCGGCGGTGACCAGCACGTTGAACACCAGGGTGACCAGCGCGCCCTGGCCGATGCCGAACACGATCAGGCCGAGGATCGTCGGCAGCGTCTCCCAGTTGTTCGTCACGACGAACGACAGCCACACCAGCGCGGCGGTCGTCAGCGCGAACGAGAACAGCGCGATCGTGCGAGGGGTGTACCGCTTGTAGAACCTCACGATGAGCGTCGCGGTGACGAACACGGTGAGGTTGAAGGGCATCATCGCCAGCGAGGTGTCGAAGGGGGTGCGGCCCTGCACCACCTGGATGTAAGTCGGAACGGTGAAGTTCACGGCCGCCTCCATCGCGACGATGATGAACATCGCGTACACGGCGGCGCGCTCGCGCTTGTGCCCCAGCACGCCGAGGTCGACCAGGGGCACCTGGCCACGGCGCATCCGCCGCCTGGTCCACAGGAAGAAGCACTGCCCGAGCACGATGCCGAGCACCACGAGGATCGGCGCGGGCGACATGCCACCGACGCTGAACGGCGCGCCCTCGCGTGCGTACAGGATGCCCCAGCCGTTCAGATTGTTGAACCCGACCGTGAGCAGCACGATCGCCGCACCGATGAGCAGCGAGGCGACCAGGTCGATCTTCACCGCGGAGTCGCCCTTGTCGGAGCGCAGTCTGAAGCTGAGCAGGAAGACGGCGACGGCGATGCCCAGCGTGATCATGAAGATCGGCCGCCAGCCGACGAAGGTGCCGAGAGTGCCGCCGATGAAGAACGCGGTGACGCCGGAGATCGCCCGCGCCGAACCGAGCGATCCGACCGCTGTGGCCTGCTGCTCGCCGCGGTAGTTCTCCGCGATGAGCGCCACCAGCGCCGGCACGATGATCGCCGCCGCGGCCCCTGCGAGCACCTGCCCGGCGATCGCCCAGCCCATGCTCGGCGAGAGGATCATGATCAGCGAGGATGCTGCGAAGACGACCAGCACCGCGCGGAAGATGAGCACCCACCCGATGCGCTGGCCGAGCTTCGCTCCCGTCATGACCAGGGCCGCGACGGCGAGACCGTAGACCACGATCGTGGAGCTGGCGACGGTCGGGGGCACCCCGAAGTCCTGCACCATGCCGCCGAGCGAGATCGGCAGCGCCGCCACGTTGAACGACATCAGCACCTGTGCGAGGAACAGCCCGATCATCGGCACCCAGGAGCGGCGCTCCGTCGTCGCGCCGGTGGTCTCTGCGGAAGTGGTCATCGTGCTGCTCCGTTCTGCGTTGCGGTCCACCGCGCCGAGGCGAAGAGGTTGAGCCCGAGTGCGCGGGAGAGGTACGCGCAGGCGCGCTGGGCGCGGATGCTGTTGCCCGCACGGTCGAGGAGCGGTGAGAACGCGCCGACTGCGCCCTTTCCGGGCGCGATCGCCACCATCCCTCCGGACACACCGGATTTGGCGGGCAGGCCGATCTCGAACAGCCACTCCCCCGACCTCTCGTACAACCCGCAGGAGGCGAGCACCGAGAGGGTGTCCCGGCAGACCTCGGCCGACACGACCTGTTCGCCGGTGACCGGGTTCACACCGCCGTCGGCGAGGGTCGCCCCCATCACCGCGAGGTCGTGGGCCGTCACCGACAGCGAGCACTGCCGGGTGTACACGTCCACCGTCTCGGCCGGGTCGCCGTCCAGCCTGCCGTAGCTCTGCAGCAGCTGCGCGATCGCGCGGTTGCGAAGGTTCGTCTCGGACTCGGACCGGTACACCTCCTGGTCGATCTCGAGGGTGCGGCCCGCGAAGCGGGAGAGTCCGTCCCGCAGGTGCGCCCAGCGCTCCTCGGCATCCGATCCCGGCAGCAGCGCGGTCGTCGCGATCGCACCGGCGTTGACCATGGGGTTCATCGGACTGCCGTCGTTCAGCTCGACGGCGACGACCGAGTTGAACGCGAGCCCGGTGTTGTTCACTCCGACGCGCTCATGCACGGTCTCGTGGCCGACGGCGGTGCAGGCCAGGGCGAAGACGAACGCCTTCGAGATGGACTGGATCGTGAAGGCGACGCCGACGTCGCCGGCCTCGTGCACCGAGCCGGTGACCCCGACGAGGCTCAGGCCGAACCACTCCGGATTCGCACTTGCGAGCACGGGGATGTAATCCGCGACGGTGCCCTCGTCATGCCCGGCATACCGGTCATGCGCGGTGCGCAGGAGTTCGTCGACCAGATCGGCAGCGGGGAGATCTCCCGTCGACGAGCGCTGGGCGATGTCAAGGACGTCGGCTTCGAACACGATGCTCCCTCGGTCTCGGACTTCCCGATGTCCTCGCGGACGCCCCCATTGTTCCGCATCTCGAGCGTCCGTCGCCCCACGGCGCGCTCGAAGAGGTGCACCCAGGCGAGGATGACGCCGAAGGCGAGCATCTCGAACACGGTGAGCGTGATCCATTCCGCGATCAGCAGTCCCATGCCGATGAGGATCGCCGGCGCCGCGACCACGGTCGCGATGCGCAGCGTCCGGGACCTCCGCCACAGGCCGACGCGATGCACGATCAGCAGGCAGGCGAACGAGAGCACGACGCCGTTCGTCGCGCGTTCGTGGGCGAGCGGGTCGTCGGACAGCGGGAACAGCCCTATTCCGGCCAGGCTGGCGCCGAGTCCCGCGACCGAGAGGGTCAGCAGCGTGGCGATCCGCGCGGACACCACCGCAGCCGCGCTCAACGCAGCGCGCAGCGGCACTGCCGATGCCGCGATGACCAGCCCGCTGACGATGAGCCCGCCGTTGAAGAACGTGCTGGAGAGGTCACCCATCATCCCGAGCCGGCTGAAGTACAGGTGCCACCATCCCGGATCGGTGGTCGTGAGTGCCGCCACGACGATCGCGATGCAGAGCAGGATCGCTGCGCAGAGCACCCAGGAGAGGGCCCGAAGGCACGCCGAACATCGCCTGATCCATTCCGACGAAAGAATCACGGCAGGCGTTCGGGTTCGCGGCTCGGGCGGCGCGATGCGCGATTGCACATACGTCTATGATCCTCGTGCTGCCGTCGCCGGACAACGTCGAGGATTCCGGACGCAACACGACACCACGGATCAGAGGCCCTCGGGAGCGATGTCCCCCTGCCCGTCCTGGCCGAGTTCGGCGGTCTCGGGGTCCGTGCCCTGCGTCTCGGGCTGGGCCTCCGCACTCGGGACGTCCTCGGCCGGGATCTGGTCCTCCGGATCGGGGATCTCGGCCGGATCCCGTCCGGTGGCCGTGGTGTCGGCGCCCGCGTCCTCCGTCCCGGAGCCCTCCCATTCCCGCTGCGCGGGATCGGATCCGGGGTCGCCCGGCGCCGTGGCATCCGCGTCGCGCACCGGCCGGATCTCGTCGTCACTCTGCGCAGAACCGCTGTCACCCATGTCGTGCTCCTCTCATCGGTGCCACTCTGGGCCCGTGAGCCTCAGGCGGCGAGGGGGTTGCTCCGGTGCTGCGCGGGCGCTACTGTCGGCTCTCCGCTGTGCGGTGCCTGAGCTGCGCGCCCAGCCGCAGGAGGCGGGGATCGTCACGAGATCTGGGCCGTCGGGAGGCGATGCAGTGCCAGCGCCTGACTGACGGCGAAGAGGAGCACATCGATCGCGATCGCGAGCACGCCGATCGCGGCCAGCACAGGACCCGCCGCCGCCGAGCAGAGCCCGACCAGCACCGCCGCGAGAAGGTTCACGCCCATCACGGTGCGCAGCGCGATGCGGATGCTCAGCCGGGCGAGCATCCAGAGCACGAGTCCCGCCCAGGTCACGACCGTGATGCCGGCGAGGAGGATGACGGGTTGCGGCAGCATCACCACCGTTGCGATCGGCGCGGCGCCCAGTGCCACGACCGCTCCGAGAAGAGTGCAGTAGATCGCATCGAGCCGCAGGCTCCACACGCCCAGTGTCCGTCCGTCGAGCTGTGCCATCCCCTCAGTATTCCCGCAGACGCGGTCGAACGACAGCACCCGCTCCTCCAGGTTCGCGACACTCCGTCAGGCAGGTTAGGCTTACCTTCATTCCGCTCTCTTACCCGAGGAGTCCCATGCCCTCCCTTCGTCTGCGCCGCAGCGCCGCCGTCCTCAGCATTCTCGCTGCGGGGGCACTCGCCCTCTCGGCGTGCTCGTCCGGAACCGCCGCGCAGAGCGACGACGCATCGGCGGGCTCCGACACCGGATTCCCCGCGACCATCGAGCACGTCTACGGCGAGACCGTCGTCGAGTCCGCTCCGAAGAGCGTCGCGACCGTCGGCTGGGGCAGCTTCGACGCGGCCATCGCCCTCGGCACGATCCCGGTGGCCATCCCCACCTCCGCTTTCGGCGACACCGACGGCGACGGCTACCTGGAATGGACGCACGACGCGATCACCGCGGCGAAGGCGGACCTGCCGCCGCTGCACGACGAGACCGACGGCATCCCGTACGAGGAGATCGACGGCACCGCCCCCGACCTGATCCTCGGCACGAACTCGGGTCTCACGAAGCAGGAGTACGACACCCTCAGCAAGATCGCGCCGACCGTCGCCTACCCCGGCGCCGCATGGGGCACCTCCTGGCGCGACTCGACCACGATGGTCGGCACCGCCCTCGGCAGGTCCGCCGAGGCCGGGAAGCTGATCGCCGACACCGAGAAGAGCATCAGCACCGAGATGGCGAAGTACCCGGCTGCCGAGGGCAAGACCGGCATGGTGATGTGGGTAGACGCCAAGGATCTCGGCAAGGTGCAGTACTACACCCCGCAGGACACGCGCGTGCAGTACCTGAACGACCTCGGCTTCGCGACGCCGCAGTCGATCAAGGACCTCGCAGCGGACGAGAAGGGCTTCGTCGCCACGATCTCCGCCGAGGAGGCCGACAAGCTCGACGCCGACGTGGCGGTCATCTACGTGCAGGGCGGCGACCTGTCGACCCTGCAGAACGACCCGCTGCTGAGCCGTATCCCGGCGGTGAAGTCCGGCGCCGTCGCACAGATCGATGACGAGGCGCTGCTGATGGCGATCTCCGCGCCGACGGTGCTGTCGATCCCGTGGGCGCTTCCGACCTACGCCAAGATGCTCGGCGAGGCCGCCGCGCACGCCGGATGACGCTCGCCCCCGCACCGACGACGCCCGCATCGGGCTCGGGTCAGCGCCGCCGCGCACGCCTGAGTCCGGCGTGGGCTCTCGTCGTGTGCCTGGGGGTCATGATCGCGGCCGCCGCGCTCTCGCTCGCCCTCGGCGCGCGGATCGTGCCGCTGGACGCGGTGTGGGGCGCATTCCTCCATCCCGACGGGTCGACCGATCAGGTGGCGGTGCTCTCCCGCGTCCCCACCACGGTCACGGGCCTGCTGGTCGGCGGCGCGCTCGGCATGGGCGGCGCGCTCATGCAGGGCATGGCGCGCAATCCGCTCGCCGACCCCGGGCTGCTGGGCGTCAACGCGGGCGCTGCGCTCTTCGTCGTGCTGGGCATGTCGCTGCTCGGCTGGCAGGCTCCGCTCGCGATCGTGTGGTGCGCGCTGGCGGGCGCCGCCATCGCAGTCGTCCTCGGCTACGGGGCCGCTGCCGCCAGCCCGGGCGGGGCGACCCCGGTCACCCTGGCACTCGCGGGCGCCGCGGTGACGGCGATCGCGGGCTCGGTGATCACCGGCATCCTCATCGTCGACCAGTCCACGCTGAACAGCTACCGGTTCTGGCAGCTGGGATCTCTCACGGCGGCATCCTTCGACACGCTCGCACAGCTGGCCGGCTTCCTCGCGATCGGCGCGGTGCTCGCCATCGCGTGCTCCGGGCGGCTGAACGCCCTGGCGCTCGGCGACGACGTCGCCCGCGGACTCGGTGTGCGCGTCGGCGCGGCACGCGTCACGGCCGTGCTCGCGGTCGTGCTGCTGTGCGGCACCGCGACGGCGCTGGCCGGTCCTATCGGGTTCGTCGGGCTGGCCGTGCCGCATGCCGTGCGCTTCCTCGTCGGGTCGGACTATCGCTGGATCGTGCCGCTGTCGGCGGCGGGAGGCGCCGCCTTCCTGCTCGTCTGCGACGTGATCGGGCGCATCCTGGCGCGGCCCGGAGTGCTCGAGGTCGGCATCGTCACCGGCCTGGTCGGCGCCCCCGTCTTCATCGTGCTGCTGCGCAGGAGGAAGGCGATCGGGCTGTGAGCGCACTCGACCTCGTGTCTTCCGGGCGCCCCGCGACGGATGCCGCCACGCTGCTGCGCACTGCGCGACGGCGGAGCGCCACGCGCGACGGCATCCTGCTGGGCGTCCTCGCGCTCGCGGTGATCGCGCTGTTCCTGGTCGCGCTCGTCTTCGGGACGAAGACGATCCCCCTGCTCGACGTGCTGCGCGCGCTCGGTGGAGAGACCGTGCCGGGGGCGAGCTTCGCCGTCGTCGAGCTGCGGCTTCCGCGCGCGATCGGGGCCCTGCTGGTGGGCGCGGCCTTCGGCCTGGGCGGCATGCTGTTCCAGACGCTGCTGCGCAATGTGCTCGCGAGCCCCGACGTGATCGGCATCAGCGCGGGTTCGAGCGCCGCGGCGATCACGGCGATCTCGTTCTTCGGCGCATCCGGGCTGGTCGTGTCGGTGGCGGCGATCGCCGGCGGCGTGCTGACCGCACTGCTGATCTGGGTGCTCGCGTACCGCCGGGGGCTGTCGGGCTTGCGCTTCGTACTGGTGGGCATCGCCGTCGCCGCCGCGCTGCAGGCGGTCATCAGCTATGTGCTCACCCGCTCCGACATCAACGCGGCCGAGCAGGCGACGGTGTGGATGGCCGGATCGCTCAGCCGCAGCCTCTGGGACCAGCTCGGGCCCACGGCGCCGGTGCTCGTCGTCCTGCTCGTCGTCGCCCTGCTCGCTGCCACGCGGCTGCCCGTGCTCCGTCTCGGGGACGACTCGGCCACCGCGCTCGGTGCTCGTCCGCAACGCGTGAGGATGCTGCTGATCCTGTGCGCCGTGCTCCTCGTCGCCGTCGCGACCTCGCTCACCGGGCCGATCGCGTTCGTCGCGTTCCTGGCGGGACCGATCGCCCTCCGGGTGGTGCGACGGGACTCGGCCCTGCCTGCGGCGGCGGCCCTCGTCGGGGCCATCGTGGTGCTCGGCGGAGACGCGGTGGCCCAGCACGCCTTCCCGACCGACCTTCCGGTCGGGGTCGTCACCGGGGCGATCGGCGCGCCCTTCCTGCTGTACCTGCTGATGAGAGGACGCACCCGCGCATGACGGAACAGATCACGGCGCACGCCCTGGAGGCCCGGGATCTCGTCGTCGGGTACGACGGCGAGCCGGTGATCGACGGCCTCTCGCTCGCCCTGCCCGGTTCCGGGATCACGATGATCGTGGGCGGCAACGGCTGCGGCAAGTCGACACTGCTGCGGTCGCTCGCGCGGCTGCTGCGCCCGCGCCGCGGATCGGTCCTGCTCGACGGCGCCTCGATCGCCGGTCTGCCCACGAAGGAGGTGGCGCGGATCGTCGGCCTCCTCCCCCAGACGCCGGTGGCCCCGGACGGGATCAGCGTGGCCGATCTCGTCGACCGCGGCCGCACGCCGCATCGGGGCTGGCTCGGCGGCCGCGATCGCCGCGACGACGAGGTCGTCGCCGACGCTCTGCAGGTGACGGGGATGACCGGGTTCGCGGATCGCCCGATCGACGAGCTCTCGGGCGGCCAGCGCCAGCGCGCCTGGGTGGCGATGGCGCTGGCTCAGGAACCCGACATCCTGCTGCTCGACGAGCCGACCACCTACCTCGATCTCGCGCACCAGGTGGAACTGCTGCAGCTGCTCGTGCGTCTGTCGCGTGAGCGCGGCACGCAGGTGGTGGTGGTCATGCACGAGCTGAATCTCGCGACGCGCTACGCCGACCATCTCGTCGCGATGCGCGACGGCCGGATCGTCGCCGAGGGTGCCCCCGGCGACGTGGTGACTGTGGAGCTGCTGCGCGACGTGTTCGACCTCGAGGCGGTCGTCGTGCCCGATCCGGTCGCCGGCACTCCGATGATCGTTCCGGTGGACGTGCACCGGGGCTGAGACGCCGTCGCAGGGAGGCGTATGCTCGCGGCCATGGAGGCTCGATGAGCGACGCTCCGAACGACGAGCAGCTGCTGGCCAGGACGGCGGTCGAGCTGTACGCGCTCCCGCCGGCCGGGTTCATCGCCGAGCGCAACGCGCGCGCGTCCGCGGCATCCGATCCCGGCCTGACGAAGCGGATCCGTGCGCTGCCGAAGCCGTCCGTCGCCGCCTGGGTGGTGAACGTGTTCGCACAGGAGCGGGCCGACCGGCTCGCTCAGGTGCTGCAGCTCGCCGCGGAGCTGCGCGAGGCGCAGGACGATCTCGACGCCGCGACGCTCGCCAGGCTCGGTGGCCGGCGCCGGGCGCTGACGACCCAGCTGGCGCAGGAGGCTGTCGCCCTGGCGTCGGCGACCGGCGGGAAGGTCTCGGCGTCGACGGCGGATGCCGTGCAGCGGACGATCGCCGCCGCGTTCTTCGATCCGGATGCTTCGGCGGCCGTGGCTTCCGGGCGGCTGGTGCGGGAGCTGTCGAACGATCCGGTCGACCTCGCGGCCGTGGTGGGTGGCGGGGCGCCGGAGCCGCGGCCCGTCGGCACCGTGCCCGAGGACGAGGTGCGCGCACGGCGTGAGCGCAAGGCCGCGGAGGCGGCGGTTCGCGAGGCGGAGAAGGCGCGGGATCGCGCGGAGCACGAGCTCGGCAGGATCGGGAAGGAGCGCGCTGAGGCTGAAGCGCGGGCGGAGCGGCTGGATGCGAGGGCTGCGGAGCTGGCGCAGGAGCTGGAGCGCGTACGGGGCGAGGTGAAGGCGGCGCGGGAGCAGGTCGACGAGGCGGGCGAGCGGGAAGCAACCGCGAAGGAACGGGCTGCGGCGGCGGCGGAAGAGGTGGATCGCCTGGCGCGCAGTCAGTAGGGCTTGACCGGCTCGTGAACGGGGATCCGTCGTGATCGCGGATCCGTCGTGGCCGGGAATCGTCACCGTGCCGTCGGATCGGCTTCCTGATCGGCTTCTGCATCAGCCTCCTGGCGAGGCGGGTTCTGGTCGCCGACTCGCGTCTCGCGCCCGCGACCCCACCGCGCCAGCAGGTACAGCACCCCTCCGACGGCGAGCAGGATGGCACCGAAGAGCCACACCTCGGGACGCTGCTGAGTGAGCAGCAGGATGCAGGAGGCGATTCCGAGCACGGGCACGAACGTCCATACTCGGAAATGATCGTGCTCCACGTGGTCCCGTCGCAGGGCGAGGACGGAGACGTTCGCGCTCATGAAGACGAACAGCAGCAGCAGGACGACGGTCTCCGCAAGCGTCGCCAGGTCGCCGATGAGCGTCAGCAGCACCGCCACCAGGGTCGTGGCGGCGATCGCGACCCACGGCGTCCTCCGTCGGGGCAGCACGCGTGCGAGGACGCTGGGCAGCAGGCCCTGCTCGGCCATCCCGTAGACGAGGCGGCTGGCCATGATCATGGTGAGCAGTGCGCCGTTCGCGACGGCGATGAGGGCGATGAGGCTGAACAGCCAGGACGGAACGCCGATGCCGGTCGCTTCGACGACGGCGAGCAGAGGGCCGCTGGAATCCGACAGCTGCTCCGGCGGCAGCGCCGCCGAACTCGCCATGCCCACCAGGACGTAGACGACACCCGCGGTGATGAGCGCTCCGAACAGCGCCTTCGGGTAGGTGCGGGAGGGCCGCCTGACCTCCTCGATGACGTTCGCGGAGGTCTCGAACCCCACGAACGAGTAGTAGGCGATGATCGCGCCGCCGAGGATCGCGAAGCCGAGGGAGGTGTCGCCCGGAGCCTGCGCCACACGGGTGACGTCTCCCCGCCGCCGGCGACGAAGATGCCGACCACGACGATCACGATCACGAGGCCGCTGACCTCGATCGCCGTCATGACGAGGTTGGCCCCCATCGATTCGCGGATGCCGCGGGCGTTGAGCGCTGCGACGATGATGAGGAACACCATCGCCACCGGGATCACGGGCAGAGCGAAGAACGTCTGCAGATAGTCACCCGCGAACGCGATCGCGAGACCGGCGGCGCTCACCACCCCGGCCGCCATCATGCTGAAGCCGACGAGGAAGGAGAGGATGCGGCTGTGGAAGGCGCGTTCGGCGAAGACCGCAGCGCCGCCGGCGCGCGGATACTTCGTCACGAGTTCTGCATAGGACCCTGCAGTGAGCAGTGCGAGCAGCAGAGCGAGCAGGAGCGGAGCCCACAGCATCCCGCCGACCTGGGCGGAGAGCACGCCCATGAGCGCATAGATTCCAGCGCCGAGCACGTCCCCGAGGATGAACGCGAAGAGCAGAGGTCCGGTGATCGCGCGACGCAAGCGGTCGGGCGCACCCGCCCCGTCCCGGGATGCCGGATCGTTCGTCTCGCCATCGTTCATCTCGGTCGTCATCTGGCGAAGCTATCGGTGCGGCTTCATCCGCGCAGTGGCCTTGACAGCGACGGGAACATCAGCGGCGGATGCGGCGTGCATCCGCCTCCTCTTCGCGATCGCGCCGTACACCCTGCGCGATCCGACGGGCGTCCCGCAAGGGCACCTGCACCTGGATCTCGGCGGGCACGCCGGCCTGCAGCTGCCTCACGCGCTCCACTTCGGCATCGAATTCCGCGCCGACGAGGATCGCCATGTTCGCGATCCACAGCCACAGCACGAAGATGATGACTCCTGCGAATGCGCCGTAGAGACGGTCGTAGTCGGCGACGTTCGCCACGTAGAGCCAGAACCCGAGCGAGGCGAGCACCAGCACGACGACGGCCGCTGCGGCGCCCAGGCTCATCCAGCGGAAGTGCGACGGCTTCACGTTCGGCGAGAAGTAGTAGAGGAAGGCGAGGACGAACACGACGATCGCGGCGAGCAGCGGCCACCGCAGGATGCGCCAGACGAGCAGGGTCACGTCGCCGATTCCGAACGACTCGCCCAGGGTCTCGGCGACGGCATCGGTGAAGGTGAGGATCGCCAGGATCAGCGCCGTGCAGATGATGACGACCACCGCGATCAGCAGCTGACCGGCCTTCAGCCGCCATGCCGGACGCCCCTCGGGAACTCCGTAGATGCGGTTCATCCCTCGTCCGAGGGCCGCGACGTAACGCGCGACGGCCCATGCGGTCAGTGCGAGTGCGAAGACGAGCAGTATCCCGGACAGCCGCGCGTCGGCGATCCGCGTGATCGCGTCGTGAACCGCATCGTCCGAGATGTCCGGCATCAGAGCTGTGGTGACGTCCGCGACGATGCGTGCGGTCTCGTCCCTGCGGCCGAGCAGGCTGACGATCGAGAACGACACCATCACGGCCGGGACCAGGGCGAGGATCGCGTAGAACGTCAGGCTCGCGGCGATGTCAGGGCACTCGTCGATGCCGAAGGCGCGAAGTGCGCGGCGCACGGCCAGCCGCCAGGATCGGCCATCGATCTCCGCCGGAGTCTCGGGTTCGGCGGGCGCCTCGGGTTCGGCGGGCGCCTCGGGTTCGCCGGGGGTCTCGGGTTCGGCGGGAGTCTCGGGTTCGGCGGTGCTCTGCGGGGTCATGCGGGCTCCTGACTCTGTGGTCCGTAGCCTGCACGGCGTCCGTGACGGAGGCATGCCCCTTGACATCCTGCGGCCGTGGTCTCGTTGTGCCTCCGACCGCGCGAGTTCAGTGTACGCCGTACCGCGTTCTCGGCGCACACCGCGGCCGCGAGCGCGCTGGTCTCTTCCCTGCGGCAGAACTGGAGGGTTGGCTTCTCCCAGACACGCAGAAGGGTCGGAAACTCTTGCGAGATTCCGACCCTAAATGATCGGGCTGACAGGATTTGAACCTGCGACCCCTGGGCGCGGAGCTTCATGATCGTCGCCGGCGACGGCCGCCGCCCATGCGTCTCGACGTAGCGCACGATGAGTCGGTCGGTCTCTGCGCCGATGTGCCGGGCACGAGTGGAGAACTCCTTGACCAGTGCCTCCGGCACCCCGGTGATCGCCAAGGCGGGGTTCCGGTCGCGGCCTCTATCCCGCGCTTCCCAAAGACGCCGAGCATTCGGGTGAGGTGGTCCGCGAAGACCGCCTCGTGCAGTTCGGAGAGCGCGACGACAGCGACGTGCATCGGCCGTCCATCCAGCGACCGCCATTTGCCATCGAGGACGGTCTGCACCTTGTTGCTGATGACAACGTGCGTGTGCAGATGGGGGTCGCCCGCCCGGCTGTCGTAGTGGTCGAACGCGGCGGCGATCAACGTCTGCGTCCCGGCATCCGCAACCGCCCACAGCACGCTCGCGAACTTCGGGACCGAGAACGTGAAGTCGAACCCCGCAACCGCCCGTCGCGTCCCACGCTCGGCCTCCTCCGCTTCGATCGCCACGACCGCCTCCGCACGTGACGCCGGCCCGAGGGATGGATCAAGCGCCTCGGTGCGCGCCTCAATCCGCTCGGCCACGGTTCGGTACTCGGGGTACGCACGGCCAAGCGGTTCCCCCGTGATCGGGTCACGGCCCATACCGACTAGGAGCTGGAGTTGGGCTTCGGAGACGTGATCGCCTGCGCTGATCCGCCCACTGCCGAGCGTGGCGACCCCGGCGCCAAAGCCATCGGCCCGGCGGGGTGCCCTCGGCATTGTAGTAACGCGTCAGCGGGGTGGACAGCGACCTGTCGCCGTCGCTGGCCGCGACTGTCCGCAGCAGGTACTTGTAACCGTCGCCCGCCGACATCTCGCGTTTGGGACGACGCCTCGCGAGGGGGCAGGCGGCCGGAGCGAAGTCGGGCGTGTGACACGCCGGGGCTGCGGTGACCGGACATGCGGTCACACCGGGGCACCGCGTAGTCGGCTACGGTCCGGTGCGAGTCAGCGCGATATCACCATTCGCGGTGGTAACTGCGATGGTGTGTGGACTGCGAGAGTCGTCAGTGAATGAGTTCTCTATCGAACCGCTGTCAGTCTGAACCGATAGAGCGTAAGCCGCATCCGGAAGCTGGACGCTGACTGCGCCGTTCTCGGTCGCGACAGCGAGTCTCGATGGCGCCTCAGTGACGAAGAGGTCGACCGCTCCGCTGCTGGCTTGAGCTTCGACGCGCTGAGCCGTCAGACCCTTGGCCTGTTGATCGCCGCTGGTGCTGCGGAGAGAAAGATCGCCCTCGATGTCCTCGACGATGATGGCGCCGTTCTCTGTGCGGATGTCCAACGGTGCCTCGAAGCCGGTTGCGAGTACATCCGCATTAGATCCGCGAAGGAAGACAGCAACTGTGCGAGGAACGACCACCTCATAGCGGACTTCGCAGGAAGAGAGGAACCCGCACTCGACGGCGAGAGTGAGTTCATCGCCCGTGAAATCCCAACTCGCCTCGTCGCCTCCGCCGGTGAACCAGCGGGTGACCTCGATCTCGTCGACGTCACCGGGACGCAATGAGATGTCACCGCTGGACTCCATCGAAATGGTCACTTCCTCGCCATCGATCGCGAATGACGCACGCTCGGGGTCGACGTCGGTGGCCGAGCTGCATGCGGTGAGGGTGACTGCTGTCAGCAGGCTGACAAGAGCGAACGCAAAGAGTCGGGTGCTCATACGTACTCCATCCGGTCTGCATAGAACACGGCTACGGCGGCGAAGGCAGCCTTGGGCTCCCACGGCATATGCGGGTAAGTGATCCCGTTTCGGTCTTCGAGGACTTTGACGATGCCAAGGCTGGCGAGATCAAGGTCTTCGCGAGGGTCGCCGCCGGGCCTGTGGGGCAGGTTGTCGAGCGCGAAGAGGAAGACGAACGCGCTGTCCACGCCCTCGCTATCGAAAATCTCCAGAAGCTCGCCGAGGTACTCCGCCTGTCCGGCTTCGTCGCGCTCGAACACGTCGCTCAGCCGGGAGGGCGCCCCGGTTGCGGGGTCGTTCTGGATGATCTCCATGCTGCGCGGAGCCATGTCAGCGGCGCCGCGCCATGTGGCGGTGCCGAAGCCTGTGATGGCGACCGGCTTGGAGTGCTGCGCCACGAGCGTGCGGACCCCGGAGCGGAAGATGTCGGCGACGGCCGCGGAGCGTATGAGCTCTACGGTCACGAAGTCGAACAGGTCCCAGTCGACGGCCTCGAACTGAATCGCGGCATAGGTGACCGGACCGTGAAAGCGCTCCCTGATGTGCTCGACAGCTTCGGCGAGAAACGCATTGAGACCGCGACTGACATCGGCGAGGCGCTGTTCTCGCCCTTCCGGATCGGCCAGCAGCCCGTCGAGCCGCGCATCGACGTCGTCGCCGTCGATGAATCCGCGGTTCATGACGCTCAGTTCGACGCCCGCGACGAACACGACCTCGGCACCTTTCGCGCGAAGGCGCTCCGCCCGATCGGCGCACTCGGTGAAGAAGCCGAGGATCTGGTCGGTCGTCTGTTCCAACGGGTACGGGGAGAACCAGACTTCCATCCCGAGTTCTGCGGCAAACCCGGCAGCGGCCTCCAAGCGATCAGCGTCACTGCCGACGACATGGACCGCGGTGCAGTGCAGGTCGTCCCGGATGATGGCCAGCTCCGCTCGGACTCGTGACAGGTCGAACACCTCCCGCGAATTGCTGCCGTCGCGCACGAACCCCGTGTCGTAGGTCATTCCTTTGGCCCGCATGGTCTGTTTCTCCGTCCAATCGAGTGTCGTGCTGAGACTCTACGGACGTTTTTGCGTGCGCGCAATTTTATCAGGCCGCACATCGCCTGCGACACTGAAGCGGTGAGCATGCATGAGAGCGGACTGCGCGAGCGGAAGAAGCATGCCACGCGAGTGGCACTGCGGGAGGCCGCGCTGCGCCTCGCGCTGGAACGAGGCCCTGAGAATGTCCGCGTCAGCGATATCGCGGACGCGGCGGGCGTCTCACCGAGGACGTACAACAACTACTACTCGAGCAGAGAACAGGCAATCATCGCCGCGGTCACCGCCGAGCGGGAGCAGCGCATCATCGCCGCGATCCTCTCCCAGCCAGAGAGCACCAGCATCTCCGAAGCCGTCATCAACGCGATCGTCGAGCAGTACACCGACCCGGGCGAGCATGTCAGCGATGTGATGCTGATGGTCATGAACAACCCAACTCTGCGGTCATCGTATGCGGACAGCATCGCGCCGCTCGGCCGTTCCCTCGCAGAAGCGCTCAGTCGGCGCGTCGCAGGCATGGACCCCCTGACCGCCGACGTGCTCGCCGCCAGCATCGGCGCAGCCGCACGAGTCGCCATCGAGGACTGGCTGACGTCGGTCGCGACCCGGACACTGAGCACCGGTTTCGTCGTACCCGCCGGCTCGCTGCCCGATCGGCTGCGAACAGCGCTGACGGCATTGAGGCCAGCCCTGGAGGATGCTGAGAGGCGCGCACGTTCGGCTTCTGCTCCGACGCCGGCGCTCAAAGGATTGACGTGAAGCTGGTTACCCGAGAACGGGCAACTCCAGTGCAGTGAAGTCACCTCCAGCCAAAGTGAAAGTCTCACCTTCCGCGCCGTGGTAGGAAAAGCAGGAAGCGTCGTGACCGGCGACACTCACCCGAAGCCGATGACCCGCGCGAATGAGAGCCGACACCGGCAGGAGTTCCACGATCAAGTTCATCGGCTCGTTCGGGATGACTGGTCGGCGGTCGGCGCGAGCGAAGCTGCGGGGCACGCCGAGTCCTGCGTGCACGATGGGTTCCGTGGTGGCTCGGTGCATGAACCGCAGGCAACCCTCGGTCACGTAGGAGACCGAGCCGTCCGGGGACACGTCCTCGAGATAGACGTAGACGACACCGTCGGTTCCGTTTGTGGCGAGACGGAGCTTCATGACGGGGAACCCGAGGACGTGCAAATCTGAGTCCAGCAGCTGAGAGGTAAACGTCAGACGTGACCTGCGCTCAGTTTGGCGGCGTGGGTACGATGCGCCCTCACCGATCTCTCCGGCCAGCCACCGATTCGTCTCACCGGTCGACGCCGCGGGATCGACGGTGAGCCGGAGGGAGAACTCGCTCGGAGGGTCACGGGTCAGCGTCCCGGATGCGTCGGCGTACAGTCGCCGCACCTCGATCCCTTCTGGCGGCCATGTGTCAACGGTGGTCCACCGGTCCGTGCCCAGCGTGCTGTACAACAGTGTCCCGCGTCCCACAGCCAGTACGGGTTCTTCGGCGAGATGCCGGGAGAAGAACTCCACCAGGCGCCGGTCCTGGCCTCTGGGGTCGGTGAACTCGTTCTCGTCGAGCGGCGCGGAAGGGCGAAGGGGGTCGGCGCGTGTGCGACCTCCGTGTCCCCAGGGGCCGATCTCCACGGTCTGGTTGTTGGGTCGATGAGCGAAGCGCATGAGTGCACCGACGACGAATGCACCGTCGACCCATCCGGCCCGTACGAACATCGGCACCCCGGACGACGCGATCGCCTCGTATGCACTGGAGGGCGCAGTGAGTTGCCAGTCGAGCCCTTGGACGGAGTCATCCCGAAACGGAACCAGATCCATGAGGGTATGCACGTCGGCGTTCGACTGGTGTTCTGCAATCGCGTCAGCTCGCAGCGCCTCACCTTCCTCACCGTCGACAGGCTTGACATGCGGGGGAAGGTCGAGCGCTTCGGCGGGGCGTCCAAGTAGTTCGGCCAGCCGACCGCGGGCGCTCACGACACCGTCTTTGACTTGGGACTCGCACATCCATCGTGCGAAGCGCCCCGATGTGGCCACTCCGCCCGGATAGAAGAGCTGGCGGTAAGGGTCATTGGGGCTGAACAGAGCCGCGACGGCTGCCAGGTGCGGGTTTCGATGCCGCGCCACCAACTCAGCCGCCTGACCATCGTACGACGTCCCGTACACCCCGATTCGTCCATTGGACCACGGCCAACTCGCCGCCCAGTCGATCAGTTCGTTGAAGTCAGCGATTTCGCCTTCTCCGAGCTCGCCATCACGGCTTCCGAACGACGCACCCGTACCTCGCGCATCCGCCACGACGAGGGCCAGGCCGGCGTCGTTGAACAATGTAGCCTCGGCGTAGTTACTGTCGGCTTCAACTCGGCGGGAACCCCAGGCGCTTCCTCCGCGCGATAGTAACGGGTGGACCGGATGACGCAACCTATGTTCTCGCCAGCCGCGATGTGTTCAAGGGGAAGCCACACGTCGACAGCGATCCGAGGACCTTGGTTGACGGAAACATACATCGACTGAAGCCGACGAGTGGGATCAGGGAGCATGGGAGAAATCCTGGCATGTCCGGCGTCGAGCATCGCTGGCCTCTCTCAGACTCGCGGGACAGCCGACCGCGGCTCGATCCCGGCGAAGGCGAGAGCGATCACCGTCGCCCCCAGCTCCTCGAGCTGGCGGGAGCGGTCAAGACCGCCGAGTGTGTGTGGGGTGGCACCGACATCTCTCACAAGCTCGCTCACCACATCCAGCGCTCCCGGATCGCTCCCCGCAAGAGTGACCACATCGCGAGTATCCGCCTGACTCCAGTAGCTCGCCGGGTGCACGTTGAATGCCTTCACCACGTGCGCACCCGGAGCCCGTGAAGCGATCCGTTCGGCTGCAGAGCCTGCTTCGAGAAGGTGCCGCCCGACACCGTGCTCGACGGGGTTCGTGGGATCGACGATCGTCGCGCCCGCCAGTGAGCCGGCGTGCGCACCGACTTGCAGGAGCACATCTTCGACGGCCGTCCACGGGACGGCGATTAGCACGACCTCGGCTCCGTCGACCGCCTCGCTCATCTCCGATGCGGTCGTGCCTCGTCCGATCTGCACTGCCATCGACCTCGCCTTGTCGATCGACCGTCCACCGATCGTGATCGCGTGGCCGCGGGTAGCCCACAGGGCGCCGAGCGCATATGCCATGTGGCCGACGCCGATGACAGCGATCCTGCGGGTCGCTCCATCGCACTGGGTCGTGTTCATCATGGGTCCAACGCTAGAGACAGCAGGGTTACCGAACGGTGCACGTGGCTGGGTGAGAATTTAGTCGTGGACGGTCGATTCAGCGATGACAGCGGTTGGGTTGCGGACTGCCTGGTGCGCGCGGCGACCGACGTGCTTCGACATCGATGGGATGGTGTAGTTCTCTCTGCGCTCGGTGGCGGCCCCCACCGTCGAGGCGAGCTACGCGAGGCCATCGGCCCGGTCAAGGACAAGCCTCTCAGCGAGGCCCTCGCCCGTCTAATGGCCGCCAACCTCGTCGTGCGTCGCCGCGCAGACCACGCGTCGTCCGTCATAGTTTATGAGCTGACCGCACTCGGACGAACCTTCCACGATGGACCTCTGCGGGCCCTGGCATCGTGGGCGCAGGAGCATGGCGAGGGGCTCCTCGAAGCCCCTCCGAGGGATTAGCCGTACTGACCGGAGAGGTTGTTCGATAACTTGTAACTACTGGTATGTACACTGAGAGTATGGATACACGTACTCGGCTTGTAGAAGCGACGCAGGAGCTTCTGTGGGAACGCGGCTATGCGGCGACCAGCCCGAAGGACATCTTGCAACGGGCTGGCGCGGGGCAAGGCAGCATGTATCACCACTTCGCTGGCAAGCAGGACCTCGCGAGCGCGGCTCTCGAGGAGAGCGCAGCCGTGATGCGCGCGGACGTGGACGTGCTGCTGGCGGGTGAGGGTTCATCGTCGGAGCGGGTGATCGCCTACCTAGAGCGTCAGCGCGATTCCTTGCGTGGATGTCGCATGGGACGCATGACCTATGACGCGGACGTGCTGGCCATACCGGAGCTTCTCCGCCCGGTTGCGGAGACTCTGCAGTGGGTGGTCGCCACCATCGCCACGGTGATCAGCCGAGGCATCGAAGACCATGAGTTTCCCGCCGGCACAGATGCACACCAACTCGCGTCGATGGTGGTCGCCACGGTCCAGGGCGGCTACGTGTTGGCTCGCGCACAGCAAGATGCGGCCGCCTTCGACGCGGCAGTCGACGGTGCTGCGGGACTCCTTCGTAGCTGGAGTCAACAATGACTCTTCCGACGGCGCACTTCATGGGTGCGGTGACGGCCCGGGCGTTGACAGCCCCGACCGAGAAAGCGCGCCTGGCTGTTTCGTGACCGCCCCCACGTCCGACAGAGGAGACAGGTTGCTCTCGGCTACGACAACCCACCGGAACGCCCCCTCACTCCCGAAGGCCGCAGGCGGCTCATCGAACGCTGTCGCACTCGCCCGATCGCGCATGTGGCTGCAGAGATGGGGATCTCGCGGGCGACCGCGTCGAAGTGGTGAACCGGTACCGCTCACTGCTCCAATTGCAGGTTTCAGCAAACGGTCGGTCTCAGCCTCGTTTGACGATTTCGAGGACCGGGGAGGTGCGGAAGGGTGCCGAGCCGATGGTCTGGGCGAGTTCTCCGGTGAGGTAGGTGTAGAGCTCGTCGCGGTTGTGGCTGGCGGCGGCGATGAGCAGATCGTAGTTCCCGGACATTGCCGTGGCCATGGCGACCGGCGCGTGGGTGGCGACTCGGCGGCCGAGGTCATCGAGTTGGTTGAGGGGGACCTGGAGCCAGATGAGCGCGAGCTCCTGATAGCCGAGGAGCCGTTCGTCTATGACGACGTCGAAGTAGACGAGCGCCCGCGTGAGCAGCCGATCGACGCGGCGGCGCACGCTGGACTCGGAGGCGCCGACGTGCAGTGCGACCCGCGCGATGGACGCGCGCCCGTCGTCGGCGAGGACGTCGATGATGGCCTGGTCAAGGTCATCGATGGTCTGGTCGTGGTGCGTGCGGGTGGGTGCGGTTTCGGTGCCGGCGAGAGCGTCGATCTCGCCGCGTGCGAGTGCGCTCATCCGTGCCTGCCAGGCGATCTGGTGGCCGACGAAGAACCGCAGCGGGGAGTATGCCTCGACGCCGAGGATGCCCGGTGTCGTGTGCAGTGCGGCGAGCAGGGCATCGCGCACGGATGGTGCGGTGCGGTGCCCTTCGGCGTGGAGCAGGAAGACGATCTCGGTGCCTCCCGAGGTCAGCATCACCCATCTCGTGTCGGCTCGGGCGCCGAGCTGGTCGGCGATCGAGCGGGTCTGCGGCGGCGCGCAGCGGAGCCTGACGAACCAGCCCTGCGCGGTGCCGTCACTGGTCGCAGGCACGGCACGGATCGCCACCGCGCCGTGATCCACGAGCCGGCGGTAGCGGCGCGCCACGGTCTGATCCGACACCCCGAGGACGGTCCCGATCCGCTCGAAACTGGCGCGCGCGTCGAGCTGCAAGGCGTGCACGACGCGACGATCCAGCTCGTCCAAGATGAGAGATTCCTTCACGGGAGAAGATTCTATGTCGAGATGCGCCGCATATTGCCGTCACCGTGGAGGTGATCCGCACCCCCAGGAGAGCATCGGAGCCGTTGTCCACCGTCTCGAAAGGGGCTACCATGCGGTCCTGGTTCGCTTTGCTCGCTATCTGTCTTGGCACGTTCCTGCTGTTGCTCGACGCCACGATCGTGACCGTCGCGCTGCCCGACATGCGCGATGATCTCGATGCCGCGTTCACCGACCTGCAATGGGTCATGGATGCCTATGCGCTCATGCTGGCGGCGCTGCTGCTCGGTGCGGGAGCACTGGCCGACCGCATCGGACGTCGTCGGGTCTACGTCGCCGGCCTCGCGGTCTTCACGGCCGCATCGGTCGTCTGCGCGCTCGCGCCGAACGTCCAGGCGCTCATCGCCGCCCGCGCCCTCCAGGGCGTCGGCGGAGCTGCGATGCTCGCCACCACGCTCGCCCTCCTCTCGACCACCTACCGCGGCCGCCAGCGAGGCATCGCCTTCGGCGTCTGGGGTGCAGTCAGCGGCGCGACGACTGCCTTCGGACTGATCCTCGGCGGCCTTCTCACCGAAGCCTGGGGTTGGCCCTGGATCTTCGCCATCAACATCCCCGTCGGCATCCTCACGATGCTCCTCAGCCTCCGCGCCCTCCCGAAGGCAGCAGGCGACGGGAAGCACCGCATCGACCTCGCCGGAATCATCGCCTTCACGATCGCCGGTGGCGCGCTGATCCTCGCCATCATCCGCGGACACGAGGATGGCTGGACCAGCCCCTGGATTCTCACCGCCTTTGCCGTCGCCGTCCTCGCTGCCATCGCGTTCATCGTCATCGAGTCGCGGGCGCGTCAACCGGTCCTGGATCTCGCGTTGTTCCGCCGCCCCGCCTTCACCGCCGTGATGCTCGCCACCCTCACCCTCCAGGCCGCCGCGTTCGCCACCCTCCCCGGCACCTCCATCTGGTTGCAGACCATCGAAGACCTCCGACCGATCGCGACCGGCATCGCGTTCCTGCCGCTCGCCGTTCCCGCCCTCGTGGTCGCAGGCGCGTCCGGGCGTCTGCTGCGCCGGGTGCCGCCGCGGTTCAGCATCGGCCTCGGGCTCCTCGTCGTCGCGGCCGGCGCTCTCACTCTCTCACTCAGCATGAGCCCGGACTCCGAACCATCCAGCCTGGTCGCAGGTCTCCTCCTGGTCGGAGTGGGCGTTGGACTCGCCATCGCCCCCGTCGCAGACGCGGCCATGGGGTCAGTGCCGCACGAGCGCGCTGGCATGGCCAGCGGCGCGATGAATACCTTCCGCCAGTTCGGATTCGCCCTCGGCATCGCCCTGCTCGGCGCTGTCCTCCAATCCCGCATCACCGGCACCCTCCTGGATCGCGGAATTCCCCACGCCGCCGAGGTCGGCGCGGCCGTGAGCGGAGGCGGCATCGACTACGTCATCGAACAGACACCAGCCGACCAGTCGACCGTCGTCACGGGCGCGATCGGAGATGCGTTCGCGAACGGTCTGAGCGCTATCTACCTGGCCTCGGCAATCATCGCCGCTATCGGAGCGATTGCCGCGCTCGTGTTCATCACGCGGACGACACCCGCCCAGGACCTCGACCTGGAACCGGCCGACCTGACCTGAGGGTGTATGCAGTCTACGGCGGTCCCCGCGACGAGAGCAGACGAACTGGAAGCGTCAGGACATGTAGAAGCCGGAGTGCATCCCTGCCTGCGGCTCTGGTCCCCTTTTGGTCCCCTTTATCCCAGGCTGGAGCCTTCGGCTACCCGAAACAGCCGTCGGGAGCGCCGGGAGACGCATAGGCTCCTTGGCGAGGGGACCAGAGGGGGACCAACAAAAACCCGTCGCCCGACATGACGAAGCCCCGATGAAAATGACTTCTCATCGGGGCTTTTCGGTCGGGCTGACAGGATTTGAACCTGCGACCCCTTGACCCCCAGTCAAGTGCGCTACCAAGCTGCGCCACAGCCCGTGGACGACCGCGCTTCCGCGCGGGCAACTCCCCTATCCTAGCCGACCCGAACGGCCATCGCGAACCACTGCGGGCCCGGGCGTGGTGGCCGATGTCCGAGGCCCGGCGTAGCGTGCTGACATGGTCACGATCACGACGGAACGCGCGACGGTCGATCGCTGGGACGACGTGCAGCACTCCCTCACGGGCGGTGGCGACGGAGCATCCTGCCAGTGCATCTGGCCGGTCCTGCGCAACAAGGACTGGAACGCGACGAACCTCGATCAGCGCCGCGACATGTTCCACGACGAGATCGCCGCCGGCCCGCCGCCCGGCATCATCGCCTACGTCGACGGTGAGGCTGCGGGCTGGATCCGCGTCGGGCCCCGCGCCCGGCAGGCGCGCTTGATCAACACGAGGACGATCGTCGCGGCGACATCCGAACCCCTCGACGACGAGAGCGTGTGGGCGGTGAGCTGCTTCGTCGTGCGCCGCGAGCATCGCGGCAAGGGCGTGAACGCCGCGCTGCTCGACGCCGCCGTCGAATACGCGCAAGACTCCGGCGCCCGCGTGTTCGAGGCCTACCCGGTCGACACCGGCGGCTCCAAGGGGCACAGCAACGACCTCTTCCATGGGGTTCTCACGACGTTCCTCTCCGCAGGATTCCGCCACACTGGCGACCTCAAGCCAGGCCGGCCTCTGGTCACGCGGGAACTCTCGGGCTGACGCCGCGGCAATACGATGGAAGGATGCCGCGACGCACCGCCGCCCGCCTGCTGGTCTGGGCGCCCTACATCGCCGTCTCCCTCGTCCATGTGGTGGCGCTCGCGACCGACAGTCCGCTCGCGGCACCGACGAAGATGGCGCTGATGCCTCTTCTGGCCCTGCCCGTCCTGCTCGAGGCGCCGAAGCTGCGCCCCGAACGGTGCTGGCACTGCTTCTCGCGGCGCTTCTGCTCTCCTGGCTCGGCGACGAGGCCGGCGTCTTCTTCCCCTGGGGACCGGAGCTGCCGCTGATGCTGCTCTTCTTCGGTCTGGCACACATCGCCTACATCGCACTTTTCCTGAAGTACCTGCGGGTCCGCCGCATCCCGCGGTGGACCCTGATCTACGCGGTCTGGTGGATCGGGATGCTGCTGATCCTCGGCCCCTCGACCGGCGCGCTCCTCTTCGCCGTCGCCGCCTACGGGCTGGTACTCGCCGGAACGGCGACGATGGCGGCGCGCTGTCGTCCGCTGATCACGATCGGCGGAGTGTTCTTCCTCGCCAGCGACTCGATCCTCGCGTTCCGCCTCTTCCTCCCCGACGCGATGCCGCAATGGACCAGCCCCGCGGTCATGCTCACTTACACCCTCGGCCAGGGCCTGATCGTCGCTGGCGCGCTCGTCGCAGCACGGACGAAGGAGGCCTGATGAGCGAGAACACAGCACGCGTCGACAGCTGGCTGTGGGCGGTCCGCGTCTACAAGACCCGTTCAGCGGCGACGACCGCATGCCGCGCAGGGCATGTACGCGTGAACGGCGACAAGGCCAAGGCGGCGCAACCGGTCAGACCGGGCGACGAGCTACGCGTCCGGATCGCCGGATTCGACCGCATCCTCGTGGTGCGGCAGACACTTACCAAACGCGTGGGTGCGCCGCTGGCCGCGGCGGCCTACGACGATCGCACTCCCCCGCGCGAACCGATGGCGATGAACGCCGTCCGCGATCGCGGTGCCGGACGGCCGACGAAGAGGGAACGGCGCGACATCGATCGGCTTCGCGGGAGAGACTCCGCCGACTGACCGCCCCCTCGACGCATCGATGACGAGCGTTCATCATTCGCTTTTATCTTCGAACCTTTCGATTCCAACCCCACTCTCACTCTTCCATCTATCGTCTCTTTGTTCTATACTGGAGTCATGACAGCGGACGTCTCCCCGAGCTCGAGCAGCGTACGGCGCTGCTGGATGCGTGGGTGCGGACGCGTCGGGAGATCGCCCGGCTGGAGGCGGAGGCGTCGGGTCTGCTGGCCGAGCGGATGCGGGTGTTCGAGGCTGACGGGCACTCGAACAGTGAGGTCAGCGATGTGGCCTACCGGTCAATGGTGTCCGAGTACGCCGCGGCCGGGCGTCTGGCGAAGATGACCACGCAGTCCGCGTTCGCGGACGCCGCCGCGCTGGACAGGGACTTCTCTGCGGTCCGGGAGGCGTTGCGGGAGGGACGGCTCACCCCGTCGCATGTGCGGGAGATCTGCCGGGCCGGCGCGATCGTCCGCGAAGCCGTGATGAACGGGACCGCCGGCGCCGACGCGCTGGATGCGTTCGCCGAGGCCGCCGTGAAGATCGCCGAAGCCGACTCCCCGGCCGGACACGCCCGCAGGTGCAGGCGGTGGCCGCGACGATCGCGCAGGTGACGCTGCGGGAGCGGCATGCGAAAGCCGCAGAGGAACGCTGCGTGAGCATCCAGCTGCTCGATGACGGACTCGCCCGGCTGGTCGCCGTCCTCCCCGAGTACCTCGCCGTGGCGATCTACGACCGGCTCACCCGGATCACCCGCAAGATCGCACAGGAGACCCGCAAAGCCGAGAACGAAGCCACCACGACAGCCAGCGACGCAGAGGCCAGCAGCACGGGTGCCGAGGATGCGGGGATTCCGGATGAGGTCTGGGCCGACGACGAATCGACCGGCAACGACGACGAGTGGGCCGCCGCCGCGTACGCGAAGGCGGATGACCAGGATCTGGTCCCCTGGGACGACGGCTACCACGACGACGTCCCCGATGCGTGGGCCGACCGGGACGCCGAGGACGACCTCGCCGTACAGTTCGACCTCGCCGCATCTGTGCACGCCGGGATCCTCGACCCCGATGTCGCCTGCCCCAACCTCATCCCCGAGTGGATGATCACCGAGGTCCACCCCGACCGGGCCCCCTCACCGCCCGGCCCACCACCGACACCACCACACCCCGCACCCAGAGCCGGGAACCGCACCTACGACCAGATCCGCGCCGACATCCTCACCGACCTGCTCCTGGCAGCAGACCCCTCCGACATGCAGGGCACCGGCCTGGACAACATCACCGGACACATCCAGGTCACAATCGCAGCGACCACCCTCACCGGCACGGACGACCTGGGGTCTGCTGCACGCATAGGTGACACCTGATCTGTGGTGCTGAGTGCGCTGCTGGGAGGATGTCATCATGCCCAAGCCCTATCCCCGTGAGTTCCGCGACGATGTCGTGCGGGTGGCTCGTCAGCGCGAGGACGGTGTGTCGATCAAGCAGATCGCGACCGACTTCGGAATCAGCGAGACGTGCCTGCAGAACTGGCTTCGCCAGGCCGATGTGGAAGACGGCGCCAAGCCCGGCGCGACCCGGGCCGAGGCTGACGAAGCTCGCGAGTTGCGCAAGCGGGTGCGGCTGTTGGAGCAGGAGAACGAGGTGCTCCGTCGTGCGGCGGCGTACTTCGCTCAGGCGCATCTGCCGGGAAAATGACATACCCGCTCGTGACAGAGCTCGCTGCCGACGGGATCCCCGTCGCAGTGACGTGCCGGGTCCTCAAGCTCTCCCGCCAGCCCTACTACCGGTGGCTGGCCGACCCCATCACGAATGCTGAGCTGGTGGAGGCGTATCGGGCAAACGCGCTGTTCGACGCGCACCGTGACGATCCTGAGTTCGGGCATCGTCTCCTGGCCGACGAGGCCCGCGACGCCGGGGAACCGATGGCGGACCGGACCGCGTGGAGGATCACGTCAGCGAACGGCTGGTGGTCGGCGTTCGGGAAGAAGAAGGGACGTAACGGCAAGAGGCCCGGACCGCCGGTCCACGACGACCTGTGCGCGGTGACTGACGAGGACGGGCGGGTCCGACACGAGTTCACCGCTGACAGCCGGAACCGGCTCTGGCTGACCGACATCACCGAGCACCGCACCGGCGAGGGCGAACTCTACCTCTGCGCGGTCAAGGACGTGTTCTCGGGCAAGATCGTCGGCTACTCGATCGACTCGCGGATGAAGTCCCGGCTGGTCGTGAACGCGATCAACAACGCCGCCGCGCTGCGCGGTGACGTCGCCGGTTGCGTGCTGCATAGCGATAGGGGCAGTCAGTTCCGTTCCCGGAAGGTCATCCGGGTGCTGGCTCGTCACCGTATGGTCGGCTCGATGGGCCGAGTCGGCGCGGCCGGTGATAACGCCGCGATGGAGAGCTTCTTCGCGCTGCTGCAAAAGAATGTCCTCAATCGGCGGTCCTGGGCCACCCGGGAAGAGCTGCGGATCGCGATCGTGACCTGGATCGAACGGACCTACCATCGGCGCCGTCGGCAAGCACGTCTGGGCCGTTTGACGCCGGTCGAATTCGAGACCATCATGAACCAGAACCTGGCCCTCGCGGCCTAACCGAAACTGTCACCTATCCGTGCAGCAGACCCGATCCGCGTCTTCGAAGCCCACACAGCCCTCGTGGCACACACCTGCACCGAAACCCCGTCGGCTCCCGGCTGCTGACGTCCCTGGGCACGCAACGCGTTTCGTCTCGCTCCGCTCGCTCAACGACCGGCGGGCTCAACGGCCGGTGGGCTCAACGGCCGGTGGGCGGACGCAACGCCCCGGGGTACGCAACGCGTTTCGTCTCGCTCCGCTCGCTCAACGACCAGTGGGCACGGCGCAACGCGTTTCGTCTCGCTCCGCTCGCTCAACGACCGGCGGGCGCAGCGCCCCGGGTCAGAGCTGTCCGAGCAGCCACCCGGCTGACTCGACGCGGCCGCCGACGGCCTCCACACGCTCACGCAAGCCGCGGTCACTCGTCACGACGGTCACCGCCATCCCGTCGCCGACGAGCCGTGAGGCCTCGGCCACGATCGCATCATCACCACTCGCCGGTGCCCGCACGACGTCAACGCCGCCGACGGCCTCAGCCATCGCCCGCGCCTGCCCTTCGACGACGAACGACACCGCCGGGTACCAGCGGTCCGCTGCGAGCCCGAGCGCCGACGCCGCGACACCACTGGCCGCCCATGCGGCGACCCGGGCATGCAACCGTGCGGCCGCCCCGGCACGGTCCTTCCACCATCCGTCCGGCACCGAACCCACGACGTTCGCGGCATCCACCACGACGGCCGGACGCACATCCAGCAGCGCCGACAGGCGCCCCCAGGAATCGGCGAAGCCCGGATGCAGCTCTCGCTGCGTCACCTCCGCGACCGGAACCCACTCCAACGCCACGCTCTCGGGGTCGCTGATCACCGGATCGAACGGCTCCACGACATCCGCCACCACCGTCGTGTAGGTCCAGATGGACAGGTCCAGCACGTTCGCGAACCGCTGCCGCAGCGCACCCGCCGGAATGCCCGCCTCCTCCCTCGACTCGCGCAGCGCGCCGTCAAGGGCGGACTCCCCCTGGTGCCGTGCACCACCGGGAATCCCCCACGTGCCGCCGAAGTGACTCCAGCTGACCCGATGCTGCAGCAGCACCCCGCGCTCCGCATCGACGGCGAGCACACCCGCCGCGCCGAAGCGTCCCCAGTACCGCTCCCCCGAGTCCGCCACCACCCAGGCATCCCCCGGATCACGCGGACCCAGCGGACGTCGCGGTTCGCCGGGCTCTGGAGGAACGATCGTCACCGCTCCAGCCTTTCACAGCGGGACCGATCCGGCACCGACACGAAGGGGTGGGTGCTCATTCACCTCCTGCGCCGGCGTCCAGCGCACAGATCCACCGCGCTCGTCGCCGACGCGGCATCCGACACGTCACGTCCCGGTGTTCAGCGCATAGAGCCGGCGCTTCTCCTCATCCGTGAGCGCCGACGCGGCGAGAACCTCCTGCAGCACGTCCGACTTTCCCGCGATGTACCTGTCGATGTCCATCGACGGATCCTCCGCCAGCGCCGTCTTCACGGCGGCGTATCGGCCGCGCAGCCCGGCATCCGCGCGCAATGCATCGCGCACCGCGACATGTGCGCGCACCTGCAGCGTGCCCTCGACGCACAGGTAGACATGCCGGGCCGGCCGAGAGTCGGGCGGGGTGAACGCCTCGCGATCGACGAGCCCGAGGTTCCCTCGATGCGCGTATCCCGCCGCCTCCAACGCGCGGATCGCCGCCGGCACAGACTCGCGCCGCACGATCACGTCGACGTCGATGATCGGCTTCGCCGCCAGCCCCGGCACGGATGTCGAGCCGACGTGCTCGATCGCCACGAGCGGCACGTCCGCCAGCGCGACGCGCAGCTCCGCCGAGATCCGGTCGAAGAGGCCGGGCCACTCCGCCGAGTACGGCACCACGATCACCGACACGCGATCACACCTGGTGCCGCTCGGCCATCACCAGCAGCGTGGCGTACTCCATCGTGAAACTGCCGCCGTGCTCGTCGACGACCCGTCCCAGGCCGTCCAGAAGCTCCGCGAGCCGCTCGGCGGGGATGCGGTTGTGCCCGCCCGACGTCGGCACCTGGTCCAGCCATTCGTCCCGCGTGATCGTCGCACTCCAGTCGAACCTCCGCAGCGCCGGCTCCGAGAAGAGACCCGACGCGCGGATGCCGGCGGCCGCCGGCTCCACGATGCTCCGCAGGTATCCGTCGATCGCCGACATCCCGCCGGACCACGGCGTGAACGGCAGGCCGGTCTCCACCGATCGGTACACCTCGCCGAAGGCCGCAGCGATGTCGGATGCCGGCTCGCCGACATTCCAGAACAGGGCGAGCCGGCCGCCGGGGCGCAGCACGCGCGCTGCCGCGTCAGTGCCCGCCGTCGCGTCGACCCAGTGCCAGGCCTGCCCCGACACCACCGCATCGAACACCGCGCCGCCGGCATCCCACTCCTCGAAGCGGGCCACCTCCACCGGGAATCCCCGCAGCCGGGCGATCTCGGCCATCCGCTCATCGACCTCGACACCCGTGACCTCCGCGCCGGCATCCCGGAACGTGAGCGCCGAGATGCCGGTGCCGATGCCGACGTCGAGAACCCGCGCCGCCGGCAGCCCGTCCAGCACCGCCTCCGCCACGCCCCGCGGATACCGCGGGCGCGCCCGGTCATAGCGCTCCGCATCCACGCCGAACGCCTCCGCGATGTCCCTGCGATCCTGCGGACGCTCCGTCATTCCGGCTCCACCGCCAGCCCGGTGCCCGCCCCGGGCGTGAACCGCAGCACGTTCGTCTCCCGATGCATGAATCCCACCGACTCGTACAGCCTCAGCGCGGACTCGCGCGACGGACGCGATGTGAGGTCGAGCGTCCGCAGCCCGCGCTCCCCGGCGAGCAAGGTCATGCGGGTGAGCAGCATCCGGGCGATTCCGCGCCCGCGCATCGCCTCGTCCACGGCGACATCCTCGACGTGTCCGCGCATTCCGGAGGGCAGCGGCAGCGAGACGAACGTCGCCATGCCGACGACCCGCCCGTCCGCGCGGGCGACGATCAGGTCCGTCGCGTCGTGCGTTACGATCGCCTCGAACCGCGCGCGGTCGAAACTCGCCGTGCGAGACAGCTGCGGGAGAAGCCCGGCGAGGTCCTCCGCATCGGAGTCCGTGATCGCCGCGAGGATCTCGATCTCGACATCTGCACCGCTCATCTCAGACGCCCTCCTCGACCACGACGCGTCCGACTCCGTCGGCGGCGTCCGTCGCTCCTCCGCACCGCTCGTCCCGCTGACCCGGGCGGCGCCTGCCCCGCACTCCGCACATCACCGTCACACCATCCACGTCAGACCGGCGCTCCCTCTCGCAGCCGCGACGCCGCGAGTTCCTCCGCCGCCGCGAGTGGCGTGATGCCCCGCACCTCGGCGTCGTCGAGGATCCGGCTGACGGTGTCGCCGATGCCGGCGACACGCGCCATGATCTCCTCGCTGCTGCCGAGCCGCTTCGCCTCGAGGTCGAGATAGATCACACCTCCCGCGTTCACGACGAAGTCGGGCGCGTAGAGGATGCCGCGATCCGCCAGCCGCTGGGCACCCGAATGCGAGGCCAGCGGATTGTTCGCCGGCCCGCAGACCGCCCTCACCGCGAGCGCGTCGATCACCTCGTCGGTGAGGATGCCGCCGATGCCCGCCGGCACGAACACGTCGCCGGGCACCAGGTGCTCGGTTCCGGGCTCGGCCCACGTCGCACCCAGATCGGCGGCGAAGGACCGCCGTGCCGGGTTGATGTCGGTCACCGTGAGCACGGCGCCCTCCTCCGCCAGCCGCGAAGCGAGCCGTCCACCGACCTGCCCGAGGCCCGAGATCGTCACGCGACGACCCGCGGCCGACGGCGATCCGGTGAGCTTCGACAGCACCGCCTGCAGCGACGCGTGCACGCCCAGGCTCGTCGGCCCCGCGGGCTCGCCCGAGCCGCCGGTCGCCTGCGGCAGGCCGACCACGTGCGCGGTGCGCTCGCTCACCGTCAGCATGTCCGCGGTCGTCGAGCCGACGTCCTCCGCGGTGCGGTACGCCCCGCCCAGCAGCTCGACGGCGTCGCCGAGATCGAGGAAGGCGGCACGACGGCGGTCCGCATCCAGCACCGTCCGGGGCGGAAGCCCGATGACCGACTTTCCGCCGCCGGCATCCAGCCCCGCCGCGGCGTTCTTCAGCGTCATCGCCGCCGACAGCCGCAGCGCGTCGCCGAGCGCATCACTCCAGTGCGGGTAGCTCCACAGCCGAGCGCCGCCGAGAGCCGAGCCGAGCACCGAGGAGTGCAGCGCGACGGCGATGAACAGTCCGCTCCTCGGCCCCGTGATCACCTCCACGCGCTCGTGGCTGAAGTCTGGCAGGGGCAGGGTGTGCGTCATCGCGATCTCCTTCGGCGGGCCTCGTGGGCATGCTCAGGCGGACGCCACGGATATGCGGCATCCACCTGCCATCGTAGGCGTTCCGCCTCAGCCGCGGCCGATCGCGAGGGCCCGCCTGATCGCGCGGGCCTCGTCGTCGAGCAGCGACCGCTCGCGTTCCGGCGTTTCATGCGTCAGATCGGTCCAGCCGTCCCCGGCCGTGCGCGGGATGACGTGCAGATGGAAGTGGAAGACGGTCTGATACGCGGCCTCCCCGTCGCACAGCAGCACGTTGACCCCGTCGCTGGGAATGCTCGACCGCCGCAGAGCACGCGCGAGTTCCCGCCCGACCTCCCAGATGTGCGCACCCGTGGCGACGTCGAGATCCTCGAGCCCGACCGCATGCGCACGCGGGACCACCAGCAGATGGCCGCGCGTGACGGGGAACCTGTCCAGGAAGGCGACGACGGTCTCGTCCTCGTAGACGACGCTCGCCGCCTCCTGTCCGTCTGCGATCGCGCAGAAGATGCAGGTCCCGTCGGCCATGGCTAGCGCTGCCTGCGCTCCCTGACGCGCATGTTGATCACGATCGGCGTGCCCTCGAACTCGTACAGCTCCCGCAGGCGGCGCTGGATGAACCGTCGGTAGCCCGGGTCGAGGAAGCCCGTGGTGAACAGCACGAATGTCGGCGGGCGGGTCGACGCCTGGGTGCCGAACAGGATGCGCGGCTGCTTGCCGCCCCGCAGCGGATGCGGGTGCGCGGCGACGAGCTCGGTGATGAACGCGTTGAACTTGCCGGTCGGGATGCGCCGATCCCAGTTCTCCAGGGCCAGCTCGAGCGCGGGCACCAGCTTGTCGAAGTGCCGGCCGGTCTTCGCCGAGATGTTCACCCGAGGAGCCCAGGCCACGTGCGCGAGGTCCTGCTCGATCTCGCGCTCCAGGTAGCGGCGACGGTCGATGTTCTCCATGTCGTCGTCGAACAGGCGGTCCCACTTGTTGAACGCGAGCACCAGCGCGCGTCCCGACTCGAGCACCATGTCGATGATGTTCAGGTCCTGCACGCTGATCGGCTGGCTCACGTCGAGCACGACCACGGCGACCTCTGCCTTCTCCAGCGCGGCCGAGGTGCGCAGCGAGGCGTAGAAGTCCGCGCCCTGCTGCAGGTGCACGCGACGACGGATGCCGGCGGTGTCGACCAGACGCCACAGCTTGCCGCCCAGCTCGACGATCTCGTCCACCGGGTCGCGCGTGGTGCCGGCGAGGTCGTTGACGACCACGCGCTCCTCGCCCGCGGCCTTGTTCAGCAGCGACGACTTGCCCACGTTCGGGCGGCCGAGGATGGCCACCCGGCGCGGTCCGCCGATCTCGGCCTTGGCGACCGCCGACACGTCGGGGAGCTTCGCCATGATGGCGTCGAGCAGGTCTGCGACGCCGCGTCCGTGGATCGCGGACACCGGGTGCGGTTCACCGAGGCCGAGGTTCCACAGCGCGGCGGCCTCGGGCTCCTGGCGTGCGTCGTCGATCTTGTTCGCGACGAGGAACACCGGCTTGCCGCTCTTGCGCAGCAGCTTCACGACGTGCTCGTCGGTCGAGGTGGCGCCGACCATCGCGTCGACGACGAACAGCACCACGTCGGAGAGGTCGATCGCGACCTCGGCCTGGGCCGCCACCGAGCGGTCGATGCCCTTGGCATCCGGCTCCCAGCCGCCGGTGTCGACCAGCGTGAAGCGGCGGTCGAGCCACTCGGCCTTGTACGTGACGCGGTCACGGGTGACACCAGGGGTGTCCTCGACGACGGCCTCGCGGCGGCCGAGGATGCGGTTCACGAGCGCGGACTTGCCGACGTTCGGCCGCCCGACGATCGCGACGACCGGCAGCGCCGGCAGGTACTCGATGCCGTCCTCGCCGAGCGTGACACCGGCGAGCAGCGCGTCGTCCTCGTCCTCCAGCTCGTAGTCCGACAGCGAGGCGCGCAGCACCTCGGCGCGCTGATCGGCCAGCTCCTCGTCGAGGGCGGCCATCTTCTCGGCGAGCTGATCGGGCGCGCCCTCGTACTCCGTCTGCCCTGAGTCGTTCGTAGGGTCAGCCATTTCGTTCTCCTCGGCGTTCGCCGATCACCGCGAGCACGGCGTCGACGGTCTGCTGATAATCCAGTTCGGTGGAGTCGACGACGTCCACCCCGGGTGCGGCGGTGAGGAAGTCCACCACCGCGCTGTCGCTGCGGTCGCGCTTGTGCAGCGCCTCCGCGACAGCGGCGGCGTTCTCGCCGCCGAGCTCTGCGGCGCGCCGTGCGGCGCGCACTTCGGGTGCCGCGGTCAGCAGGATGCGCACCGGCGCATCCGGTGCCACCACAGTCGTGATGTCGCGGCCCTCGACGACGACGGCCGGGTACGGCGCCTCGGCGACCATGCGCCGGAACACCTCATTCACCTGCACGCGCACCGCCGGCACGCGCGCGACGCCGCTCACCGCCGCCGACACGCGCGGGTCGCGGATCGCATCGGTCACGTCGACCTCGCCGACCCGCACGCGGCGGTCGTCGGCGTCGAGGCCCTGCTGCAGCGGGAAGTCGGATGCCGCGGCCAGCACCGCCTGCTCATCGGCGGTGTCCGCACCGCGGTCGAGCACGTGCCACGCGAGCGCCCGGTAGGCGGCGCCGGTGTCGAGGTAGCCGAAGCCCTGGCGCCGGGCGATCTCCTTCGAGACGCTCGACTTGCCCGAGCCCGCCGGGCCGTCGATCGCGATGAACTTCGCGGCATCCGTCGAAAAAGTGACCTCAGTCATTCGTGCTCCCTGCGATCCGCCATCCGCGTGATTCCAGTCCTTCTATCGCGCCGCGCAGCGCCGCGGGGCGACGCTGATCTCGGCCAGTCCGAACTGCGCACCGGGCGAGTGCTCCAGGCGCAGGTCCTCGACGTTGACCTCCAGCTCACCGAGCTCGCCGAACAGGCGACCCAGCTGGCCGGGGGTGTCGTCGACCATGACGACGAGCTGCTCGAACCTGCGGTTCTGGCCGTGCTTGCCCGGCAGCCGCTCGACGCCCTCGTTGCCGTGCCGGATGGCGTCCGCCACCGTGCGCCGGGATCCGGGCGCCTCCGGGTCGCGCAGCGCGGCGGACACGTCGCGAAGGTCCTCTGCGAGCGCGTCCAGAACGTCGACCACCGGGGCCGAGTTCGCGCCGAGGATCTGCACCCACAGTTCGGGGGCGGATGCCGCGATGCGGGTCGTGTCCCGCACCCCGGGCCCGGCCAGGCGCAGCGCGCCCTCCTCGGCGTCGGCGAGGCGCGCCGCGAGCAGGCTGGCGACCACCTGGGGGACGTGCGAGGTCAGCGCGACCGAGCGGTCGTGCTCCTCCGGTGTCATCTCGAGCGGCATGGCACCGACGTCGAGGGCGAGCGCCTCCACGAGCGACAGGTCGGCCGCGCGGGTCTCCTCGTCGCGGCACACCACCCAGGGGCGGCCGATGAACAGGTCGGCGCGCGCCGAGATCGCTCCGCCGCGCTCACGTCCGGCGAGCGGATGCGAGCCGATGTACCGGGTCAGGTCGACGCCGCGGTCGCGCAGCGCGCGGTAGGGCTCGAGCTTCACACTCGCGACATCCGTCACCACGGCGTCCGGGAAGCGGGCCAGCTCGGCCTCGATCACGTCGGCCGTGACGTCCGGCGGCACGGCGACGACGATCAGTGCGGGGCGATCGTCGTCGGATGCCGTGCGTCCCGCGCCGTAGTCGATCGCCAGGCGCAGCTGAGCCGGCGAGGCGTCGGCGAGGACGACGTCGACGCCCTTCGCGCGCAGCGCATGACCGATGCTGGCACCGAGCAGCCCGGAGCCGACGATGCGCACGGTGCCCGAGACGCGAGAAGCGCCCGAGACGCGCGACTGCGTCGCGGCACCACGGCCTGGTTCGGTCACTGCTTCTCCTGCACGTCTCCCGGCGTGGCATCCGCAGGGTTCTCCTCGCGCGACAGGGTCAGTAGCGCGCCGAGTTCGATTTTAGTCAGTTCGCGGCTCTGCCCGGCAGGGAGCGTTCCCAGGTGCAGCGGGCCGAACTGCCGGCGCACCAGATCGACGACCGGATGACCCACCTCGGCCATCATCCGGCGGACGATGCGGTTGCGCCCCGAGTGCAGGGTGAGCTCGACGAGGCTCGTGTTGCGTGACGTGTCCAGCAGACGCGCCTTGTCCGCCGAGATGAAGCCGTCCTCGAGGTCGAAGCCCTTCGTGAGCTTCGCGATGGTCTGCGGCGTGACGATGCCCTGCACCTTCGCGATGTAGACCTTCGTCACCCCGAAGGACGGGTGCGCGAGCACGTGCGCAAGCTCGCCGTCGTTGGTGAGGATGAGCAGTCCGCTGGTCTCGGCGTCCAGCCGGCCGACGTTGTACAGCCGCTCCTCGTACTCCTTCGTGAAGCGGCGCAGATCGGGGCGGCCCTTCTCGTCCTTCATCGAGCTCACGACGCCGGTGGGCTTGTTCAGCATCACGTAGCGCTTCGAGACGTCGAGCTGCACGGCGGTGCCGTCCACGTCGATCAGGTCGTTCTCGGGGTCGATGCGCGTGCCGAGCTCGGTGACGGTGCGTCCGTTCACCCGGATGCGTCCCTCCACGATGTACTGCTCGATCACGCGGCGCGAGGCGACGCCCGCGTTGGCGAGCGCCTTCTGCAGGCGCACGCCCTCGTCGTAGGTCGAAGCGTCGTCGGTCATGATCCCAGTCCTTCGTCGAAACCATCGGCGCCGTCGTCGAGCAGCGGCGAGATGGGCGGCAGCTCGTCGAGCGAGTTGATGCCGAGATGCTGCAGCAGCTGATCCGTCGTGCCGTAGTTGATGGCGCCGGTCTCGGAGTCGGCGAACATCTCGGTGATGAGCCCGCGCGCCAGCAGCGTGCGGACCACGGAGTCGACGTTCACGGCGCGGATCGAGGCCACCTGGCCGCGGGTGACCGGCTGCTTGTAGGCGATCACGGCGAGCGTCTCGAGTGCCGCCTGCGACAGCCTGGCCGGCGCCTGGCCGCCGATGAACTCCGCGACGAGGTCGTCGTGGTCATCGCGCACGTACATCCGCCAGCCGCCGCCGACCTCGCGCAGCTCGAACCCGCGTCGCGGCCCGGCACCGCGGCCGTCGTAGTCGTCCACGAGCGTCTCGAGCGCCTGCCGCACGGCCGGCACCGGAGACCCCGCGGCCGCGGCCAGCGCGACCAGCCCGATCGGCTCGTCGACGATCAGCAGGATGGCCTCCAGCCGCTCGGTGAGCGGGGTCTGCAGGATCGCGCTCTCGTCCATCGCGGCATCCGTCAACTCATCGGTCATAGTCGGCTCCCAGCGTCGCCAGCATCTCGTCGGACCAGCTCTCGGCGGACCACCGCAGCGTCAGCTCGCCGAGCGGCTCCAGCTGCTCGAACGACAGCGCGGCGTGCCGGTACAGCTCGAGCACCGAGATGAACCGTGCGACCACGACGCCCGGCTCGGTGGAGCCGGCCACCAGCTCGCGGAACGTCAGCGAGGAGGCGGCGCGCAGCAGCGTCACGACGACCGCCGCCTGCTCGCGGATGCTGACCAGCGGCGCGTGCAGGTGATCGAGCCCCACCGAGGAGATCTCCTTGGGCGTGAACGCCAGCAGTGCGAGCGCGGCGAAGTCGTCGGCGCTGAGCGTCCACACCAGCTCGGGCGTCTTCTTCCTGTGCTTCTCCTCGATCGGCACCGCGCGCACGTGCCGGCGCTCCTCGCGCTGCAGGCAGCGCGAGAACCACGCCGAGACCTCCTTGAACGCCCGGTACTGCAGCAGCCGGGCGAAGAGCAGGTCGCGCGCCTCCAGCAGCGCGACGGACTCGGCATCGACCAGCTCGCCCTGCGGCAGCAGCCCCGCGACCTTCATGTCGAGGAGGGTCGCCGCGACGACGAGGAACTCGGATGCCTGATCCAGCTCGTCGTCGCCGTCGAGATCCTTCAGATACGAGATGAACTCGTCTGTGACCCTGCTGAGCGACACCTCGGTGATGTCGAGCTGGTGCTGCGAGATGAGATTCAGCAGCAGGTCGAAGGGTCCGTCGAAGTTCGACAGCGAGACCCGGAAACCGGCTGCTTCGGCGTCCGCCTCGACGGAGGAAACGGAGGGATCTACCTCGTCAGGCGACGGCGCCACGGGACACAAGCTCCCGCGCCAGTCGCAGGTACGCCTGGGCGGCGGAATGCTCGGGCGCGAACTCGGTGATGGGGACGCCCGACACCGAGGCATCGGGGAACTTCACGGTGCGTCCGATCACGGTCTCGAGGACGTCGTCGCCGAAGGCCTCGACGACTCGCTCGAGCACTTCGCGGGAGTGCAGCGTCCGCGGGTCGTACATCGTGGCGAGCACGCCGTCGAGCGTGATCGAGGGGTTCAGCCGGTCGCGCACCTTGTCGATCGTCTCGATCAGCAGAGCGACACCGCGCAGCGCGAAGAACTCGCACTCCAGCGGGATGAGCACGCCGTGCGCGGCGGTGAGCGCGTTGACCGTGAGCAGACCGAGGGAGGGCTGGCAGTCGATGAGGATGACGTCGTACTCCCCCGCGACCTGGCGCAGCACGCGCGAGAGGATCGTCTCGCGGGCGACCTCGTTGACCAGATGCACCTCAGCGGCGGACAGGTCGATGTTGGCGGGCAGCACGTCGAGGTTGTCGACGGCGGAGTGCACGATCACGTCGTGCGCATCGCGCTTGGTGTCGAGGAGCAGGTCGTAGATCGTGGGGATGTCGTGGGTCGGGATGCCCAGGCCGGCGGAGAGCGCGCCCTGCGGGTCGAAATCGACTGCGAGCACCTTGCGTCCGTACTCGGCCAGTGCCGCCGCGAGGTTGATCGACGTCGTGGTCTTGCCCACGCCGCCCTTCTGGTTGCACAGCGCGATGATGCGCGCCGGACCGTGCGAGGTGAGCGGTGTCGGGAGATCGAAGCCGTGGTAGGGACGACCGGTCGGTCCCATCGGGATGTCGTCCTTGGTCTTCTTCGCCACCGGGTCTCCTGCTCGTCGTGCTCGGTCGATTGTATCGATACGGCTCGGCCCGCTCATCCCGGCGCGCCCAGATCGGCGCGTGCGACCTCAGCGCGCCCGTGGATGCGAGGTCGCGTAGACGTCGCGCAGGGTGTCGACCGAGAGGTGTGTGTAGATCTGCGTGGTCGCCACCGAGGCGTGCCCGAGCAGCTCCTGCACCACGCGCACGTCGGCACCGCCCTGCAGCAGATGCGTCGCGAACGAGTGCCGCAGGGTGTGCGGCGACACCTCGGCCGTGATCTGGGCGCGCTCGGCGGCGGCGCGGATGATCAGCCAGGCGCTCTGCCGCGACAGCGGCGCACCGCGTGCGCCGAGGAACAGCCGAGCGGATGCCCGTCCCTTGGCCGCCAGCTCCGGACGCACCCTGGTGAGGTAGGCGTCGACGGCGGCACGCGCGTAGGAGCCGACCGGCACGATGCGCTCCTTGTCGCCCTTGCCGCGCAGGCGCAGCACGTCGCCGTGTGCGAGATCGTCGACGTCGAGCGACACGGCCTCCGTCACGCGCGCGCCGGTGGCGTACAGCAGCTCGAGCAGGGCGCGATCCCTGATGCCGAGCGGCTCATCCGCGCCGGGAGCCGCCAGCAGTCGCTCCACCTGGTCGATCGTGAGGGCCTTCGGCAGCCGGCGCGGCATCTTCGGCGGCCGGATCCGTCCGGTGGGGTCGTCGGGTTCGATGTCCTCCCGGGTGAGGAAGCGATGCCAGCCCCGCACCGAGGACTGCAGCCGGGCGAGGCTGGTCGCGGCGGGCGGGGGCTCGGCGCCGGCACGGTCGGCGACGAACGCCTGCACCACCGACGGCGTGATCTCGGCGGTGTCGTCGATGCCCTGCCCCGCCAGCCACTCGCGATAGCCCGCAAGGTCGCGGCGGTACGCCGCGACCGAATGCTCCGACAGCCCGCGCTCGATCGTGACGTGCCGCAGGTACGCATCGATCGCGCGGTCGAGCTGCACGGCTACTGCCCGGAGGATTCCTGCCGGCGCAGCATCCGCTCGGTCGCCAGCACGCCGATCTGGAGGATACCGTTGTGCATCCGTCCGTCGAGCACCGCATCCACGGCATCCGGCAGCGGAACCCAGGCGACGCGGATGTCGGCCTCCTCGTCCTCGCGATCGTGCGGCTGCGCCGCGCGCGAGACCCCCGTGGCGAGGAAGAGGTGGATCATCTCGTCGTTGCCGCCCGGCGTCGTCCAGGACGAGACCAGGTGCCGCCAGTCGCTCGCGACCAGGTCGGCCTCCTCGGCGAGTTCGCGCCGGGCGGCCGCGAGCGGCTCCTCCCCTGCGACGTCGAGCAGGCCGGCGGGCAACTCCCAGTCGCGGTGCCGGATCGGATGCCGGTACTGCTGGATCAGCAGCACGCGGCCCTCGTCGTCGAGTGCGACGACGGCCACGGCGCCGGGGTGCGCGACGTACTGCCGCACGATCTCACCGTCGCCGTAGCGCACCTGGTCGGAGCGCACGTCCCAGACCCGCCCCTCGTACACGAGGTCGCTCTGCAGCACCTCGGGCTCGAAGGCGTCGTCCGTCAGAGCCTGGGTCCCTGAGCCTGTCGAAGGGCCTGAGCCCGCCTGCGGGTCAGGCGTCGTCATCGCCGAACAGCTCGCTCGAGCGGTGGCGCTCGATGGCCGCGCCGATCAGGCCGCGGAACAGCGGATGCGGCGAGGTCGGCCGCGAGCGCAGCTCGGGGTGCGCCTGGGTGGCGATGTAGAACGGGTGCACGTCGCGCGGCAGCTCGACGTACTCGACGAGGTCGAGTTCGGGGTTCAGCCCCGAGAACACCATGCCCGCGTCTGCGAGGCGGCCGCGGTAGGCGTTGTTGACCTCGTAGCGGTGGCGGTGCCGCTCGGACGCCTCGTCCGAGCCGTACAGCTCCGCCGCGAGCGAGCCCTCCGTGAGAGCGGCCTTGTACAGCCCCAGGCGCATGGTGCCGCCCAGGTCGCCGCCGTCGAGGATCTCGACCTGCTCGGCCATCGTCGCGATGACCGGCTCGGCGGTCTCGGGGTCGAACTCGCTCGAGGACGCACCGGCGATGCCGGCCACGTCGCGGGCGTACTCGATGACCATGCACTGCAGGCCGAGGCACAGGCCGAGGGTGGGGATACCCTGCTCGCGAGCGAACCTCAGGGCGCCCAGCTTGCCCTCGATGCCGCGGATGCCGAAGCCGCCGGGCACGCAGATGCCGTCCAGGTCGGCGAGCGCCTTCTCGGCGCCCTCCGGCGTCTCGCAGGAGTCGGACGGGATCCAGCGGATGTTCACGTGCGTCTCGTGCGCGAAACCGCCGGCGCGCAGCGCCTCGGTGACCGAGAGGTAGGCGTCGGGCAGGTCGATGTACTTGCCGACCAGGCCGATCGTGACCTCGTGCTTGGGGTTGTGCACCGCCTGCAGCACCTTCTGCCAGCGCGACCAGTCCACGTCGGCGGCCTCCAGCCCGAGGCGGCGGACGATGTACGAGTCCAGTCCCTGGTCGTTCAGCGTGGAGGGGATGTCGTAGATGCTGGGCAGGTCGACCGTGTTGATGACGCCGTCGATGTCGACGTCGCACATCAGGGCGATCTTGTTGCGGTTGCTCTCGCTGACCGGGCGGTCGCTGCGCAGCACCAGCGCATCGGGCTGCACGCCGAGCTGACGGAGAGCTGCGACCGAGTGCTGGGTGGGCTTGGTCTTCTGCTCGCCCGAGGCTCCCATGAACGGCACCAGCGAGACGTGCACGAAGAACACGTTGTCCCGGCCGAGCTCATGGCGCAGCTGGCGGGCGGCCTCGAGGAACGGCTGCGACTCGATGTCGCCCACCGTGCCGCCGACCTCGGTGATGATCACGTCGGGCTGCGGATCCTCGGTGGCCTGCAGGCGCATGCGGCGCTTGATCTCATCGGTGATGTGCGGGATGACCTGCACGGTGTCGCCGAGATACTCGCCGCGGCGCTCGCGAGCGATCACCTGCGAGTAGATCTGGCCCGTGGTCACGTTCGCCGCCTGCGACAGGTTGATGTCGAGGAAGCGCTCGTAGTGTCCGATGTCGAGGTCGGTCTCGGCGCCGTCATCGGTCACGAAGACCTCGCCGTGCTGGAACGGGTTCATCGTGCCCGGGTCGACATTGAGGTAGGGGTCGAGCTTCTGCATCACGACGCGCAGACCGCGCGCCGTGAGGAGATTCCCCAGGCTGGCGGCGGTGAGTCCCTTGCCCAATGAGGAGACGACACCGCCCGTCACGAAGATGTGCTTCGTCGTGAAAGTGGTGTCGTCGGACCGCGCGGCTGAGTTCTGCATCACGGGCTTTTATCCTATCAGTTCGGTGCGGTGCTCAGACCGAGAAGTTCCCGGGCGTGCGTGAGTGCGGCATCCGAGTCGGGCAGACCCGACAGCAGACGGGCCATCTCCGCCTCGCGCTCCTCCCCGTCGAGGCGGCGAACGCTCGACGCCGTCACGGCGCCGCCGGACGCCTTGACGACCGTCAGGTGATTCGTCGCGAACGCGGCGACCTGGGCGAGGTGCGTGACCGCGATGACCTGCGCCCTCTCGGCGAGACGCGCCAGGCGCCGGCCCACCTCGATCGCGGCGGCGCCGCCGATGCCGGCATCCACCTCGTCGAAGACGAACGTCGGCACCGGGTCGACGCCCGCGATGACGACCTCGATGGCCAGCATGACGCGGGACAGCTCGCCGCCCGAGGCTCCCTTCGAGACCGGGCGGGGATCAGCGCCGGGGTGCGGAGCGAGCAGGATCGCCACGTCGTCCCGCCCATGCGTGCTCTCGATGCCCGGCGCGACCTCGACCACCAGGCGGGCATCGGGCATGGCGAGGGCGTGCAGCTCCTCGCTGACCGCGGCGGACAGGCGTTCGGCGGCCGCGGTGCGCAGACCCGTCAGCGCGTCGGCTGCGGCATCCACCTCGGCGCGCGCCTGCGCGGCCTCGGCCTGGAGCCGTTCGATCCGGTCGCCGTCGTCGTCGAGCTCGGCGAGCCGTGCGGAGCCGCTCCCCCACAGCGCGAGCGCCTCGTCGAGCGATCCGTGCTGCCTGATGAGGACGCTGAGCGCGGCCCGACGCTCCTCGACGGCGGCCAGCTCATGAGGCCCAGTCTCATCGAGATCGGCGAGATAGCCGGAGAGCTGCAGCGCGAGGTCCGCGGCACGGTATCCGAGGTCCTCGAGCGCAGTGCCGATCTCGGTGAGCTGCGGATCCGTCACGCGGTCCAGTGCGCGGCGGGCCTCGGAGATCAGGGCCGAGACGTCCGGCTCGCCCTCCTCGCTCGAGATCGCCCCGCGGGCGACGGATGCCGCCACCCGCAGCTCCTCGGCGTTGGCGAGGCGCTCGGCGCGCTCGTTCAGCTCGCGATCCTCTCCGGGCTGCGGGTCGAGGGCCTCGATCTGTGCGAGGTCCTCGCGCAGCCTGGCCGCCTCCTCTGCGCGGCGGTCGCGGTTCTCGACGAGATCGGCGATCTCGGCGTCCAGCGCACGCCAGCGGGCGAACACGGCGCCGTAGGTGCCCAGGGCGTCGGCGACCGCATCGCCGCCGAACCGGTCCAGGGCGTCGCGCTGCGCGGCGGCCGAGCGCAGCCGCAGCTGGTCGGACTGTCCGTGCACGACGACGAGTTCCTCCGCGAGCGACGACAGCACGCCGGCCGGCGCAGCACGGCCGCCGACACTGGCCCGACTGCGCCCCTCGGTCGTGAGAGTGCGCGACACGTACAGTTCGGCGGAGTCCCCGGCCGGCTCGAGCTCTCCCCCGGCGTCGGTGACGATGTCGGACACCGCACCGTCGGGGGGCACGACCCAGACGCCGGCGACGGATGCCTGCGAGGCGCCGGCGCGCACGGCGCCGGAATCGGCACGGGCGCCGAGCAGCAGTCCGAGCCCGGTGACGACCATGGTCTTGCCCGCTCCGGTCTCGCCGGTGATGGCGGTGAACCCGGCGCCGAGCGGCAGCACGGCGTCGTCGATGACACCGAGACCGCGGATGCGCATCTCCTCGATCATCGGCCGCCTCCCCGCCATCCGGCGACGGGCAGCTGGAACTTGCGCACCAGCCGGTCGGTGAACGGGATCGGATGCAGGCGCGCGAGGCGCACCGGACGCGACGACCGGCGCACGACGACCCGCGCACCCGGAGGCAGTTCGTGGGAGCGCCGGCCGTCGCACCACAGGATGCCGGTACCGGAGGTCGACTCGAGCATCTCGATCGCGACGGAGGCCTGCGGGCTGACCACGAGAGGGCGGGCGAACAGGGCGTGCGCGGAGAGCGGCACCACGGCGATCGCCTCGACGCCGGGCCAGATCACCGGGCCGCCCGCGGAGAAGTTGTAGGCCGTGGACCCGGTCGGCGTGGACACCACCATCCCGTCGCATCCGTAGCTCGTCAGCGGACGGCCGTCGATCTCGACGACGACCTCGACCATCCGCTCCCGGCTGGCCTTCTCGACGGTCGCCTCGTTCAGCGCCCAGGTGTCGTAGACGACCTCTCCGGCGGCATCCTTCACGCGCACCGACAGTGCGAGGCGCTCCTCGACCTGGTAGTCGCGGTCGATCACACGGCGGACAGCGTCGTCCATGTCGTCACGCTCGATCTCGGCGAGGAATCCGACATGGCCCATGTTGATGCCGAGCACCGGCGCACCGGAGTCGCGGACCAGTTCGGCGGCACGCAGGATGGTGCCGTCGCCCCCGAGCACGATCGCGAGCTCGAGTCCGTTCACGTCTATGTCGGCGCCGACCGTCGCCACCTCGGCGAACCGCGGGTCGACGGCGGTGAGCTCGATGTGGTCCTCGGCCGCGAGGACGGGCCGGGCGCCCGCATCGCGCAGCGCTTCGATCACGCGCATGGCGGCGGCGACGGTGTCCTCCCGGTGCGCGTGAGCGACGACCAGGATGTTCCGCTCGTTCATCGTCCTCCTGCCAGTTCCGCGATGCGCTTCGTCCATTGTGTCGGATCATCCCCGCCCGCGCCGAGGTGCAGGAGGTACTCCGCGTTGCCGTGCGTGCCGAGGATCGGCGACGGCAGGATGCCTCGGACGCCCAGCCCCGCGTCCCACGCGCTCCAGGTGATGCGCTCGACGGCGTCGACGCGCGTGGTCGGGTCGGTGACCAGTCCGCCTCGGACGGCGGTCCGACCGACCTCGAACTGCGGTTTGACGAGCAGCACGACATCGGCGCCCGGCGCCGCGACCTGCACGACGGCGGGGAACACGTGCTCGAGGGAGATGAAGGAGAGGTCGCCGGTGATGAGGTCCGGAACAGCGGACTCGCCCGTCGCCTCGGCGAGGTTCTGCGGCGTCATGTACCGCACGTTGTACCCCTCGACGGAGGTGACTCCGGGGTCGGCGGCGACGGAGGCCGCGAGCTGCCCGTGACCGACGTCGACCGCGAGCACGCGTCGCGCTCCACGCTCGCGAAGCACCTGCGTGAATCCGCCCGTCGAAGCGCCCATGTCGAGCGCGAGACGGCCCTGCACCGGGATGCCGAAGCCGTCGAGCGCGGCGATGAGCTTGTGCGCCCCGCGGCTGACGTAGTCGTCGGCACCGTCCACGGTGATCTCGGCGTCGTCGGAGACGGGTGTCGACGCCTTGACGACGGGACGCCCGTCAATCCGCACCCGGCCCTCGCTGATCAGCGTGGCCGCGTGCGAGCGCGAGCGCGCCAGTCCTCGAGCGGCCAGGGCCGCGTCGAGGCGCGTCACCGTTCCCCGGCGGGGCTGGGCCGCTGCTCGGTCTTCGGAGCGCTGTCGAGCCGCTTCATGAGCTCACCGTGAAGCGCGGAGTACGCGTCGGCACGATCGGAGAGGGGCTGCCCCTCGATCAGACGCAACCGGCTCCAGAGCGCGTCGGCCGGCTCGTCTGACCGGTTGGGCGCGGCGGGATCGTGCATCTCCCCAGCCTAACGCGGGCTGCGGACGGCGCCCCGGCGCCGCTCGGAAGTGTGGACAATGCCGTTGAGGCGGCGAGAACGCCGCCCGATGACCGGGCGACCGCAGGACGACGAAGACCGCCCGGAGAGATCAAGGACGGTGGAACGGGTCCGCGTACAGGCGCTCGGGCACCTGGAACACGTAGATCGCGGCCCCGCTGGCCCAGATGGCCGCGGCGCCCGCGCGCAGCAGATCGATCTGCCTTTCGCCCTCGGAGAGGATCTCGACCTCCGCCCCTGCGACCCGCACGGCGGCGCCGTTCACATGGAACACGCCGTCCTTCTGCACCACTTCCGGGTAGGGTTCGTGCAGTTCACGCAGGTCACTGAGGATGTACGTCGGCCGCGAACCCTCCGGGGCGGCGAGCACATGCTTCGGCCGGTCGATGCCGGTGAGCACCAGCGCCGAATCGATGCCTGCACGGTTCGCACCGAGGATGTCGGTGTCCAGACGGTCGCCGAGGAAGAGGGCGTTCTCCGCCCCGAAGCGTGCGAGCGCCTCTTCGAAGATCGGCGTCTCGGGCTTGCCGGCGACGGTCGAGAGACGGCCGATCGCGGTGTGCACGGCGGAGACGAGCGTGCCGTTGCCCGGAGCGACGCCGCGCTCGCGCGGGATCGTCCAGTCGGTGTTCGTCGAGATCCACGGGATGCCGCCCTCGTCCTCGGGCACCTTCAGCGCGAAGGCCGCCTCGGCGAGATCGGTCCAGGCCACGTCGGGGGCGAAGCCCTGCACGACGGCGCTCGGCGCGTCCTCGGCACTGCGGGTGACGGCGTACCCGGCCTTCTCCGCCTCGACGACGAGCCCCTCCCCGCCGACGATGAGGATCGTCGCAGGCGGCGGGACCATCGTGGTGAGCAGGCGCATCGCCGCCTGCGGGCTGGTCACGACATCGCGGGGACGCACATCGAGCCCGAGGTCGCGCAGGTGCCCGGCGACATCCGCGTCGGTACGGGACGCGTTGTTCGTGATGTACCCGAGCCGGATGCCGGCCGCTGCGCGGTTCAGGCTCTCCACGGCGTGCGGCAGCGCACCGGGACCGGCGTACACGACGCCGTCCAGGTCGGCCAGCACGGCGTCACGGCCGTCGAGAGGAGTCGCGGTGATCGGGGCGCTCTTGCGGAACAGCCCCATCAGGCCTTGCCCTCGTCATCGGCGCGTTCCACGGACGGTGCGTCCGGTGCCTCATCGACGCCGGCCTCCATGAGGATCTCCGCCACCTCGGCGGCGACGTCGTCGGACTTGCCTGCAGAGGCGGCAGGGACGTCAGGGGCGGCAGAGACGGCAGGCTCAGCGTCAGGCTCAGCGTCAGCGTCGTCGACCTCGGTTCCGGCATCGGCGGGTTCGCCGGTGGCCTCCTCGCGTGCGCCGTCGGCATCGTCCACGTCCGTGACGGCGTCGTCGGACTCGCCGGCGACGTCCTCGTCGTACTCGTCGTCGTCGAAGTCCTCGATCAGGCCGTCCTCGACGATGACCTCGTCGTGCTCGGCGGATGCGGCGCCCAGGGCATCGGCCGCGGCCTCGGCGCGTTCTGCCCAGAACTCGGCCTCGTCGGTGCGTCCGAGGTCCTCGAGCACGGCCGCACGGGCCGCGAACAGCGCCGGGCTCCACTCGAAGGCGCGATCGGGGTCGAGTTCGGGGATCTCCAGTTCGCCGAGGGCAAGTTCGAGCTCACCACGGTCCAAGCGGGCGCCAGACATCGCAATGGCGAGGGCGACGCGCACCTCAGTGGGCAGCGCCGTACGGTCGACGCCGCGGCCCTCCTCGAGGGCACGGTCGGGGCGTCCGACACCGCGCTCGCTGTCGACGATCAGCGCGATCTGGTCCTCACGTCCCGAGATGCGACGGTAGGTGCGCAGTTCGCGCAGGGCCAGAGCGAAGTCACCGATCGCGTACGCCGTGATGGCGACGGACTCGCGCACGACGGGGATGCGGCCGGCACGGCGCGATGCGGCGAGGGCGTGCTCGTGGGCGAGCTGCGGGTCCTCGTCGATCAGGCGGGCAGTCATGGCCAGGTGGCGCGCCACCCGCTCCGCGTTCTCCATGCTCAGCGTCTTCAGCTCGTTGCGCGCTGCCGGGTGCAGGTCTCGAGGCGTGATGTCGTCAGGAAGCTGCGGTTCCGGCACACGCTCGCGAACCGGTGCGTAGGGGTTGTACTCCCGCTCGGAACCACCTCGCTGCGACGTGTGGGACCGGCGATCGCCCCCTTGGCCGCGATCGTCACGGCGGCGGTCGTCGCGCTGCGGGCGGTCGTTCCGGTACGGACGGTCGTTCCGGTCAGGGCCGGTCTCCACCACGGGAGTCGTCACGCTTGTACGGACGGTCACCCTGCGAGCGGTCGTTCCGGTAGGGCCGGTCTCCACCACGGGAGTCGTCACGCTTGTACGGGCGGTCGCCACCGCGCGAGTCATCGCGCTTGTACGGGCGGTCGCCGTGCGGACGGTCGTTCCGGTACGGACGGTCGCCACCGCGCGAGTCATCGCGCTTGTACGGGCGGTCACCCTGCGGACGGTCGTTACGGTACGGACGGTCACCACCGCGCGAGTCATCGCGCTTGTACGGGCGGTCACCCTGCGGACGGTCGTTACGGTACGGACGGTCACCACCGCGCGAGTCATCGCGCTTGTACGGGCGGTCACCCTGCGGACGGTCGTTACGGTACGGACGGTCACCACCGCGCGAGTCATCACGCTTGTACGGGCGGTCACCCTGCGGACGATTGTTGCGGTCAGGGCCGGTCTCCACCACGGGACTCGTCACGCTTGTATGGGCGGTCGCCCTGCGAGCGGTCGTTGCGGTACGGGCGGTCACCCTGCGGACGGTCGTTGCGGTACGGACGGTCACCCTGCGGACGGTCGTTCCGGTACGAACGGTCGCCACCGCGAGAGTCATCACGCTTGTACGGACGGTCACCCTGCGGACGATCATTCCGGTACGAACGGTCGCCACCACGGGAGTCATCACGCTTGTACGGACGGTCACCCTGCGGACGATCATTCCGGTACGAACGGTCGCCACCACGCGAGTCATCACGCTTGTAGGGACGGTCCCCGCCCTGGGAGCGATCACCGCGGTGCGGACGATCTCCCGAACCGTTGCGGTCGTCTCGACGCGAGCCGCTGCGGTCGTGCCCCCCTGAGCGCGGCGTCCGGCCGGCCGCATCGGAGTACGAGCGCTTCTTGCCATTCGAGGAGCCAGAGCCAGAGCGCGATGAATCCCCGCCCTCGCGACGATTCTGCTGTTCTTCCGACATTCTGACTCCCTGTTTGCTTGTTAACGCAAGATGGCCACCCAACCCTGGGTGGCCATCTTGCTTAGAGGAGTTCGGCGGTGTCCTACTCTCCCACAGGGTCCCCCCTGCAGTACCATCGGCGCTGTGAGGCTTAGCTTCCGGGTTCGGAATGTGACCGGGCGTTTCCCTCACGCTATGGCCGCCGAAACACTATTGACGTTTCAAGCAACATCACACGCGTAAGTGTGTGTTGTTTGGGTTCCGACCGTACGTCGAGAACCACAAAGTGGACGCGTTCATCTCGCAGAAGAACAAAGGGTGTTATCAAGTCGTCGGCTTATTAGTACCAGTCAGCTGCACACGTTGCCGTGCTTCCACATCTGGCCTATCAACCCAGTAGTCTGGCTGGGAGCCTCTCCACCCGAAGGTGATGGAAGTCTCATCTTGAGGCCGGCTTCCCGCTTAGATGCTTTCAGCGGTTATCCATCCCGAACGTAGCTAACCAGCGGTGCTCCTGGCGGAACAACTGGCACACCAGAGGTTCGTCCAACCCGGTCCTCTCGTACTAGGGTCAGATCCTCTCAAACTTCCTACGCGCGCAGCGGATAGGGACCGAACTGTCTCACGACGTTCTAAACCCAGCTCGCGTACCGCTTTAATGGGCGAACAGCCCAACCCTTGGGACCTACTCCAGCCCCAGGATGCGACGAGCCGACATCGAGGTGCCAAACCATGCCGTCGATATGGACTCTTGGGCAAGATCAGCCTGTTATCCCCGAGGTACCTTTTATCCGTTGAGCGACAGCGCTTCCACAAGCCACTGCCGGATCACTAGTCCCGACTTTCGTCCCTGCTCGACCTGTCAGTCTCACAGTCAAGCTCCCTTGTGCACTTACACTCGCCACCTGATTGCCAACCAGGTTGAGGGAACCTTTGGGCGCCTCCGTTACTTTTTGGGAGGCAACCGCCCCAGTTAAACTACCCACCAGGCACTGTCCCTGAACCGGATCACGGTTCGAAGTTAGATATCCAGAGTGACCAGAGTGGTATTTCAACAATGACTCCACGAATACTGGCGTACCCGCTTCATAGTCTCCCACCTATCCTACACAAGCCACACCGAACACCAATACCAAGCTGTAGTAAAGGTCACGGGGTCTTTCCGTCCTGCTGCGCGTAACGAGCATCTTTACTCGTAATGCAATTTCGCCGAGTTCGCGGTTGAGACAGTTGGGAAGTCGTTACGCCATTCGTGCAGGTCGGAACTTACCCGACAAGGAATTTCGCTACCTTAGGATGGTTATAGTTACCACCGCCGTTTACTGGGGCTTAAATTCTCAGCTTCGCCACAAGTGGCTAACCGGTCCTCTTAACCTTCCAGCACCGGGCAGGCGTCAGTCCGTATACATCGACTTGCGTCTTCGCACGGACCTGTGTTTTTAGTAAACAGTCGCTACCCACTAGTCTCTGCGGCCACCACACCCTTTCCCCAGCAAGTGGGTATAAGTGGGTGGCCCCCTTCTCCCGAAGTTACGGGGGCATTTTGCCGAGTTCCTTAACCACGATTCTCTCGATCTCCTTGGTATTCTCTACCTGACCACCTGAGTCGGTTTGGGGTACGGGCGGCTGGAACCTCGCGTCGATGCTTTTCTCGGCAGCATAGGATCACCCACTTTTCATCCGCATCGTGTCTCACCCTGCATGAGCGACGGATTTGCCTATCGCTCGGGCTACGCACTTGCACCAGGACAACCATCGCCTGGCATGGGCTACCTTCCTGCGTCACACCTGTTAATACGCTCACTCCACCAGATGGGGTCGCATGCCGCCACACGATCGTCCCCGAAGGGATCCCCGTGTCTTGGGATGCTTAGCACTCCTGACTTCGTGTGGGCGGTTCTTCGCCGGTACGGGAATATCAACCCGTTGTCCATCGACTACGCCTGTCGGCCTCGCCTTAGGTCCCGACTTACCCAGGGAAGATTAGCTTGACCCTGGAACCCTTGGTCTTCCGGAGGACGTGTTTCTCACACGTCTTTCGCTACTCATGCCTGCATTCTCACTCGTGTGGCGTCCACGGCTGGATCACTCCGCCGCTTCACCCGCCACACGACGCTCTCCTACCCATCAACACGGCTGGACCACGAAGGCCTACCAAAAATGTCAATGCCACAACTTCGGTGGCGTGCTTGAGCCCCGTTACATTGTCGGCGCGGAATCACTTGACCAGTGAGCTATTACGCACTCTTTCAAGGGTGGCTGCTTCTAAGCCAACCTCCTGGTTGTCTAAGCAACTCCACATCCTTTTCCACTTAGCACGCGCTTAGGGACCTTAGATGGTGGTCTGGGTTGTTTCCCTCTCGACTATGAAGCTTATCCCCCACAGTCTCACTGCTGCGCTCTCACTTACCGGCATTCGGAGTTTGGCTGACGTCAGTAACCTGGTCGGGCCCATCGGCCATCCAGTAGCTCTACCTCCGGCAAGAAACACGCAACGCTGCACCTAAATGCATTTCGGAGAGAACCAGCTATCACGAAGTTTGATTGGCCTTTCACCCCTATCCACAGCTCATCCCCTCAGTTTTCAACCTAAGTGGGTTCGGCCCTCCACGACGTCTTACCGTCGCTTCAGCCTGGCCATGGATAGATCACTTCGCTTCGGGTCTAGGACATGCGACTGTATCGCCCTATTCAGACTCGCTTTCGCTACGGCTACCCCACACGGGTTAACCTCGCCACATATCACTAACTCGCAGGCTCATTCTTCAAAAGGCACGCTGTCACCCCTACCATGGAGGCTCCAACGGTTTGTAAGCAAACGGTTTCAGGTACTATTTCACTCCCCTCCCGGGGTACTTTTCACCTTTCCCTCACGGTACTTGTCCGCTATCGGTCATCTGGGAGTATTTAGGCTTA